>NZ_UZAC03000001.1:1874178-2186542 GCF_900538055.1 Pasteuria penetrans
GGGGACGGGGATCCACAACCCAGCGCAGATGGTACGCGCAGGGTAGTTTGTCGTTGATTCAGCAATTTTCCCAATTGTTGGGCACGGAAAATGTCGAATCTGTTCTGCAGAAGCTAAAGTCGAGTTATCAGGCTTTAGGAACGGTAGCATCCCCCAAAAAACCTCTGGGGCATGCGTATGCACAGGAAAAGGACATACGGGATCGGTTGGAGGCGTTACAGGGGAGCCGACATGGTTGGATCGTAAGGCAGAAAGAACTAGCACAGGTGAAGAGTGCCTGTCAGGCTGCTACCTTTCAGCGAAAAAAAATGGAAGAGAAAATCGAGTTTTTTGCCCAGAAGGCAAGGGGGATTAGGACGGAAAAGGAGCAACGGGTGCGGTGGTTGGCTGACAAACCAGATCCCTTCCTGGATGAATCATTGTATTGTAATTTACAGGAAAAACGCCGTCAGTTTCTACAGGCGGAGCAACGGATTCAGGAGATTCTATCCACCTGCCCCTTTCCCCGTGTGTTCTCGGGCACGTTGCAGGAAAACGAACGGGAACAATGGACAACCAGGACGCGCATGCTTCATGAGGATAGGATACGTTGGGATCATATCCGTCAAGCTCGATGTGAATTCCAGGAAAGGAAAAACCATTGGGAGGAAGTTAGGAGGGGGGTGAGAAACCGTTGGCTTTTCGGGTTATTTTTTCTGGCCATATGCGGTACGATATTGTTCTTTCTCGAGTTCCCATCCTCTGGTCCTGCATCATCCTACTGGGTTCGTGTGTTTCCCATCCTGCTTCTCCTCTTAGGTGGAATGGTGGGTTTGCGAAGGTCCTTGCGCCGCTATCGTGAGGAATTATTGGTGTGTCAACAGGGGCAGGAACAGTTGAGGACGGAGGAAAAAGTTTTTGTGCAGCGTTGGGGGATAGAGGACAATGTACAACTGCATAATTTAGCAGAGGAATGGCATTACTTCAGTGTGGCTTTGGATCAGGCATTGTATCAGAAGCAGGAAGCTGAGTTGGAATTACGAACTTTAACCGCTTCATACGGTGAGGATCCTCATGTTTGGCAGGATCTCCGTACTCAGGCAATCCATTGGGAACAGCAAGAACCCGAGAGGGGGGGAAGGGGTAACTCCTTGCCATTATCGTGCATAGGAATGGATCCCCCCTCCCCAATGCGGGAGTCTATAGTACGTAATCTCCTGTCTATGGCGAAGGCTAAGGAGCGGTATTGGGTTTGGCAGGGGGCCCGGTTAGAGGGTGATTTATCCGTACGAATACAAACAACGGAGGCTTTGCCGCAGGTGTTTGCAGAGTGGTCTAGGGCCAGGGATCATCTACAGGCATTGCTACGGGAGCACCGGGCTTTACAAATTGCGCTCGAAACCCTGCAAGATGTGGCTAAGAGGGAACAACCTGACGTAGCACAGTCGTTGGTTCCTTATGCGAGAGAATGGTTGGGAAAGATTACTTCACAACGTTATACGGGGTGGAGGATGGACGCCCAAAGGGGGTTTGCTAGTCAGGTTCGTTTGCAATCCACAGGGCGTTGGGTTCCGGAGGAACTTCTGAGTGTGGGTACCCTGGACCAAGTTTGGTTGTCCTTACGTTTTGCCTTCCTGTGTTTTTGGAGGGATAGGATGGGGATCTCCCTACCTCTATTTCTGGATGATTCCTTGGCACATTATGATGAATGGCGCCTGCAGAGGGTTTTGACGCTGTTAGGAGAATGTGCATTGAACCATCAGATCCTATTGGCTTCCTGCCAAAGGCGGGAACAGGACGGGTTGGATCAACATGGCATAACCTACCATTGCTTGTTGTGATGGGGAATCTCTGGCTATGGGAGCTAGAATAACCTCCGGTGATCCGGATCTTGATCCCAATCCATATCTTGTTGGGGATGGGTTTTGTCCATTGTGGGTTTACCCGTCTGCTGGAAGGTTTTCTGGATGGATTTTCTAACTTCCTGGTTTTCTCTTTCATCCTCCCCCTTCTTCCCCCTTTTTCTTGGTTTTTCGTTCGCCTCCGTCATCGCGGCATCATAGGCATCTGCGGTGGAATGGACGGATTTTCCGTGAGGACGCGGATCCCCCACAGAGGGGGGGTCGGTAGGATTGGGCATAGCATTGAGAAAATGCATGATGAACAGAACCTCCTCGGTTTCAATGAACTTTGTTTTGTTGCAAGGATACACTTTGTCGTCCTTTCTTATACAAGATGTATACGAATTTACTGCGGCATGGTAGGATGGGGTCAGTGCCCTGTATACTCACATAGAGAGTGGGGGGAGGGATTTCGGTGTTTTCAGATCTCTGGAAAAAGATTTCTATGGGTGCGGATTATGTAGTCGCTGGATTCGCCAAGATTTTTCTATTTTCCCTTGTGTTGTGGATGTTGGGGTTACTCTGGATTCTAGTACGTGAGGTTGCAAGCGACACACCTTTTTCCCTGCGTGAATATCTCCGGAGGGTATTCCGTGTTCTTATCTTCTCCCTTACATGGGGGGCCTATATGAGTGTCCCGATCGCTGCAGTTTTTTTATGGTATAGCTTCAAGGGAATGGAAAAAATTAATTCCATTGTTCTTTTTATTGATGCATGTTTTTGGGCCTATATTATATTTCATTTACATTGGATGCATCGCCATCGTTGGCAAAAATACGGATCGAAACGCCCCGTGGGGGAGGAGGGAGAACGGTCCATTCGGGGGCATGAGAAGGGGGAGGGGTTTCAGTCTGAACATCACCGTCCGGTTGAGAGTGAGGAGACAGAGGGGTTGTCGTTTCGGGATGAGTTGGGGGAGTCGTCCTTGCAAAGGAATGATGGATTTTCTGCTGATAGTGCAACAATCCGGGATGTGATAAAGGGGCCCCGCGGTTCTGGTACTAGATCACGTACCCCCTCTCGTGTGGCGGCCCGTATGGAAAGAAAGGGGAAACGCCCTTTGGATGACTGGCTAGGAAAATTTTAGTGGTTATATTGGATGAATGTACATAGTATAGGAGGAATGGGTTCATGGACAGGGGGCAAGGAGAATTGGGGCGAGAGAGAAGGAAACGTCAAGGAAGTTCAAAGAGGGGGGAGCATGAAACATCGGGGAAATGGGGCGATGTGGTCGTACGTGTGGAGTGTCATGAAAGTAATGATATTGTGTTGCGGATGCCCGCTTCTATGATGAAGGAATCCAATTGGGAGGCGGGGGAGAGGTACCGTTTTTGTGTGAGTAGAGGCTGGTTCTTTATGCCAGTCTCCTCCGCTCCCTTACCAAGGGATATCGATGGGGGAAGTACTGAGAGTTCGACGATTGCCATGCTAGAGGCTGTGTTTGCTGGGATAGGGAAACCAGTTTCCGAGGTTCCCATATCTGATGGGGGTCTCTCCCCCTCCAATGGAAAGAATAGGAAAAACCGTTATCCGAGGGAGAGAGATTCGAGGATTCGAAAGGCAGTACAGCGTTCTCAACGCCGTTATTCACAAATTTTTCGCCGCTGATATAGGGGAATTCAAGTGGGTACCTGGCACCATTTCCCTGGATTGCTGGGTATTCCCTTGTTTTTGGTAAAATTTGTTAAATATTTAATGAAGTTGTGTTAAAGTAATTCCATGGGAACACATTATACGCCGGCCAGAATGGCCAAGCTATTGGGTGTTTCGGTGGCCACCCTGCAGCGTTGGGATCGCAGCGGTGTTTTGAAGGCCCACCGATCGCCTACCAATCGCCGTTATTATACGCACCAACAGTATCTACAATATACGGGTGCGGCTACAAGACCGGGAGAAGGAAAAACGATAGCTTATCTCCGTGTGGCCCATCGCAAGGGCGTGTTGGAGTTACAGGCACAGAAAGAGAGAATTCGTTCGTTCTGTGCAATGAGAGGGTGGTGGATCCATGATTGGATCTCCGAGTTTGGGAGTGCAATGGATTGGAAACGACCCCTTTTTGGAGATTTGATGTTGGCAATCGAAAGGGGGGAGGTGTGTCGACTCATATTGGTCCATCGTGACCGGGCTTTGCGATATGGATTTTCCTGGTTTCATGGTTTTTGTGAGCGTCATGGTACGGAGGTCGTGATACTTCACGATGATTGGTTTTCCACGGATGAGGAATTTGTCGGTGATTTTATTCGTATCCTGCGCGAAATTGGGGATCGTTTGAAGGGGATGTGTGATGAAAAGAAATGGTTGCATGGGATACTATTACGGGAGGTATGTAGGGTTTTTGGGATGAATGGGCATTTGTATATAGATTTGAATCATAAGATGGGATTTCATGAAAAGAATATGAACCAGGTTCAGGGAGCAGAATCCTTGTATGAAGCCATTATCAAACCTTGCCCTTCCCCCTCGGCGAGGGAGGCCTTATCCAGAATTGTACAAAATGATGGGTAACTACCGTATGTCCATAAGGCCATCGGAAGGTATCGCTATGCCCCATAATGGTAAAAAATACCATTATGGGGTTTCCTAGCGTGGGAGGGTGGCTAAGGACAAAGGGGTACATTTTTATTGAAATAAAGTTTATATAGTATTTTATTAATAATTATATCTCATTCATGTTGCTTGTTTTTATATATATTCAATTTGAATTATATGTCAAGAATGTTGCTGATCCTGTGTTTATTGTCAGCGAATTTGGAGATCTACCTCTGTATTTATATTTAAAATAATTATATTATAATATAAATGTATGTTGAGGTCTTGGCCCTATATCCCCCTTTTTGGGGGGGCAATGGAAGGGGGCAACCGGGGTACACAAAATTTTTATAAATAAATGAAAATACCTGTCCCTGAAGGGGACAGGTATTCAACGTTGTTGTTGTTGTTCCGAGGGTTGTAGAAAAATCAGAACGATCTTGAAAATTTGTTCCTGAGAAAAAGGATTCTAAAATCAATGAACTGATAATTTCAGAGCATGTCGTAGGCGGGCCAGGGCTTTTTGCAACGAACGATCATCCAATGCATACGAGAGACGGAGATACCCGGGCTTACCGAAGGCCGTGCCAGGGACCGCAGCAATTTTTTCGGTAAAGAGTAATCGTTTTGCAAAATCGAAGTCATCTTCACCCGGGTGCAAACAAGATGCTACATTGAGAAAAACATAAAAAGCCCCATCCGGATGAAGAGAGGAAATATGAGGAAGATCTGTCAAGGATGCTTGTACACGTTGACAACGATCTGCCAGTATCTTTTTTGTCTTTACTACACTATCCTGGGGTCCGGTAAGGGCTGCCAGAGCGGCATATTGGGCAATCGAGGTAGGATTGGAAGTACTCTGGCTTGATAGGCGAACCATAGCCTGAATGACGTCCCTGTTACCGGCGGCAAATCCAATTCGATAACCCGTCATTGCATATGTTTTGGAAACCCCATGAATCCAAATGGTTCGATCCGCTACTTCCCTATCCATATGCAGGGGGCTTGTATGTTTTACACCGCTGGCATGTATGAGTCTAGAATAAATTTCATCGGATATTATCCATATTCCATGTTTCAAACATATTTCTGTTAGGGCGGCCAGTCGTTTCTGAGGGTAAACAACACCCGTGGGATTGCCTGGCGTGTTGAGTACTAGGACCTTGGTGCGGGGGGTGATGCATTGTTGCAAATCATCGGGATCCAGTAGAAAACGGTCCTCTATCTTAGTGGAGAGGATAATGGGTACACCGCCTGCTAGTTTGATTTGTTCTACATAGCTAACCCAATAGGGAGCTGGAACCACTACTTCGTCTCCCAGATCCAATAAAACCTGAAAGACATTGTATAATGCCTGCTTGGCACCCACCATAACCGCAATTTCATCGAAACTGTACTCTACTTGCCATCCCTGCTTCAAATCGGCCATAACAGCTTCTCGTAGGGGGAGAATACCAGCCGCAGACGTATAGGTGGTATGCCCCGTTGCTAGGGCTTGCTGCACAGCTTCTGCAACATGGGAGGGGGGGGACAGATCTAGCTCCCCGGCCCCCATGTTGATAACATCCTCCCCTCTCATACGCATTTCCTTGGCCTGTGCCGAAATGGCCAGGGTGGGCGACGGCATCAACTGTAAAGCCCGTTGTGATAATTGCACCACTCTCTATCACACTCCATCCATCCCTTTTGCAAAACAGATAAAAGCACAACCAAGGATCCACCCACCTCAGGAAGCTGTATATTTCAACAGGTGACGGCGAAAAGTTTTTCCATCTACACTTTCCTCCTGCAGCAAATGGGGTAGACAATGTTCTAAACAGGGCTGCATAGGAGCAAGTTTACGAGCAACGGTCATGGAGGTTTTTTCCAATATCCCCTGAACCTCGGTGTGCAGTTCTTCCTTGGTTACCAGACTCGGATCCACGACACCCAACCCCGACCAGCCTGCCATGATAATCTCCCGTGCTATTTCACAGGCCTGCTCATAATCGCCCTTGGTACCCGTACTGGTTTGTCCAAATACCAATTCTTCCGCCCCGGGACCCGCCATAATAACCTCTAGATTTTCCCGTAACTTTTGCTCCGTTAATAGACAACAATCTTGTGAGGCCTGTTTCCGATGTACATATCCCAACGCACGATCCCTTGATTGCAGGGATATATGTGCAACCGACCCCGGCGAAATGGTTTCCGACATCAGAGCGTGCCCTAACTCATGAACGGCTACACGGCGCTTTTCCTCTAGGGTTACTTTTCGATCTGTACGCTCACCCATCATCACTTTATCGAGAGCCATAGCAAAATGTTGCTGCTCAATATGTTCTGTCTCTCCCCGCATGGCATAAACAGCGGCTTCGTTCGCCAAACTCTCCAGCTGCGCCCCCGAAAAACCGAAGGTACCTCGTGCTAAAGATGGTACATCTACCCCGGAATGAATGGGTTTGCCACGCATATGCAGTCGTAGGATCTCCTCGCGGGCCCTCTGATCTGGTAATTGAACAGCCACTTGACGATCGAAACGGCCAGGGCGTAACAATGCCTCATCTAGAATCTCCCTGTAGTTCGTGGCGGCTACTATGAGAATTTTAGCATTTTGATCCCCTGTAACGCCATCCATTTCCGTTAGCAATTGGTTAAGGGTTTGATCATACTCTCGACTTTCGCCACTGCTACGCTTACCACCTATGGCGTCAATCTCGTCAATGAAAATAACCGCACCCCTGTTTTTCTTCCTGGCCAGTGACCTTGCTCTTTGAAAAAGCTGGCGCACTCGTCCGGCTCCAATGCCCGCATATTTCTCTACGAACTGGCTACCACTCATGGATAGGAAGTAGGAGCGGGTTCTATGGGCCACCGCCCTGGCCAACATTGTTTTGCCCGTACCGGGGGGACCGGTGAGTAGGATACCTTTAAGTGGGCGGATACCATATTCCTCTAAAGAAGACTGTGGCGATAGAAATTCCACTGCTTCCTGTAGTTCTTGTTTAGCCCTCCTGTGACCCGCAATATCATCAAAGGAAACGGAGGGGATTTCTATATTCTTTGACCCCTCCACAATGTTCCCTATTTCCCGGGACCCAGAAGGTCCCGATTCCCTGGTGGAGGAAACCAATAACAGCCAGATAACCCCAGCGCCAGCAATCACGAGGGGCCAGGAGGTATCCGTCCAAAAACCAACAAAGCCCAAAGTTGCGATCACCGCCCCGGCTATTATACTACGGAATGCCATAATCAGCTCAATCAGGAACATATTCTACCACCCCTTTCCACGGTTCCTGGCTTCCCCTACTGAGGGGGGGGGGGGTATCCACCCAACCTAGTTATCGTGCTTTTTATACAAATGAATTTCACGATAGATGGAATGATTCCCATTGGGTTCTCGTAGGGCTACTAATAATTTGTCTCCCATCAATCTTACTTCGCATCGAGATCCGAGATCATAGGCATACTGTTGGACGAGTTTGGGTAGATCGGCCCATTGATGTTGCTCTATAGCCCCATACAGGGGAAATTTTAGACTTTCCCACGCAGTTTGTAACGATCGGGTCGAATGAAGATCTAGCAACTGAATTCTAATTTTACGTTCTCTAGCTATCTCCTGAAGTCGGGATTCTAATGAAGGATAGTCGGACCATAGGGAGAACCCCGATCCCGTATATAATGATATCTTCAATTCCCGTGGGGATATACTCAAATCCTTAATTTGTAGATCGGGCATGTTATGGATTGTTTCTTGCACTGGTTGCCTTATGCTGGAATTCTGATGGAGGTAAAACCCCCCCACCAGGGAACCAAAAGTGAATAATGCGCTCAATATCCAATTGGTTCTGTTCACGGGGTTGTTCCCCCTCTCTTCTATGAATTAAATTTGGGCACCATACAGAGAATAAGGGTGCATTAGGGAATGGAACAATCAATCCAATGGTTCGATGGAGAGAGAATCCGAGGGGTATGAGGGGAGATATGTGACAACCGCGTATTCAGAACCCTTTTATGATATTATGTTAAACAGTAACATAAAATTATATAATTTAAAAGGAGCGAAAGGAGGAAATTAAAACCTCATATCGTAAATATACAACGAAAATATCAATATACGATCAGGGAAACTTAAAGATATTGAAGGATCGACACATCGGTTTATAGGAATTTACAAGACCGTTCTCGACAATCGGTACTTATACTATTTCCCTCTATAAAGTGGGGATTGGCTTTTTTTACATGTCCCTTTCACTAGTGTACATTTATTGTTGAGATCAAAATCCAACGGTGCAATGGCGGAACGGGTTCTAGGCAGCATTCGAACGGGTGTATGTGCATTCTCCCGGGGGGGTTTTTAGTTCTAATCTTCGTCCCTTCGCGGGAATATTACCCATATACAATATTTTATTTTATTAAAATATAAAAAAGTATGTTGGGGTCCTGATCCTATTTCCCCCCTTTTTTATGTATTTACTAACTATTGATTCTATCCTGATTTTTCAAAAATGGTAACAAATTCTTGTCCTTTTTTACTCATTCTTTGGTGGTTGCATTTCAAATTTGGGATGCAACCACTCCCGCCGGGCACAGTATACAGAAAATAGAGGTATTGCTAGTGTAGCGCTAGGTCCAAAAAAAGAGCGGAGGGGCGGAGATGAATAGGCTGATGATGGCAGAATGGCAAGACAATCTAAAAGAACAATCGGGAATCAAATGTGTGCAGGTTTCTCCCTCCCTGAGGTCAAATGAGTGGATATTCCAAAGCCTGAGAGCAAGCAAAAGACCACTCGGAATTCCTACCGTAGTATAGTTAAAATTGCTTAGAACGTCGTCAAGAATAGACGACCCTATTGGGAGCCCACTTTCCAAGCCCCGTCATACGGACACGAATGGAATAGACCGGGAAATTGTATGGCGTCTTTCATCCGTTTGTTTAGGGTTGTAAGAGCCCCACAATACCTAGTAGACAACAGACGGAGGAAATGGGCGAAACGAAAGTATAAGGGACTCGGAAGGGGATGGGGAAAAGCTAGCAGAGGGGGGTGTTTGCACATTGGCGTTCAGTCGGATGAATCTTGATCTTATGGGTCATAAGGACCGTATGATGCGAGAGTAGTACATGTGTGGTTCTATGAGGGGGTTAGCTGAGAGGGTAGGCCCTACTTGACTGTTATTTGCTGATTTCGTGCTGAATACTGGAATAAAGCAAGAATCCCTTTGGGAAATGCGCACACCCGTTTGGATGTTGTCCCCTATGGGTATCTAGTGTACATTTTTTTGTAGCCATTCCTGATGATTTTGTGGGGTCCCCCATTGTTTCTTTGATCAGCTTTTCCACCCCTTATTCATCTTTTCCCTAGCTAGCCAATTCACATTCAAACCCCCTGAAGAAGTTTTTATCGTATCGTACAGGACTATATATACAATGATTTGGACAGCTTGCTCGATTGATATTCCTAATTTTTGCAACTATGGTAAACGCTCTAGAGGGTAGTTCCCCATTTTTTTCGCAAATAAGAGCTGGTGAAGCGACACGGGTATTGCGGGGCATGAGTTCATATCCCCCTCTATACCCGTGAATTTTTATATTTTATGGATAAAGAGAAAAGAGGGGGATATGGGGAAAATAACAGGAATTTTTTTCATTTTAGACAAATCAGGGTAGAATCAATAGTTAGTATAAATACATAAAAAAAGAAAAAAGGGTTAGAGTCCAAGCATTCTTATATTTTTTAATAAGATAAAAATATTTTACATATGAATCCATTAGGGAAGTTCCAAGATGGAGGAAAATCCCTCTGAAAATTTCATTCAAGAATTCATACCCACAACGAGATGTTGCCATTTGTCTCCCATTCGGACCCAATTTCTAACTCCTATGGGCATCAGATGGGGTCCATAAACAATATACACTCATATAATCATATGAATAATAGAAAAAAACAGAACATAATCTTCCATACATTTTCTCTTGGAGGATTGGAGGATAATCATTTTATGAAACATTGGATCGGTAGGAATTCGGGTTGTATCCACTATAAAAACAATGGAAAAATACGAAATACAATCACCCATACTCCCTCCCCCAGAAGATCGGAGGGCAATCGTTTCGTAAAACATTGGATTGGTAGAAAATCAGTTTATATAAATAGTGATTACAGAGATCAACACAATCACCATAATTCTAGCCGAACCACTTTATATCGCAATTGTGAAAAATGCGACAATAACCAATATGAAGAATTTGACAATGACCATTGTGAAGAATTTGACAATAACCATTGTTGCGATTGTTGTCTATGTAACCGTTGCAAATGTAGGGTAACCGGTCCTACAGGTCCTACAGGTCCTACAGGTCGTACGGGTTCTACAGGTCGTACGGGTCCTACAGGTCCTACAGGTCGTACGGGTTCTACAGGTCGTACGGGTCCTACAGGTCCTACAGGTCCTACAGGTCCTACAGGTCCTACAGGTCGTACGGGTTTTACAGGTCGTACGGGTTCTACAGGTTCCACAGGTCGTACGGGTCCTACAGGTTCCACAGGTCGTACGGGTTCTACGGGTTCCACGGGTCGTACGGGTCCTACAGGTTCCACAGGTCGTACGGGTTCTACAGGTTCCACAGGTCGTACGGGTTCTACAGGTTCCACAGGTCGTACGGGTCCTACAGGTCGCACGGGTCCTACAGGTTCCACAGGTCGTACGGGTCCTACAGGTCCCACAGGACCTGCGAGTTCTAACACGGGTTCTACGGGCCCTACAGGGGCAACGGGTTTTGGTGCCACGGGCCCCACGGGGGCAACGGGTTTTGGTGCTACGGGGCCACAGGGACCAACGGGACCTCAAGGTCCGGCTGGTTGCTGTTGTTGTTGCTGTATCCCGGGCCCTACAGGTTCTACAGGTCCTACAGGTCCTACAGGTCTCACAGGAGCAACGGGTCCTGGTACCACGGGTTCCACAGGTCCCACAGGAGCAACGGGTCTTGGTGTCACGGGTGCCACAGGTCCCACAGGAGCAACGGGTTTTGGTGTCACGGGTGCCACGGGTGCCACAGGTCCCACAGGAGCAACGGGTTTTGGTGCCACGGGTGCCACGGGTCCCACGGGAGCAACGGGTCTTGGTGTCACGGGTAACACAGGTCCCACAGGAGCAACAGGTTTTGGTGTCACGGGTGCCACAGGTCCCACGGGAGCAACGGGTTTTGGTGCCACGGGTGCCACGGGTGCCACGGGTGCCACGGGTGCCACGGGTGCCACGGGTGCCACGGGTGCCACAGGTCCCACAGGAGCAACGGGTTTTGGTGCCACGGGTGCCACGGGTGCCACAGGTCCCACAGGAGCAACGGGTTTTGGTGCCACGGGTGCCACGGGTGCTACGGGTGCCACAGGTCCCACAGGAGCAACGGGTCTTGGTGCCACGGGAGTAACGGGTCTTGGTGTCACGGGTGCCACAGGTCCCACAGGAGCAACGGGTCTTGGTGTCACGGGTGCCACAGGTCCCACAGGAGCAACGGGTCTTGGTACCACGGGTGCCACAGGTCCCACAGGAGCAACGGGTCTTGGTGCCACGGGTGCCACAGGTCCCACAGGAGCAACGGGTTTTGGTGCCACGGGTGCCACGGGTGCCACGGGTGCCACAGGTCCCACAGGAGCAACGGGTCTTGGTGCCACGGGAGTAACGGGTCTTGGTGTCACGGGTGCCACAGGTCCCACAGGAGCAACGGGTCTTGGTGTCACGGGTGCCACAGGTCTCACAGGAGCAACGGGTCTTGGTGTCACGGGTGCCACAGGTCCCACAGGAGCAACGGGTTTTGGTGTCACGGGTAACACAGGTCCCACAGGAGCAACAGGTTTTGGTGCCACAGGTCCCACAGGGGCAACGGGTCTTGGTGTCACGGGTGCCACAGGTCCAACAGGGGCAACGGGTCTTGGTGTTACGGGTGCCACAGGTCCCACAGGAGCAACGGGTTTTGGTGTCACGGGTAACACAGGTCCCACAGGAGCAACAGGTTTTGGTGCCACAGGTCCCACAGGGGCAACGGGTCTTGGTGTCACGGGTGCCACAGGTCCAACAGGGGCAACGGGTCTTGGTGTTACGGGTGCCACAGGTCCCACAGGGGCAACGGGTCTTGGTGTCACGGGTGCCACAGGTCCAACAGGAGCAACAGGTTTTGGTGCCACGGGTGCCACGGGTGCCACGGGTGCCACGGGTGCCACGGGTGCCACGGGTGCCACGGGTGCCACGGGTGCCACAGGTCCAACAGGAGCAACGGGTCTTGGTGTCACGGGTGCCACAGGTCCCACAGGAGCAACGGGTCTTGGTGTCACGGGTGCCACAGGTCCCACAGGAGCAACGGGTCTTGGTGTTACGGGTGCCACAGGTCCCACAGGGGCAACGGGTCTTGGTGTCACGGGTGCCACAGGTCCCACAGGGGCAACGGGTCTTGGTGTCACGGGTTCCACAGGTCCAACAGGAGCAACGGGTCTTGGTGTCACGGGTGCCACAGGTCCCACAGGAGCAACGGGTCTTGGTGTCACGGGTGCCACAGGTCCAACAGGAGCAACGGGTCTTGGTGTCACGGGTGCCACAGGTCCCACAGGGGCAACGGGTCTTGGTGTCACGGGTTCCACAGGTCCCACAGGGGCAACGGGTCTTGGTGTCACGGGTGCCACAGGTCCAACAGGAGCAACGGGTCTTGGTGTCACGGGTGCCACAGGTCCAACAGGGGCAACGGGTCTTGGTACCACGGGTAACACAGGGGTCACAGGTACTACAGGTGCCACGGGTCCACAAGGGCCGACAGGTCCTCAGGGGCCAGTTTGTTGCTGTTGTTGTTGTGTCCTGGGTACCACGGCTCTCACAGGAGCAACAGGGGCAACAGGGGCAACAGGGGCAACAGGGGCAACAGGTTCCGGTGTTACGGGTTCCACAGGGCCACAGGGTCCAACAGGTCCTTCCGGCGGGCCCCCGGGTCCCATAGGGGCAACGGGGGCAACAGGAGCAACAGGTCCAACAGGGGCAACAGGGACAACAGGACCACAGGGGTCCACGGGACCAACTGGAGAACGAGGGGCAACGGGTTCCACAGGGTCAGTGGGAACGACAGGGGCAACGGGTCCTACAACTACTCGTGATAATGCCCAATTTGAAAGTCTCTTCTGCGGAGGGCTATCCATTCCACCCGCTTCAACAATTCCCATTAACATTGTAATTTCCATGCATGGAACATCTATAAGTCTTGTACCTCCTTGCATTTACTTGCAATCCTGTCAACAGTATCTTGTCATTACGGAGTTAAAGGGGACCCCCCAGCCTCACGATTTACTCACCCTGACCTATCAATTGAATGAGGTCTTAGTACCAGGGAGCCTTGTTAGTTCAACTGCTCCGGGTAAGACGGATCTCATAACTAGCTCGTTGATCGTGAATACGTCCTCATGCCCAGGGGAGGCCTCACAGGTTTTTTGTGCTATTAACAGTAGTATGGCCTCTATTACCCTGTTCAGCATTGATATAAGTGTAGTGAAATTGAGTTGATGATAGTAAATGATACGTAATTTTTGATAATTTATTTTAACATTTAATTAATTTTATATATAGGCTCCCTTGTTGTTCCGGGAATATACTTGTTCCCCTTCGTGTAATTTTAGTAATTTTTACAATTTATAGTCCGTAGTATACGCAAAATCCTCGGGGGCCCTCCCTGAGGATTTTACAAAAGATATACCAAGCTATAACTATGATTCTCCTTGAATATGAATTACTATAATATATTTATTATTTTATGAATATAAAGGTTAGAAATCAATTCTTCTCCCTTTGATTGGGTAGCGTGGTGCATTTCATGGGTGTCCGGTCAGAGGTATGGATAGCATCCTGGCAGTGGTTATCTAGACACGCCCTACCCTTAGCTTTATGCTTACCATCATACAATAACAACGTACTTACTTTGCTAACCAATATACATGATAGATATTATTGGTTATAAACATAGATACACTCGATTGAAAAATTCGAATAGGTTCCCGTAGATTCAGGAGTTTTGCTGGAAACTTTGGATACCACACCCAGTATTGTCCGCTGGGGAGTCGATTAGAGTTATGGGATGGAAAGATCGGAGGGGAGGGTTTATGGTGCTTGGATGATATTTTTTGGCTACGGGAAAATTATGATGCGAATCACCATATCGTAATCAGGGGGATATCCCCTTGATTTGGGGAAAATGATTCCCGGGATTTCCCGCCCTACTTCGCAATTTTCTTTGCGGGATAAAAATGGCTTGCGTACTGATTTTGGCAGGTGATAAAATAGACTCGATATCGTGTAGTGTGCGGTGGTGGTGCCCCCTTACGTAGTCCTGTGTGCGATCAGGGTTCATGAGGGAACAATTTTTCCGTTGCTAGCCAGGGAGTGGGCCGATGCCCACTCTTTGCTTTTCCTGGTATTTCCCTTGGGCGCCATGTTTATGGGTCACAGGGGGTATTGGGGTGCGTAATGAGTGGGGGAAGGCCTAGGAGAGTCGGTTGGGTTGCTCATACGGTTTCGAGTTGGATGCCTGGTGGGTATCCGTACTTTGGGCGGCGGATGGAAAGGGATTCCGATAGAAAATGAGGGATATGGACATGGGGTCATGTCTTGTGAAATGTCACCAAATGTTGGGGACCGTGTTTCGTAAAAATTGAGGAGGAATGGAACGGTTGAATGCAGAATTTATGGAAGCGTTACTCCAGTTAGAAAGGGAAAAGGGGATCAGCAAAGATGTACTGATCGATGCCATTGAGGCTGCCCTGATTTCGGGATACAAGCGTAATTTTCACTCTGCACAAAACGTCAGGGTGGATATCGATCGCAGAACGGGTAGGGTGCGTGTTTTGGCCTGCAAGGACGTTGTGGAGGAAGGTTCCCTGTGTGATCCCCAGTTGGAGATGACCCTGGAGCAGGCCCGGAAGACAGATGGTGACTTACAGTTGGGTGATACCGTGGAGGTTGAGGTTACTCCAGCTGATTTTGGTCGTATAGCGGCACAAACGGCCAAGCAAGTGGTTACCCAGCGGTTGCGGGAGGCGGAGCGTAGCCTCATTTATCAGGATTTTGCGGGGAGGGTTGATGATGTTGTCACCGGCGTGATCCAGCGCGTGGATCCCCGTTACTACTATACCGATTTGGGACGAATTGAAGCTCTCCTCCCCCATTCTGAGATGATACCTGGTGAACGGTTTCGCCACGGTGAGAGGGTAAAAGTTTTTGTAACTCGTGTGGAAAAGTCCACCAAGGGGCCACAAATATTCTTATCGCGTACCCATCCCGGACTTCTGCGGCGTTTATTCGAGCTAGAGGTTCCGGAGATTGCTGAGGGGTTGGTAACGGTTCGTTCGGTGGTACGTGAACCAGGGCATCGTTCCAAGGTGGCTGTACATTCCCTCTGTTCCGATGTGGATCCCGTGGGTGCTTGTGTAGGACAGGGTGGGGCGCGTGTCCGAACTATTGTCAACGAACTACATGGAGAAAAGATTGACATTGTGCGTTGGTCGGAGGATTTGAATACCTGGATTTCCAATGCGTTGAGTCCGGCGGAGACGGTTTCCGTGGAGATTTCGGAGGGGGCCCGTACGGCCCGTGTTCTTGTTCCTGATCACCAACTTTCCTTGGCTATTGGAAAAGAGGGGCAGAATGCCCGGTTGGCGGCCAAGTTGACCAACTGGAGAATCGACATCAAGGCCGAAAACAGTCCTGACACATCCGCAATTGTGGTGGATGTCCCCCGTGAGGGAGACGAGGGGCAGTCATCCGTGGCTTTTTCCTGTAGTAGCCATTCACCAGAGTCGTTGGATGACGGGGGGGATGATTCCTTCCCTAGCGTGGGTTTGAAGGGGGACAAGTGGGATTCTTCCAATCATAAGCCCTCTCTAACACCCCCTGTGGCCTTTTCCCTCGCGTCACGTTCAAAGGGGAGGGGGGAGTCGTGAAATCTCCCCCCCAAAAAATAGGGTTGCGTTGCTGCGTGGCTACACGTGATTTTCTCACTAGGGGGGAGTTATTGCGGGTGGTGCGCACTCCGGCACGTAAGGTCTATTGGGATCCTACAGGAAAAGCACCGGGTCGTGGTGCCTACGTGTGCCCGACTTTGGATTGTATTGATCGTGCGGAGAAGCGGCGTGCCTTGGAAAGGGCTCTGCGTGTTTCGGTGCCCGCTGCGGTTTATGCTGAACTGCGTTCACAGGTGAAACAGTGATGGGGTCTGCGTCTTCTCCCCTGCGATCCTATCCACCATTCGGGGACCCCGTTTGTATGAAACGGGGGTCCGGTGTGTGATGAGGAAAAGTGTTACTATAGTAGGGGTGGGGGATAGGCTGTATCAATGGATTGGGCTGGTTAGGCGAGCGGGACAGTTGGTAGAGGGTTATGATGCTGTTTTACGGGTTCTTTCATCATCGGGGACTCGGCAGCAAATTTACCTTGTGATTTTGGCAGGGGATGCGTCCCGTGGAAATGTGCAGCGGCTTGTTTCAGCTTGCGAGCGGCGGGGGATATCTTGGTATTCATGGGGAAGTAAGGAAGCCCTAGGGAAGGCGGTTGGGGGTTCACCACGGTCTGTGATAGCTATTACGGATTCCGGTTTTGCGGTGGCCATAGGTAAAATCATGGGTCCCTCTACAGGCTCGTGATGGGGGATAATTTTACACGAATTTTCTTGAATTCAAGTTACGTACGTTGTGGAAAAGGTTAAATTATAGTTTAAAGATGTCTCCTTCCCAGTGTAGAGGATGGGGATTTGGATTTATATGGATCATTTGAGTAGTGAATGCGGAGGAAGTGGTGTCTTGAAAATGTTCGTTTTTTCCGCGTGGGAGAGGAGAATGCCCGATTGGTAAATTCATCTAGTCATCCTAATTCAGGGGGGGGACGTTTCAGTGGTTCCTCTATGTCAGCTGGTTCCCATGCTAATAGACGTTCCGGTCATGTAGGTGGATCGCACGGGAGGCGGTCCGGCGGGGGGCACCCCACACGTGGAGGTGGCAGGTCACGGGGTGGTCATCGAGGACGTGCTGCGCGCGGTTATAAGAGCCACCTGGCTCATAAACAACCCCCCGTATTGCCAAAGAGACTCGTTGTATCCGGGCCCCTGACTGCGGGAAACTTTGCTAAACTTTTGCGACGGGAAGCTGCGGAGGTAATCAAGCATCTGCTTGAGGCGGGGATCATGGCTACGATCAACCAGGAAATCGATGTGGAGACTATGGCCGTCATTGCCGATAGTTTCCAGGTTGAATTGGTTCATCAGCCTGCTGTCGATGAGACGGACCTCGGGGCATTGGAGACGCCGGACGATCCTGACAGAGTGGTATCGCGACCACCTGTAGTAACCATTATGGGTCACGTGGATCATGGTAAGACTACACTACTGGACTGCATACGGCACACGAGGGTGGCTGAATTGGAATCAGGCGGTATTACACAGCATATCGGGGCCTACCAGGTAGAATTTCGCGATAAGAAAATTACCTTCCTCGATACGCCAGGTCATGCTGCTTTCACGACAATGAGGGCCCGTGGGTCCAAGGTAACTGATATTACGGTGTTGGTAGTAGCTGCTGATGATGGTGTGATGCCTCAGACAGTGGAGGCCATCAACCACGCAAGGGCGGCCAATGTTCCCATCATTGTGGCTGTCAACAAGATTGATAAACCCGAGGCCAAACCTGATCAGATTCAACGGCAGCTGGCTGAGCATGGTCTTGTTTCTGAGGCGTGGGGTGGGGATACGATCTTTGTTCCCGTTTCTGCTAAAAAGAAATTGGGCATCGACGAATTATTAGAGATGATTTTATTACTCTCCGAGATGCAGGAATTGAAGGTTGATCCTGGAAAGGCGGCGAGTGGTGTTGTTATCGATGCCAAATTGGAAAGGGGCCGGGGGCCGGTAGCCACCGTTCTTGTTCAGAGTGGTACCCTGAGGATAGGGGATGGGGTTGTCGTAGGAAGTTACTTTGGCAAGATTCGCGCTATGATCAATGACTGTGGTCAACGTGTTCATTCTGCTTTGCCTTCTACACCTGTGGAAATCCTCGGTATACCGGATGTTCCCGGTGCGGGGGATCCCTTCCTTGTGTTTGCGGACGAGAAAAGGGGGCGCATTTTAGCTGCCAAACGTCTCCTGAGACAACGTGAAGCCTCCCGTTCCACCCGTTCACGGGTAACGTTGGATGATCTTTTTGAACGAATTCAGGAGGGCGAGATCAAGGAATTGGCCGTTATCATTAAGGCGGATGTAAAGGGATCGACGGAGGCTATGCAGGAGGCCCTCTCGAAATTGGTGGTAGAGGGTGTGAGTGTGCGTGTCATCCATGCGGGGGTAGGTGCGATTACAGAATCCGATATTCTGTTGGCTTCTGCTTCCAACGCCATCGTTATGGGTTTTAATGTCCGTCCAGAATCAAACGCATCCGCCATAGCAGGGCGTGAACGAGTGGATCTTCGTTTACATCGTGTGATTTATGATGCTGTCGCCGAGATTGAACAGGCGATGCGGGGTATGTTGGGGCCTGAATTTAGGGAGCAAGTTTTGGGCACCTTGTCCGTACGAAAGATCTTTCGTATTCCTAAGTTGGGTACCATAGCGGGGTCCTATGTATTGGAAGGGAAAATTTCCCGCGGAAGCCGGGTACGGATTGTTCGTGATGGGGTTGTCGTTTATGAGGGTCATGTGGGTACCCTTCGTCGTTATAAGGACGATGTAAAGGAGGCCTTCAAGGGGCACGAATGTGGGTTGTCAGTTGAGGGTTACCAGGACGTACAGGAGGGTGACATTATCGAGGCCTTTGTGATTGAAGAAGTACCGCGTACTTAGTTCGATGGGCTAGATAGGAGTGTTACAATGGCGGCGCAGGTGCGTGGGCAACGCTTGGGTGAACTGATCAAAAAGGAACTGGGTCATTTGTTGCATCGTTCTGTCAAGGATCCTAGAATTGGTTTTGTAACGGTCACAGCCGTTGAAATGAGTGGTGATCTGCAGATTGCCAAGGTTTATGTGAGTGTGATGGGATCAGCAGAGAAACAGGCTGAGGCATTGGCCGGTTTGGTTAAGGCCAAGGGTTTTCTGCGTACGGAGGTAGGCCGGCGTCTTTCGGTACGCTACACGCCGGAGCTGGAGTTTGTCCTCGATGTATCGTTGTCATACAGTGAACACATCGGAACATTGTTGGCTGATATTGAATCCACCTCCCCGTCGTCCATGGCGTCCAAAGAAGAGTCATGATGATGGATTTGTTACCCTCCTCTCCGGGGCAGGGCCGGACTAAAGGGGAGAGAATTCTGTTGGATTCAGAGGCATATGCCCCATTGTGGGAGAAGTTGACACTATGGGCTCGGCAATGGTCTTCTGGCCCCATTTTGGTTGTTTCTCATGTTCGCCCTGATGGTGATGCGGTTGGGTCCCTATTAGCGGCAGGTTATTTGTTGCGTTGGTTGTGTTGCGATGTGGTACTTGTCAGTGCCTCGGTCCTACCCAAACGGCTTATGATGGCAATTCCGGGTACCCATTCCATTGATCATATAGATGATTTATCCCCTGATACAAAGTTTTCTGCCGCTGTTTTGGTGGACTGTGCAGACGTGGAACGTATTGGGGACTGTGCGCGTCTGTTGTCTCCCCATCCGGTTATTGTCAACATTGATCATCACCCCACCAATACCCGTTTTGGCACCTTTGATTTAGTAGATTCAACGGCGCCCTCTACCACGTTTTTGCTGGCAGAATGGTGGCGCTACCTGCGTTGTCAGCAGCGGGGTAGTGGGAGCAAGGAGTTGTGGGAACCGGATTTTTTAGCGGCTCTTTACGCGGGATTGATCACGGATACGGGAGGATTACGGTATCCCAATGCGACCCCCTCGGCATTCCGTTTGGCTGCGGAACTTCGTGAGCTGGGTGTGTCAACCGCCCGATTGTCAGAGGCTCTGTTGGATGCTGTTACGGAACCCCAGTTACGATTACTGGGTCGTGCATTGTCTACCTTTCAGCTTGCCTGTGGTGGTCGCATTGCCTGGGTACAGATCTTGCCCCTTGATCGGAAGGATTGTCGGGCCGGGGTGGATGACGTAGAGGGAATTGTTGCGAGATTGCGCAACCTGGTTGGAGTGGAATTGTCTATATTATTCCATGTAGAAATTGAAAAGAAAATACACGTCCATTTCCGTTCCCGTTCCCATGTCCATGTGGGTCAGTTGGCAGTCCGTTGGGGTGGCGGTGGACATGATCGTGCCTCAGGTTTTCAATGTACGGGTTCCCTTGAGGAGATCAGGTCAGCGGTACTGAATGCTGCACAGGATGCCCTGCAGGGGGGGGCGTGCGAATGAGGAGGGGACGGTCCTCCGGGTACCATGGCGTTTTGTTGCTATCTAAGCCTCGGGGATGCACCTCACATGATATGGTGGCGCGAGTACGTCGTTTGCTGGGTGAGACGAGGATTGGACATACAGGTACGCTTGATCCAGATGCGGAAGGGTTGTTGGTTCTATGCGTTGGACAGGCTACGCGGTTGGTTACCTATCTGCAGATGGGGGAAAAGGAGTATGAGAGTGTCTTTCGTTTCGGTGTGGGTACCGATACGGATGATGCCGTTGGAAAAATAGTGGATTGGCATGTCTGTCCCTATGTGAATTCTGCTGCTGTGGAGGACGTATTGTCCCACTTTCAGGGGGAGATCGAACAACAGGTACCCCATTATTCTGCTGTTCGCGTAGGTGGGAAGCGCCTGCATATGTTGGCACGACAAGGGGACAAATCAACTACCCCGCCGACTCGTAAGGTACATATTTTCTCCCTAACCCTGCAAAGATTTCATACAGGACTTTTTCCTGAGGCGCGGATGGGGATTACTTGTGGCCCAGGGACTTATATTCGTAGTCTAGCCAGGGATATGGGGGGGAAACTTGGGGTTCCGGCCCATGTTTCCTTCCTTCGTCGTACGCGGAGTGGCTGGTTTTCTCTGGCGGATGCTCATACCCTGCATACACTGGAAAGGGTATCTGCTGAGGGGAATTGGGCGGAAATTATTTTTCCCTTGGGTCAGGTATTGACTTTTTTTCCTAGTGTGAAAATTGCCTCGGAAGATAAAGCTAGGCTTCTGGCGGGGTGGCCACTAGTTTGGGAGGGGGATCTGTTGGCGACTCCAGTACGCGTATATACGGAGGATGGCGATTTCTGTGCTTTGTATCGAGCAGGTGCTGATGGTTTTGCTTTGCCGGAGAAGGTTTTTGCGTCATGCTGAGTCATTGGTCCTATCCCGTAGAGGAACAAAGGATAGAAGGCCTGCCACCCATGAGTTTGGCACTCGGGACGTTCGATGGTGTTCATCGTGGGCATGTGGGTGTTCTTCAGGCTTCCGTTGCCTTAAGTCATCGTTTCCCAGGTTCCCTTCCTGTTGCCTTGACCTTTGAGCCCCCACCTTGGTCCATTTTACAATCAGGGAGGGATCCCCATTTTTTGACCCCCCTGCCGGAAAAAGTTCATCGGCTGCTGGACCACGGAGTGAACCGTGTGTATGCCTTCCGTTTTGATCGATTTCTTGCTTCCTTGGAACCTAAGGATTTCATCCGGGATGTTCTCTTGCGTTTTCCCCTGACTGGGGTTGCGGTAGGTTTTAATTTTAGTTTTGGTCGAAAACGATCGGGTGGGGTAGGGGATCTGGTGAAGGGATTGGCGGGGAAGGTACCTGTAACTATAGTGCCCCCTGTTTGTCAACAGGGTTATGTTACGAGCAGCACGCGACTTCGTTGTTTGTTATCCCAGGGGAGGGTGGCTGCGGCGAGACGATTGCTAGGGCGTTTCTATGTCCTGGAGGGTCTCGTTGTGCGTGGGGAGCAACGTGGTCGTTTGTTGGGTTTTCCCACTGCTAATTTGGAGATGGAACTGCCCTTTCAATGGCCAGCCCATGGGGTTTATGCTGTTCTTGTTGGTTATAGGGGGGGGCGCTGGCCCGGGGTGCTGCACTGTGGTCCACAACCGACATTTTCTGGTTCGCAGAGGCGTTTGGAGGTTCACATAGTAGGGTTTTCCGGTAATTTATACGGTGAGAGACTACGGGTGGAATTCGTTGGCTTTTTACGGCCTATTCATACCTTTCCTTCATCAAGTGATTTGATGCAGCAAATTGAAGAGGATATACGGTGTACCAGGTCGATTTTGGGTCGTTTCCCTGGTTTGCATCTGCCGACGGAGTATCGTACAATGGCTGCAGCGTGTGATGATCGGCGTGCGGGGCATCGGAAGAATCAGCGATGATCGTGGTTCTTGCCGGGGGTAGTATAGTGGTGGGGACACGTTTTTTTAGGGATAATATTTGGGAAGGGTGGTTAGAGATCTATGGTTATTGCGAGCGCTGACAAAAAGGAAATCATTGAGAGGCATCGTATCCACGGTACGGATACTGGGTCGCCAGAGGTCCAGGTGGCTATTTTGACGTCCTCTATCAACGGACTGAACGAGCATCTTCGGATCCATAAAAAGGATCATCACTCGCGGAGGGGGCTTTTGAAACAGGTGGGACAGAGGCGGCGCCTGCTGAATTATCTTAAGAAAGTGGATCGTTCGCGTTATATAGAGACCATTCAAAAGCTTGGTTTGCGCCGATAAGGGGGGCGGGATAATAGGGTTTTGCGCCCTGTTTGTTGTCAGTGGGCTTAGGGGAGGAAGGAATCGTGGAAAAGGCAGCGCCTGAAGTCTATGAAACCCAGTGGGGGGGGCGTCCCCTCCGAGTGGAGTTAGGTACCTTTGCGGGTTCCGCCAACGGGTCCGCATTGATTCGCTATGGTGAGACTGTGGTATTAGCTACAGCTGTAGCCTCTGCATTGCCCAGGGATGCAGATTTTTTTCCTTTGACTACTAATTATGAGGAACGTTTGTATGCTGTAGGTAAAATTCCGGGTGGTTTTATCAAGAGGGAGGGGCGTCCCAGTGAGAAGGCTACGCTGGCGAGTCGTTTGATCGATCGTCCATTGCGGCCGCTCTTCTTTGAAAGTTTTCGTCATGAAGTACAGGTGGTTACTATGGTTTTGTCTGTGGATCAAGATTGTTCATCCGAAATGTCTGCCCTATTTGGGGCCTCCATGGCGCTTTCCTTGTCGGATATTCCCTTCATGGGTCCCTTGGCTGGGGTTATTGTTGGTCGCGTTGGGGGTAAGTTTGTGATCAATCCTACGGTGGGTCAGATGGAGGATAGTGACCTACAGGTGGTATTGGCAGGTACAGCGCGTGGTGTCAACATGGTGGAAGCGGCGGCCCAAGAGGTACCAGAGGAAGTGGTGCTGGAGGCGATTGATTTTGGCTATGAGGTAATTAAGGAATTGGTCTCCTTTCAGGAGGAAATTGTAGGCGTTGTGGGCCTGAAAAAGATGGATTTTCAGCCCAGGGTGCTGGATGGGGTACTTTTGCAGCAGGTACGTGACTTGGTATCGCAAGATCTACTGGGAGCGATCCGGACGGTGGAGAGGCGTAAGCGGCATGCCCGTATGGAGCAAATTCGCGTCACAATGAAGGAGTACTTTGAATCCGAATGGGGCGGGGAAGTTCTTCGAGAACGTTGGGATGAACTTGTTGCTGCGAAAGAGGAAATCATCAAGGAAGCTGTACGGCGTATGATAGTGGAGGAAGGTAAGAGGCCAGATGGGAGGGATCTGGATGCTGTGCGTCCCCTTCAAAGTTCCGTTGGAATTTTACCTCGTACCCACGGTTCAGGCACCTTCCGTCGCGGTCAAACCCAGGTAATGAGCGTATGTACCTTAGGTGCCCTGCGGGATGTGCAGATTTTGGATGGGCTCGACCTAGAGGAATCAAAGCGCTTTATGCATCATTACAATTTCCCTCCCTTTAGTGTGGGTGAGGCACGGTCGTTACGTGCACCAGGAAGGCGCGAGATCGGACACGGTGCTTTGGTTGAGAAGGCGTTAGAGCCGGTTGTTCCTTCAGAGGAGGATTTTCCTTATACCATCCGTGTCGTTTCCGAGGTTCTGGAATCGAATGGTTCCTCTTCCCAGGCGAGCGTTTGTGCTGCTAGTTTAGCGCTCATGAATGGGGGTGTACCCATCCGGTCCCACGTTGCGGGTGTTGCGATGGGTCTGGTTAAGGAAGGGGATGTCGTTCGTGTGCTTACGGATATCCAAGGTCTGGAAGATCATACGGGGGATATGGACTTTAAGGTAGCGGGGACGCGTGTGGGAATTACAGCGTTACAGATGGATATTAAGATTGCTGGGATTGATAGCGGGATCCTTCGAGAGTCTCTGCAACAGGCTAAGGAAGCACGGATTCATATTTTAGATAGTATGGAGAAGGTAATTTTTGAGCCCAATCAGAAGCTCTCTCCCTATGCGCCTAAGATTTTGACGTTACGTATTCACCCGGATAAAATTCGTGATGTGATTGGTCCCAGTGGTAGGATTATTCATAGGATCATTGAGGAGACAGGTGTTAAGATTGATATTGAGCAGGATGGTAGGGTTTTCATTGCTTCACCCGATCCCCATAAGAATGAGCGTGCCCGTAAGATTATTGAGGATCTCGTTCGCGATGTGGAAATCGGTAGGATTTACACCGGAATTGTCAAGAGGGTTGAAAAGTATGGAGTTTTTGTGGAGATTTTCCCTGGGAAAGAGGGTTTGGTGCATACATCGCAGTTGGATGTGAAGCGTGTAGATAAGGTAAGTGATCTAGTTTCTGTAGGCGATGAGTTCATGGTTAAGGTTACAGGGGTGGACGAGCAAGGTCGGATTAATCTGTCGAGGAAGGCAGTTTTGGAAACGGGAAAGGGACCCTCCTCTCCTTCCAAGGGAGGGATTCGCAAGAGATCGGGGGATAGCGGTCGGCGGAAGGCTCCATTGTGAGGGTTAGTCCTTTTTGTTTTGACAAAAATATTTGGTTTGAATTCATAAGGGTATACCTAAGTAAAACGGGAAAGGGAGACCAGGTATGATCTACCCTTTTTTTCGTCGTGGGGAAAGTAGATGGATAGTCTGCAAATGGATGATGGTAGGAAATCCCCTGGGATGAGTTCGATTCCCAGGGGATTTTTGTATTGTGTTTTTGGCAGAGATGGGAGGAGATCTATCCTTTTGGAGGTAGGAGTTTGTTTCAGTCCTTATAGTTATTTTCTGATTTGTGTGTTCTTTTGTATAATTACAAAGGGTAGTGGAAAATCCTTTTTTTTTGGGTTATAGTTCAATGAGTGGATGCTATATCTATCGTCAATGTATTGTAATCGTTTTTAACTTACCAGTTATTTAACAAACGAGGTGAGGGCAGGTATGGAAAAAACGACGAGAGGTAGGGTGGCTGTTGCCAGCCCGTCACCAGAGATTGCGGTACCCGAAAATGGGGTAGAGGAAATTATCCATTTCAAAGATACTTATGAACAGAGGGAAAAGGAACTAGGAATTATCAATCAAAAGGATATAAGGGAGTATAGGAGACAAAGGGAGATTCTTGAGAAGAAGGATCCCGATAATGTTGTGAATGTTATCGGGAATATTCTGGGATCCGAGGATCGGGATCATTGGGATGGTTTGACCATACAGTCAGTTTTTTTCGAAAGGTTCGGTTCTCTTAGTGAGGGATTTTTGAAGGTAGTAGGATTTGAATCCAGTAATGAAAGAAGCGAATCTTTAGGGAGAAATGCATTCTCTGTATTCTTATGTGTGTACCTCGGTTCTGTTTCCTATCGGGCAACTGCTGCAATTTGGGGTCATGAAGAAAAATTCAGAAAAATTCATAGGGAATGGTGGTCGAATCCGGATTTCTACAGGGAAGGTGCTAGGTTTCTCGTAACTGAATTGCGTAAAAGAGGTCTTGTGGTTCCGAGGGATCGTATTAGGGCCCTCCAGTATTTCAAGCGAATCCCCCCTAAAGAGACGAGGTTTCCAAACTATAGAAGAAGGGAATTACTGACAGCAGAAATTCTTAGGGAAACGTTTCCTAAACAACTGAAGGGTCTCCTTGTTCTGCCTTCGGACCGAAAGGAGGGCAGCCCTGTGGGTCGTCCCCGAGGAACCAATGTTTATCTAATTTTGGAGATTATCTATCATGTAATAACACGTGGGCCAAAACTCAGAGAACGGGATGTGAAGTGGGAGTGTGACACGCGAAGGATCGTAGGGGCGAGAACGGTTGCCCCTAAAACTATATACAAGTACCTCTACTATTGGCGTATAAGCGGTGTTCTTCCCGAGATCATTACGACACTTCTGACGATCATACAGCAAGGGGAAAGAGAGTGGGTGTAATTCATATGGATTGAACCGAGCCCTGAACCACCGTCTACCAAGGAATTTTATTTCTTTTGTAGGTCGCGGTGTTAGGATTGATATCCTCAGTGGTAGTTCTCTCCAATATCCCATTACAGGCCTCCCCTATGCCCCATTTCCGTATCACTCTTTACCCGAGGGATGGGCACTACCCCTTACCGAATTTATCCCCCACTCTTTGAACTTGAAGGGGTATCATGTGGGGGGGACTGCGGCAGTATACGGGGGCGGGGCTGTGTTGTCTACACGCGGCGGTTGTCGATCATAGTAGCGTGCCCCAGCAGTATACGACGGCGGTTGTCGGTGTGGGTCATAGGATACCGACCTGTAAGATGGTGGGGAAGTAGGTGCCCATTGCGGCCCCCCTGCGAAGGGGAATCGTGTTTCCCTTCCTGATATGCTGGTGTAGGTTCTGGTGTCTGATGGTAGTCCGTCCCAATATCTTGCCAAAGCCTCAGGATGCCTCATTGCCGTACTAACTGGGAGATAGGAAAAGAGACCACCCCTTATCGAATTACTTAACTCATGGCTATATTTTGCCATCCCTTGATCACGATTCCTGATACTATTCCGGATAATAATTTGGAGCTTGTGATATAATTCCCACCCTTGATATGCTCTTTCCAGTTCAGAGAGGTTTCTTCGCGGGGGGGCTCCTCCCCGTCGGGGAATAATCTCCAATGGAGGAGGGCCTCCTTCTTTTCATCCTCACTGCTAGGGGAGGGAGTGTTTCTACTGTGGCTGTGTAGGGTGTTCTCACTGTGGCTGCGTGGAATCATCTGGGCTGAAGCGGAATTCTGTATTCCGATCCCCAGGCCTAGGATTACTGTAGAACATAATACCAATGGGATATTTTTATGAATAAACATATAATGAATCCAATTATTTATTTTTAAAATTTAGTAAAATTATTTTAATAATAATTTTACCTTGTATATTTTTTTAATAATACTATAAAAAATCTCATTTCAATATCATTACAATTGATCCATATTATCCTCTGGCTCTGATTCCAACAGATAGAGCGGCTACGGATATTCCGTATCTGTTGTAGATACTCCATCTGTTGCTGCTCTGCTGTTTGTTGCATTGGTTCCGGATACTTTTTCCCGCCATCCATTTCTCCATCTGCGATTGTGGAGTTACCATGGGCGAAGCTTTTTCCCCGACATTCTCCTTGCTCCATGCAAACTGATGAACCGGCTGTTGCCGTCGGAGATTCTCATGATGATAACATTTCCCCGGACCCCGCTGCAGTTGTATATTTCGCTGAATCTGAGGAGAATATCAGACGCTTCCTATTTTGGGTTCTGAACTTGAACTCGACAGGGCTTCCACCATAGTATTTGTTCTTCCTCTACCAGATTTGTCCACGAGAACCGTTGTGGCTGTGGGGTAGCAGTTCCAGGCGAGGGAGTTACCGCGAAGAAAGCCTCCCCGATAACCCCCCTCGCCACATGCGGTGGTACTCCGTCCGTTATGATCATCTTAATCTATTATAAATTAAAGTTTTATATATCATCTACTGGATCCCAACTCATTATAACATTTATTTTTCCTATATAGTATAATTATTTTTTTCAATATTTGCAAAATATTGAATGATCATTTACTATATATACAGGTACCTTTGCCATTGGCTTACAAGTGGTGTTCTCCCTGGGATTATTACAACACTCCTGACTGTCGTACGGGCAAGGGGAAAGGGAATGGGTGTGATCCATATTTATTTTCAGTCTTGTGCCTCACATTGATTTCCCGCCCTGGCGGGGTGATCCCGATGTGGACGGAGGTTGGGAAGGGGAGGGCCCATTGAAACCTGAGGGGGTATCATGTGTGGGGCGTGCTTCCGTATACGGGGGCGGGGCTGTGTCGTTTACACGTGGCGGTCGTTGGTCATAGTAGCGTGCTCCGGCAGTATACGATGGCGGTTGTCGGTGTGGGGAGGATACCGACCTATAGGATGGTGGGGAAGAGCGCACCCATTGCGGCCCTCCTGCGTAGGGGAATTGTGTTGTCTCTCCTGATATGCTGGTGTAGGTTCTGGCGTCTGGTAGTAGTTCATCCCAGTATCTTGCCAAAGCCTCAGGGTGCCTCATTGCCGTACTACTTGGGAGATAGGAAAAGAGACCACC
Source organism: Pasteuria penetrans (assembly GCF_900538055.1). Taxonomy (NCBI): domain Bacteria; kingdom Bacillati; phylum Bacillota; class Bacilli; order Caryophanales; family Pasteuriaceae; genus Pasteuria; species Pasteuria penetrans. The sequence goes on from NZ_UZAC03000001.1 coordinate 1,902,998, forward strand.
CCTTACCGAATTCATTACCCCACGGGTAGCTATTTCGTTTTCCATATCATTTTCCCTTGCGTAATGCATAATATCATTTTGAGATGCGTGATAGATGGGCCCACCCTTGATAGGCTCTTTCCAGCTCAGAGACATTTCTTTGCGTTGGGAGGAGGGAGGAAGGGTGCCCCTCTGGGCGGGGTACTCTCCAATGATGGAGGGCCTCGTGCGCTTCATCAATATTCCTAAACGTTGGCAAGGGGAATGATGTGCCGATTGTTTCATTAAACATAATAGAAGGGCTCGATGCTGGTCCTCGGTGAAAGGGGGGAGTGTGTTCATTGTGGCTGCTTTCCTTAGACATAGGAGGGTACGATGCTGATCTTTGGTAGGGAGGGGGAGTGTTCTCGCTATGGTTGCGTGGAGTCATCTGGGCTGAGGCGGGATTCTGTATTCCGATCCCGAGACCCATGATTACTGTGGAACACAACACCAATGGTGTATTTTTAGTAAGAAACATACAACGACCCCAATCATTAATAGTTGATATTATTTAGATTTATATAATATGATCGGTACTACTATTTCAAATATTACAATATTATTTCATATGATATTTCATGTAAAATAAATAAATCCTATACCCAATCTCTGATCCCAACAGATAAAGCACAGCTTCGGACTTCGCAGGCTGTTTTCATCTGTTGCTGTTTTGTCCACCAGAACCGTTGTGACTGTGGGGTGGTAGTTCCAGGCGGGGGAGTTGCTGCGAAGGAAGCTTTTCCCGATATCCCCCTCGCCACATATGGCGGTACTCCGTCCATCATGATCATCCTAATCTATTATAAATTAAGGTTTTATATATTATCTACTGGATCCTAACTCATTATAACATTTATTTTTCCTATATAGTATAATTATTTTTTTCAATATTTGTAAAATATTGAATTATAATTTCCCATCATGATAATCATGGGAAATTATATTTATATATATTTCTACTATAATCCTTTCCCCGGTTTATTCTCTGGAGTCCCCAGAAACCGTATGATCGTAGTAAATGGTACGGAGGATTTCTAGGGACTCTCATAGCTGTAGTACCCCCCATCGGCATACAACCGCGTTCCATCATGGGGAATCCATGTTCCTGTGTACTCCTTCGCAAAGGTCGTATCTGGATGCAGGGAACCTCTCAGATCAAAGAAGGAAATTAGGCTTATTCCCTTCTCTCCATCGTGATCCTCTACGATCTGTCCGGAATATCCCCAACATTCCTGTTTGTTCTTCTTCCTGTACTGAGCATCAGGATCATAAGGGCTTTGTAGACTACCAGAACGCACCTTGGAGAGCATCCTGAGATTTCCCTGTTCATCCTCTTCAGTCTGTTCCCAGGTCACCCTTTCCAGCAATGCATACTCCTTGGTTGATCTGATTTTGTCCTATTGGGAGACCTGTTTCCTTACAGCCAAGCAAACCCCAATTAGCTCTGCAGTCCTATGATTCCTTGCTGTTGCTCCTTTTTGGGGGAGAAGAGGGGGCTGATGGCCCAATGATTGTCGACTATCGATGTCTGTTACTTTGCATCCCTTTTCCAGAAAGACCCCCACTCCGCGGGGAGGGGGATTAGAAGTTCAGCCGAGATACAAACCACATTTTTTGCCACTAGATCGATCACTTCATTACGGGTTCATTTCCTTATGTTGCTGTTGATTAGTGTGCTATCCATTCTACGGAAGGTGGATATCATACCTACTATTGACTTTTGGAAGGTTGTGAAGTGCTGAATGGTACAATGTCTTGGTACCATCTGTTATCAACCTCCTTTTTTATATGTGGTGTATAAAAAGGATTGTATAGGAATAACAGATGGTCTTTAAGTTTTGGGGGAGTATTTTTCAGGTAATACATAAAAGTTGTTTCGGATGTACATAGCAAGAGAGGGTCACATTCTACTTTGCTTTATATGTTCAGAATATTATCATAAATATGGGTAGCCTGACCATAGTTGGGGGACCGAGCTTCTATAGATAGTATGATTTCATAAAATTATATGTAGTTATTTTTATGAATCCGCAAAAGCCCACTTTCCATTTTTATTCGAACTTCAGGAAACCATTGTGAACCTTTTTAACCGCACCAGCACCGTGTGTCAAGAAGTCGTTCAAGAGATGAAGGTTGCTCAGCCCTTCGTAACCGGCTGGTAGGTAGCAGGTTACAAACCGCTTAGTGCTGCTGGGGTCAAATGCCCTGGTTGTGAGCGATCTAGGAAAAGGCAGGGCATGACCCTGTCAGGTGGGAATCGGGGAGATCAGCGAAAGCGAACCGTTCGAAGACGCATCGAAAAGCGTAGTCCATGTCAAAACTGAGGCGGGGTGCTAACGTCGGGATGAACCGTGGGGGATGACCTATCTTCTGCCCCGGTGGCATGCGGTGTACAGGCGGGATGTGTGTCAAGAAGTCGTTCAAGAGATGAAGGTTGCTCGGCCCTTCGTAACCGGCTGATAGGTAGCAGGTTACAAACCGCCTAGTGCTGCTGGTGTGGAAACACCCCGGTGGTGAGCGATCTAGGAAAAGGCAGGGCATGACCCTGTCAGGTGGGAATCGGGGAGATCAGCGAAAGCGAACCAGCCGAAGACGCATCGAAAGGTATAGTCCATGTCAAAACCGATGTGGGTCCCGAACGTCGGGATGAACCGTGGGGGATGACCTATCATTGCGCATGGATTGTATATAAAAGGTAACTATAGTATAGGTTGATATATTATAAAAATTATATAAAACTTATTACAACAAAGATTTATACTCTTGTTGTTATCTACCCACCTCATCTTCCCATATATATTGGTTTACCCCTTCCCCCGGGCACCATGTTGTAGTATGATGATCAGCCAGGAGTAGTGGGGGGTATGGTTACAGGGGGGATAGGTACCCATCGTGGAAATTGAACAATGGATCGTTTATGCGGCTCAGCAAGGGATATCTGATCTTCACATTACGAGTGATGAGGTGTCCTGGTTTCGTTGCCAAGGGGCATTGCGTTGTATGGGGGGAGGGCGATGTGTCTTTTCTGAGGAAAAAATTCATACTTTTCTCATTTCATTGCCGGGTTGTCGGTTTCATTTTCCTGATGAATTTCCTAATGAATGGGATGCCGTTTGGGCTGGACAGGAGCCGTGGCGTGCTCGCGTCCATATGTTTCGTACACAGGGTAGGACGAGCCTGGCTATTCGAATTCTTCCCCATCCCGTTCCTACCCCTGCTCAATTGCGTATACCGCCTAGTGTACAGGCTGTTCTAGCACAGGGGAAGGGTTTGTTTCTCGTTACAGGTTGTACAGGGAGTGGCAAATCGACAACGTTGGCCTCCCTCATTCAACATCAGCTGGGTCGTCAGCCTATTCGAATCCTTACCCTGGAAGATCCCATTGAGCAGCGTTTTTTTCCATCCCGTGCCCATGTCGTTCAACGCCAATTGGGACAGGATCTTTCCTCCTTTTCATCGGGGGTACGATCTGCCCTGCGTGCTGATCCGGATGTGATTTTCATTGGTGAGCTACGGGATCTCCCCACTATGGAAGCATGTTTGCAGGCTGCCGAAACAGGTCATCAGGTTTTCAGTACCTTGCATACAGGAAGGGCTGTCCAAGCTATTTACCGTTTTCTCGCTGCCTTTCCACCTCAGCGCTGTAGTTTTGTTTTGCATCAGCTGGCTGAGGTTCTATTGGGTATTGTTACGCAACGTTTGGTTTCTACACCGCGGGGGAGGAGGGCTATTTTCGAGGTATTGATCAACACACCGGCCATTTCCCATTTGATTCGCTCTAACAAACTTCATCAGATCGAATCTATGCTTCAAATGGGGGCAGTTCACGGGATGCAGACTTTCGAGCAAGGGGAACCGAGGGGGGGAATTTAGTTTTTCATGGTGGAGGGGGTACCAGTATTTCCTTTGTCGATTCTGTTGCCTATGGGTTTCTTGGGTATCATTCTGGCTTCTATTTGGGTCAGGATCATTTGCTGGTGGATGGACAGGCAGGGTTTTGCTATTTCCATTTCCCGATATTGGTGGAGCATTCCCCTTTGTGCCCTCGGTGTAGTGGCTTTGTTTGTGTCGGTTACGGGTGGGGAGATCCTAGGGGGTTTACTTCTTCTTTATTTTCTTATTTTTTTATCTATCACCGATCTTTGTTGTTATTGGGTTCCAGATTTATTTACCTATAGTGGAATAGTGTTGTTTGGTATATTGAGATTCTTTGTTCATGTCGATCCCTTCAGCCATTATTTTATTGCTGCAATAGTAGCGGGCTCCACTACGACGCTATTGGCTCTCAGTGGTTCTATGGGCTGGGGGGATGTAAAGTTATCGATTGCATTGGGTTGGATGGTGGGGGTGGAGGGTTTCTTTCTGGCTCTGTTGTTGGCGGTCTACGGCACACTGTGGTTCTTCGTCCTGCGGATTTGGATGGGTAAGCCCTGGCATCCCTTGCGTCCTTTTCCCTTTGTGCCTTCCTTGTCCATCGGGGGTTTCGTTGCCTATTTCTTGCAAAGTGGGTTATCACTAACCGTTCTGTAGTATCTAAGTAGGGCATATTTTATGGCTAGCTACACACATGTGCCCCCTTGGGGGATGACGCCCTCTCTTCTATGGCAGGCCTTGTGAGGGTATGGGTAGGGTCTCGCGTCAATAGGGGTGTCCACCCCTATCTGATGAGGGTATCCCCCTAGGATTGTAGGATACATTTAGTGGTTTTTCTATTGAGTTGGTACCCTCTATTTCTTTCCAAATTCTACATCCAGTGGGGGGAAATAAGACGGAGAAAAAGGGAGTGAAAGGTGGTATGGATTTTCGCATCCTCTCGGGAAAATCTTCCAGCGGGTCACGGGGCCATGATATGGGACCACGGGTAGTCCTTCGCGCGAGGGGGAAAATTCCCCCGCTTCAACCACCCCGTACGATGTCATTCCCATCAGCGGCGCGAACTCCTGTATCCCCCCAGAATCCAGTGGTCCTCTCCCGGCCCGCTGTGCGACCGAGAATTATTTTAGGGGGGACATGGGATGATCGATCGCGTTATTGCAGGCCCGCTTTCCCTCCACAAGGACGTTCACAATCTAAGCGTCGTATTTTTACTTGGAGACATTGGTTTTTTTCTATATCTGGTGCTGTCTCATTGGGTATCATCATGGGGTTATCCTTTCTGCATTTTTTTTCGATTGAGAAAAAATCCCTTCCCGCTGCTGGTAGTTTCAATTCTATTGTATCACCAATTTTCCCTATGTTGGAATGGACGATGGTAATATCAGATCAGTCTTTTTCTACGGAACAGGAGGCAATCGCAGAGGCCAATAAGGATAGACGAGGGGGGAGAGCCGCCGTGGTCGTGCTTCCCGGCAAGCCCTATCGTCTTGGTTTGGGTGTTGGTCTCACCCGTGAACAGGCACTTAGAATTGGGGGCCTTGGGCAGCCATCGTATCGTAGGGCCGGGTTCAAGAGAGTGAGGATGGGCGGAAGGAAAATTATGCGATTGCCTGAGGATAAGGCGAAAATTATGGTTGATGTTCTACAACAGGTGCACCATGTTATGGATTATTTGGCCACCACAACGGCGCAGTCGATCCCTGTCCATGGGAATCGCCTGGGTTCCTTTTCCATCCCAGAGCCCTTTTTGTCTCAACCCCAAAATTTCTCGAAAATGATCCAGGGATTACAGAACTATTTTCCTGTCATGGGAGGGAAATCACCGGTCCGTGAGGCCCTACATGCTATGGGTCAAGCCCTACAGAAGGGGGTATACGCGGCCCGTAAGACCCAACAATTTCCACAGTTGTCTCTCTTATGGGAAATTCAAGCGGCAGTTTTGGATTACACTATGGCTTACAGCAAGCTAATCGAACTACTGGCCCAACCCCCGTTGGGTAAGGTTGCCCATCATTCCTCAGACTGAAGAGGTGTGTAAGGGGTTGTCTCCCGATCGTGGTTCATTGTATCAGAGGTTATAATGAGGTGAGTATGGTGGATGGGAACATCTTCTGGATTTTAGCATCGTCTAGCCCTTATCGGAGAAAAATTCTTCAACAAATAGGCCTTCCTTTTCGTAGTGTCGATGCGAGAATTGCGGAGCAGACTATGGGAATAGGCGAGGTCCCGGCGCGTCGTGTACAAACTTTGGCCCGGGCCAAGGCTGAGGCGGTGGTGTGCCTTGCCCTGGAACAGGGGGAAGCTTGTGTATTGGGTATGGACACCATGGTTGTGCATCGTGGTACAATGTTGGGGAAGCCCATCGATGCGGTGGAGGCGGCTAAGATCTTGTCTTCTTTGCAGGGTCAACGCCACGATATTGTGACGGGTTATGCCTGCTTGTACTTTAAAGCGGGTCGTTTGGCAGCAAGTCGGGTTTGCCAACGGGTCACCACGGTTGTTTTTCGGTCGCTTTCGTCTGCATGGCAGGCTTGGTATGTTCGTACCGGGGAATGGCGGGGTAAGGCGGGGGGGTATGCCCTACAGGGTTTAGGTAGTACATTGATTCGGAGGGTAGAGGGGGATATGGGTAATGGCAGTGGCCTCTCTCTTGATGTTCTGTCGGATCTATGTCGATCGATGGGGATTACGCTAGAACCCTTCAATGTCCTTGAATGAAGAACTTATCTTGGGGGATTATGCCAGTGGGTGGTATCAGGGTGTTTCCCGTCCTTGGTATGGTTAGAATATTCAAATTTTAGTGGTAATTGGGTAGTATGGTTTTGGGTTTCCCCTTTTTTATATTATTTCTTTATTTGTATTTATAATTTTATTTTTTATGATATCATTTCTCTTTGTTTATCTCCTTTTTTGGGGAAGTGGTGTCTTATTTCTAAGGGTTATTACCACGTATAACAGGGTGTTTTATGTATGATTGTGTATTTTTGTAATTCCTCGGGGGGAGGGGATGACCCTATTTTTCTCTTTCATAATATGCAAAGGTGTACCCCGTGCGGCAATGATTATTTAAAAATTTAATATTTTCATCCTGTGATCGTAGTATACAAGTTTCGGAGAGGATGAATCATGCCTTTTCCATCACCCTTGCGCCATTTGCCCCCGGACGAAAGGCCGCGGGAAAGAATGATGATTCAGGGTCCACAGTGCGTAACCAATGCGGAACTCTTGGCGATTCTTTTACGGACGGGTTGTTTGGGTACCTCTGTACTTTCTCTGGCCCAACGGTTGTTAGTGGATAAAGGGGGCCTGTTGGGGATAGCGCGTTGCGGCTGGGAGGATTTTGTCAAAATCGATGGGATTGGTCATGCCAAGGCCCTGCATCTAGTTGCTGCATGTGAACTTGGCAGGCGCGTTGCCCGTTCCCTACCAGACCAACAACCTTCGCTTTCCTCTGCAGAAGCTATTGTTCAGCTTGTCATGGAAGAGTTACGTTTTGCCAAGCAGGAGAATTTTCTCTGTCTCTTTCTCAATACACGTTATCGTCTTCTGTCGAAGCGTTGCTTGTTCAGGGGCAGCGTGGATGCAACTTTAGTACATCCACGTGATATTTTTCGTGAAGCGGTGCGATGTAATGCGACTTTGGTTGTTTGTGTACATAATCATCCAAGTGGTGATCCCGAACCGAGTGAGGCGGATTTTTTGCTTACCTGTCGTCTGCAGGAGGCCGGGGAGCTGATGGGCATTCCCTTATTCGACCATATTGTTATTGGTGACTGTAGGTATGTCAGCTTCCGTGAGCGAAACCTACTGGCTGAGGTAGAGTCCGTCGTTCCTTAGGGTGGGGGGAACCATATGATTTCAAGAGCTGGAGGGTGGGTGGGAGAAGTTTATGAAAAAGGGGCATAAAGCTGGTATAACAATCAAGGGAACCCGCGAAGGTTTGGTGTTTTTGTTAGACGACAACTGTCCCTTTGCCGATCTTCTCGCGGAATTACAGCAAAAATTGGGTGGATACCCTGAGGAATCGCAGATATGGAATGGGCCCCGAATGAATGTGAGGATCAAATTAGGTCGGCGTTGTATCACCCCCCCTGAAGAGAAGGCTGTGAGGGACCTCTTTTCAGTCCGTGAAAATTTGGTGATTCAGTCTTTTGAGGGCGACCATGTTGGGCCTACGGAGGATTCATCTTCTATCGAAGCGATACGGTTATTGTCTGGTACGATACGTTCGGGGCAGGTACTCGACTACCGAGGGGATGTCCTCTTTTTAGGGGATATCAATCCAGGTGGGGCGATTCATTGCTCAGGTAGCATTTACGTTATCGGATCCCTACGGGGGATAGCCCACGCGGGCAATCGGGGGGATACAAAATCTATTATCGTTGCATCCTCCTTTTTACCTACACAGTTACGGATCGCAGGTATCCTCTCTCGCCCCCCCGAGGATTGGGAAACATTGGGGGAGGGTGTTCGATTTGCCCACGTGGTTGAGAAACGAATTGTAGTGGAGAAGGCATGCTATCTCGATCGTATTCGGCCGGGGTATGTTTGGTGGAGAATGTTACAAAGTGAAAATTTCGAGAGAGGGGGCGTGCTACGTGGGTGAGAGCTTGGTCATCACTTCGGGAAAGGGGGGGGTTGGTAAGTCTACAACATCAGCTAATTTGGGTACGGTCCTCGCCCTGTTGGGGAAACGGGTTTGTTTGCTGGATACCGATATTGGTTTGCGTAACCTGGATGTGCTGATGGGCCTGGAAAATCGCATTGTGTACGATCTTATCGATGTGGTTGAGGGGAATTGTCGGATGGAGCAGGCCCTCATCAGGGACAAGCGTTGCAATAATTTATATCTATTGCCCGCTGCACAAACGAAGGACAAGACGTCCGTTTCGGCGGATGCTCTGCGCGGATTGGTGGCGGAGGTGAAGGAGCATTTTGATTATGTGATTATTGATTGTCCTGCGGGTATCGAGAGCGGGTTTAGGAATGCTATCGCTGGTGCCGACAGGGCGATTGTGGTGACAACGCCGGAGAGTGCCTCCATGCGGGATGCGGATCGCGTCGTGGGCATGTTGGAAAAGTCTAATCTGTCCTCTCCCAAGCTCATTGTGAATCGAATACGACGTCATATGGTGCGCGATGGCGGTATGATGGATGTGGATGAGGTAGTGAGTATACTTGCCCTTGAGTTGTTGGGGGTGGTACCCGATGACGAACAGGTCATACGTGCGGGGAATCGGGGGGAGCCTATTGCCCTAACGCCTACCAACCAAGCGGGGCGAGCCTATCACGATATTGTCAAACGTATGCTAGGGGAGACGGTTCCCCTGCGTTTGTGGGGGGAAGATAACGGTATGGTGGCGAGGATGAAGCGCTGGTTGGGATTAGTGTAGTGGCTGAATATCCTTTTACTGGTGTATCTGTAGGGAATTCAGAAGAAAAATCACATAAGCTTTCTAAGCGATTTTTACCGTTTTTTGTTGTAGGGGTAGTTCTTACCTGGGCCGTCGGTGGGACGGGCGAGGTGGGGGAAAAAAATCCGAATGGTTTATCATTTATTATGGTTGGTTCATAATCCTCCCGTTCATTCCTTTGGGTTTGTGATGATTCTTTTCCCTCTGCATCCCAATTCGTCAACCGGTTCCATAATCTCCCACTCATCCTCCCCCCCATCAACTCATTTCCAATCCTTTACTGCCCAGGAGTCTTTTTACATCATCGATTTCCTTCTGCAAAAACCGGGGATAGGGAATCCATCAGACAACGATCCTCCGAGGGGGGAGAATGAGCTGGCTAATACTATGCCCTTCTCCTTGTGGTTCCCCCTTGATCCAACAGTTCGTCGTACTAACAGCAATGTCGTGCTGTCTAGATACCTGGACAACATGGTGCCCATCCCCGATCTGTTCAATTGTCCTTTGCTTGAATTCCAATGAAAATTTTTCCCGTGCCATTTTTGTGTTTGCCCCCCAATAGGGAACACGCTGTTCTTATATCCACATGGATCTATCATACCAAGGGGGACTACTCAATCCCTCGCGAGAGTTTCCTATACCAATTCAGCTCCCTTTCTATCGTCCTCTCTCTCTTGCCATGTCTGCGTATGATCTGGTGGGTTGCACTACTACTGGTGGTGGGTTCTGGTGCTCTGCTACTTGTGACCATAGTAGTGGTAGCATGGGCCGCTGTGATGAGGACTGCCCATGTGTTTTTCCAGGAATCGTACCACTACTCCCTGATGAGGTTGGGTACGTTTTTTTTCACTAACATACTGAAAAATTTTTCTCACATCATGAAAATAATGTCCTTTCATAGTAAAAAACGTGATAATATCAAATTCTTGTTTATTAGGATGTTTACATCCTGTTCTACTTGTTCTACCCAAAACGATACAGAATTCTTCTCCTTTTACTTTCAGTGTTGTACTGAGTCTATTACTGGTTATATTTCCTAAATTTTTTTGTTCTCATCATTTAATAAAGCATTTTTTAAAAGTTCAATGACATCATCAATTGTAGAGTCTAGCTTAAAAAGGGTATCAGGATCCCCGTTCGTAGATAGAGCCGAGGTGGATACACCATTTTTCCGTATATTTTTTTCTGTAGCGTGTAGCAGTACATGACGCTGCAAGATATGACTCAATCCTGCCTTGTCATCCCCCCTTGATAAAAAAATAGTATATGGGTTATTTCCAGGGAAAGGAATACTCCATCTCTTAATGTATTCAGTTTCCACATGATTATCGTCTTTATATTGGCCTATGGCCGTAGCTGCCACCTTCATCATCGCTCTATCCTTAGGTAGTTTTCCCATAGAGGCCATTTTAAAGGCCATTTTCTCACGAAGATCCTCCATGTCCTTTATGCTACCCATTTCTACACTATCGGGTATTAGATGAGCCAGTTCCTGTATGAGGTCCTTTTGTTCCTTTGGTAGGTTGTTGTATTTTATTATGAGGTCCTTTTGTTCCTGTGATAGGTTGTTAGATTCCCTTTTTGTCCCATATTTCATTGCAAATCCTGTTCCTTGATTGATCAAAAACAATAGGCATATGGTAAAAAATAGCTTTATTCCTATTAAGGTTGTTCTTGTATATTTCATATATAGTTATCCATTTCAAAAGAGTATTTTTTATTAAAAATTAAATTTCAATACAACCAACCTAACAACCAACCTATAAAGCGGACTTAGGGGATTTGGAACCGTGCAATACTCTCATTTGACAATTTGCTTTCATTAAAAGCCCTCTGCCTTTCATAGTTTTTATGTTGAAATCCAGCCCCCGTTTTTTTCCGGGAAGGTCCCTATCAGTTTCTCTCTAAATCAACGCAAGTGGAATATAAAAGTATGAATATAAGTAATATTTTTAGTTATTAGTTTTACTATAAACGAAATTAAATGAAATTATATTTAAAATAATAGTTTTTTTATTTTTTAAATCCAAAAATGTTAATAGTTAATATATTATCCTATTTTGGGGTCCTATTGCTTTTTCGATTGTGATTCCCTCAGTTTATTTCTGGGGTATCGAGTCTAAAATATGGGGGACCGTGTAATTTTCTAAGGGGAATGCCCGTTCTATGAATTTAGTACCACCTCCGGACGGTGAAGTGATTGGTAGGATAATAACATTTCTTTTTGAAACTTTTTCTGGTTTGCGCCTTTGGGGGTCTGTTGCCTATATAATATAATTTTTATTAAATTTTTAATAATCACTAAAAGGGAAATGGGCATTGTGTTCTACTGTATAGTATTCATACGGTTTCTTGGAAATAAAAAATAGCAAAAAATCCGTAATGTTACCAACACTACGGGAAGGCTCCTAGACCTTAATGGTTACGGAATCAGAAGGATCCACGGATTGCGTTCGATCGCGTGCGTAAATTCTCCCGGGGGTGTGTCGAATAAGCTGTAACGATAGGGGTTGTAACTAGGCTCCCTGGCGCCGCGTATTCCGGTAGGTGGGGGGCTTTTCAAGCCACCTACCGCTGCTGGTGTGGGAATACCCCAGTAGTGAGCGATTTAGGAAAAGGTGGGGTTTGGGGGGAGAGCCTAGCGAAAGTGAACCGTTCGATGACGCATGGAGAAGAAGGATCTTGGCCGTCTATCGTACCTGGGGGTTGAATCATTGTTCGATAGATCGAGTGTTTCGTGATAGGGTTTTGTGTTTATATTTGCCTAGGTTTGAATGATATTCCACTGTATTTTACAGGTGTTCTGTGGGATATTAGTAAAAATACATTATTTTATAAAATTTATGTTTTATGTTATAATAGTTGGCGGATCGCTCCTTACCAGGGAATAAGGGGTTGTTGAGATGAAAACGGAACTAAATTTCCCAAGTCTTCCTTCTTCATACGGAGTGAAAATCGTGGAAAATGGAGAAATTGGGAACTACAAAATCAGATGAAACGGGAATTTATTATGTCTTAGAGTTACCAACTGTCTATCCCCGGGAACAGATGTTCCCGGGGGATTCGCGAAACCTGGAACAAAAATTAGTGAAAGCAGGATTAGACAGGGAACGAGAAATAAAACACGGCATTCCCGGCTTATGGGAAATTGAATTCGTTGTGAAAACCCAACGATAGAGATGTACCTACTGCAGAAACAAATTCAACCATGTGTATATATTCGTTGGAAAAGGAAATATATTATGAAATTTTTATATAGAAACGTTTCCATATTTTGGTAAGGAAAGTAGTAATGCTATTACGGAAAATGATATCAACCTTATTTATAATATTTTTATAAAATTACATTCAAATGATTATAAAAACAGTTTACTGGGATGCAACCGTGTTTTAGACGCTTGACAGTGGATGATCATGGTAACAGTCTAGGGATATATATTATGTCATAGGAGGTTGAAAGAGCCGTAGAAACAGAAGAACTTCTGGGGCTGCATTTTGCTAAATTTGCTGCAGATGAGCAGGCAGTCTCCCCCCTCAAAAAAACGGGGGGAGCGGTACTATCAGGGGAATGGATGGAGAGGGATCCACAGGAAGTGGTTCATAGTGGCGGAGAGTGTTTTCATTCATGACATACCCCAAAAAAGCAACCAAGAGGGTGCGATGAAGGGGGTCATGGAAGGGAAACTGTATTTTCATTGGGAAGCTTCCGCGGGGAATGCAATTCGGGAGGATCATGGTAACCAGTTTTTGGCTTATCCTTTTATTTGTACGCCAAATAAGGGAGTGCTTCTGGGTCAAGGGTACCCCAGTGGGATACATGCAAATATTTAATTTAATATAATGAATATGTATATATAAAGTATATTCACATGTATTTATTATTAAATATATTTTTTTATATTTTTTCTTGTGTGATAGCAAACAGGAAAACTAGGGTGGTCGTTCCTAGATAACCAGCCAATACTATCCATAATTTTTGAGCCCGGCACCCATGGGGCTGCATATGTAAGAAACTCCACTTGTTTCCATGTAATCTTATATAGAGACCATTGTGAATCTTGTCCACTGCACTGGCATCATCCATAGCCAAGATTCATGTCCCCTCAGGGGGTCCCCACATACTTGAATCCATTGGCAGACTTGTATAAAGTGCGGTATTATTGGGGAGGTAGGGGAGAAGGAGGGGAACTATGTCATCAGACCGCCAGCAGGCGTTGGATATGGCGCTGCGCCAAATTGAGAAACAATTTGGCAAAGGGGCTGTCATGCGGTTAGGGGCGGGGGGATGTGTACCTGTATCTACCATTTCCACAGGCTCCGTGGGATTAGATGTAATACTAGGGGTAGGTGGTTTCCCGCGTGGGCGTATCATCGAAATCTACGGACCGGAATCCTCCGGAAAGACAACAGTGGCTCTGCATGCCATTGCAGAAGCCCAGCGGCAGGGTGGGGAGGCCGCCTTTGTCGACGCGGAGCATGCACTTGATCCCATTTATGCGCGCAATCTCGGTGTAAAGATCAGCAATCTTCTTGTCTCTCAACCGGATACGGGGGAACAGGCGCTAGAAATTGCGGAGGCGTTGGTTCGAAGCGGAGCTATTGATATTTTGGTTGTCGACTCCGTGGCTGCTTTAGTGCCTAGGGCGGAAATCGAGGGCGAAATGGGGGATTCCCATGTTGGTCTGCAAGCTCGCCTGATGTCCCAGGCTCTGCGGAAGTTGTCGGGTGCCATTAGTAAATCCCGTACAGTGGCTATTTTTATCAATCAGGTCCGTGAAAAGATCGGTGTTATGTTTGGGAACCCCGAGGTTACACCCGGTGGACGGGCCCTCAAATTTTATGCCAGCGTACGCCTCGAGGTCCGTCGTGCAGAGAATCTGAAACAGGGGACAGAGATCATCGGGAACCGAGTTCGTGTCAAGGTTGTGAAAAACAAAATGGCCCCTCCTTTTCGGCAGATTGAACTCGACATGCTCTATGGTCAGGGGATTTCCCGCGAGGGTAGCATGTTGGACATGGCAGTCGAATTGGATATTGTTACCAAAAGTGGCGTTTGGTACGCTTATGAGGGTGAACGAATGGGACAGGGTCGTGAAAATGCCAAACAATTCCTACGAGACCATCCAGAGGTTTTTCTAATGATTGAGAATCGGGTACGAAAACACCATAATCTGTCCCAGTTAGAGGTTCCTAAGGATGAGGGGAAACCATCCATAGGGGAGGCACCCAAGGGAAAAGGAAAGGAAAAGTTGGAAAAAGGACCCGACCTATTGTCCGCCACCGTACCGGTAGCTAAAAAGAGTCCCTGAGATAGGTGACGAGGCGGTAACGGAAGGAAAAGATCTATGCTTCGTTTACTTTACCTCACGGATACCCACATCCGTGGTACCACGCCCCAGGCCCGCCGGGATGATTTTCCCTCCGTGTTGTTGAAAAAAATGGAAGAAGTGCAACAATTCGTTCAACAGTATCACGTGGACGCCCTGTTACATGGTGGGGATGTGTTTGACCGTCCCTCCTTGTCACCAGCGGTCGTAGGCGCCTTTGCGCGCTGTTTTTCTACCATGGGTGTGCCTATCTATGCTGTGGCCGGTAATCATGATCTGTATGGCCACAATCCTGCTACGCTCCCGCGTACTATGTTGGGATTGCTAGATATACTCGGGGTTGTTCGTGTTCTGGTCAATGAGGAGCCCATTTATCTGGAAAAAAATGATATATGCATTCAGTTGACAGGTTGTTCCTTTCATCCTGAACTAGACCGGCAACCCGCCAAGGTCGACTATGATATTCCCGTTCTCTCTGAGCGGGCTACCCACTGTATTCATATGGTTCATGGTATGTTGTGTGAGCGATCGATGCCGGAGGGGGTTCCCTCAACCCGCGTGGCTGATGCATTGGCTGTAACACGAGCTGATGTGTTATTGACAGGGCACGACCATGCTGGTTTCCCCGTGCGTTGCAGGGAGGGGAAATATGCGATCAACCCGGGCGCCATTGCACGTCTGTCGGGGAGGCAGTCGGAATGGGAACGTCATCCCCAGGTAGTTTTGTTGACCTTTCCTTCACCGGGCCAGATTGATGTGGAATTTTTACCTCTGCGAACGGCACCCCCGGGTGCGGAGGTGTTGGACCGAAGTGTCCTGATGGCCAGTGCATATCGTCAAGAGCAACTCGCTTCCTTCGCGCAACAAGTCCGTTCCGCCGCCGCGTTGGAAACCATTGATTCAATGGCCTTAATTGCTGAACTCGCGGCTGCGCATCAGATTGAATCCTCGGTGCAGGAGTTGGCCCTGCAATTTTTGCAAGATGCGACCATGGAGGAAGGCGATCGGGAATGACGGTCTTTCATTCACTGCGGTTAGAAAATTTTCAATCCCATGAGGATACTACGATCGAATTTTCCCCGGGGTATAACGTATTGATTGGTCCCTCGGATAGTGGTAAAAGTGCCATTCTTCGTGCTCTACGTTGGGTTTTATGGAATATACCACGGGGGGACGATTTCATTCGTATGGGTACACAGGCGTGTACGGTAACCTTGACCCTCGCCGATGGGAGATCGATTGTCCGTTTGCGCACGCCCTCCCTCAACAGATACCTGCTTCAGCAGCCGGGTCAGCCTGAGAAGGTTTTTGAGGGTTTCGGTAGTCACGTTCCGGAGGAGATCATTGCTTGTCACGGTATGCGTTCTTTTTCCGTTGATCAGCGCGAATGTCATTTGCAGTGGAGCGGCCAGTTGGATCCCCCCTTCCTGCTCGTAGAGTCAGAACGTTTCAAAGCTAAAGTATTGGGTAAAATTGGAAATACACAGGGTTTTGATCGGGCCATGCGCCGTGCACGCCAGGAGAGGTTGGCTGCACTCCAGGAGGGTAAAACTTGGACACAGCAGTGGGAACGTGCTGAGGAGGCTTTGCTCGCCTTTTCCGATTTGCCCTTGCAGGAGAAGCGGCTGGAATTAGCACGGGAGGCCTGCCAGAGAAGTCAGGGGGCGTTTCAGAGGGCACAACGATTGCATCCCCTACATGTCAAATGGCAAGTGATCCAGGAGCAGCAACGGATTGTTGAGCACCAGTTGGCGCGGATGCATCATGTGGAGGCGGCGCAGAGGGCATGGCGGACAGCGCAGTTGGGTTGGGAGAGGTTCTCCCTTTTGCGGCGCTTACACCAGCGTCTCCACTTCGTGGAAAGGGAGTGTAGGATGCAGGAAACCATACTCCGCCGGAAACCTCATTTGGAGGCCGCTGAGACCCAATGGAAAGAGTGGCAGAGGTATCGGGCCCGTTACCTGTTGGTATCTAGGTTGTATGGACAATGGACCCTTCATTTTCGGCGGAAGCGTTTGGAATCACGTCGGGTACGGGGATTAGGGGCCATCCAGAGGGTATTGGGTCAGTTGAATGTATTTTCCGAAAAATTGGTACTTTTTCGGCGTCTACAACACCGTTTACATGATGTAAGAGAACGGCAACAACGGGGGGCTGTTTTCTTGGCACGCTGTCGTGATACTACTTGTGCCCTAGAGGCAAAATGGCAAGAGTTGTTGCATCATTTTCCAGAGTGTCCTACCTGTGGGCAGTCGTTGATGCAATTGCGCAAGGATAGCAAGAGGAGAGGGTGAGGGTACGGATGAAGAATTCTACTCGTTATGCTGCTGCTCCCCAATCGATGGATGTGCAGGATAAGGATCTGGAAGCGGAAATGCAGGAGGTAAGGCGACGTTTAGAGAAGGCACAAAATGATGCGGTCCGAGCGGAAGCACGGCTGGAGAGTTTAAAACAGCAGGAGGCCGAGTTGTGGGAGGAGGTGCGTGCATTAGGAATTTCGCCCGAAGAAATGGACAAGGAGTTACAAGATTTACAGAAGCAAATTAGAGATTGCTTGGATACGGCGCAGGTTTGTTTGTGCGAGGCATCTGCTGATTCCCAGGTGGAGTCTTCATGAATGAGCAACTCCTAGCATCCTGGGAAGGGGAGATCGTCCGACAGAGAGCCCAATTATCGGATATTCAACAGCAGGTGAGCGAGCGTCAGGTGGCCTATAAACTGTGGGAGGAGCGGCGAAGGGAAGCCCAAGAGTCCCAAAGGGCTTGTCAATCTCGGGCCGATTTGTTGGATCGTGTCCAGGTTCTGTTGCAGTTGGCATCCGAACGGGCGCGAGAACAGGCTTGTTTGCTTCTGCAGGATTTGGCAACGAAGGCATTGCGGTACATCTTTGGTCCTGATTTCCGTTGCGAGATTGTGATGACAGATAAGGGGGGACAACCCTCCGCGGAGGTGTATTGTGTAACGGGGGGAAAGGAACATGAAGTTCGTAACCGTCCCCATGAGGCACGTGGGGGGGGGATTGTGGATGCCCTTTCGTTGGCATTACGAATTGCTTTGTTAGAGACATTGCGTCCGTGTCCGGTAGGACCCCTACTGTTGGACGAACCTGGGAAACACATGAGTGTGGAGTATGTGGCTCCTCTGGTGACTTTTTTGACTTCTGTCAGCACCTTGTATGAGCGCCAGATTATCGTTGTTTCCCATAATCCGGAGTTGATTGTTGCCGCCGATCGCGCCTATGCCGTTCGCCAACATGCAGGTGTTTCCCATGTGGATGCTACGTCGTCCGTTGCCCCGTCATGAGGGGGGTATGGCGAAAAGGTGTCATGTTTTACTATTTCCTAGCTTGACACCTTTTCCACACACCCTCTACAATGAAGAGAGGTGGAAGTTGGCTGATAGCTGAGGTTCGTCGGATGGGTCGAATTTTCAGGCCCTGCAAAAGATTATTAAGAATTAGGTGGGGCGTTGGGGTTGTAGATGCTGTATATCTGACTCTTTGGTCCCTTGTTTTTATGGTCGATGCGGTTTTTCCTCCGGTAGGTAGTAGGGGGCTTGTGGGTGATAAGAGAAAGGTTGTGGGGAGAGTGAGTCGGGGTAGAGTGTCCCGTGCGTTCCTGTGTAATTCCCGTCCACGGGTGCGTGTTACCCTATGGTTTCTCTCCGTTGGATAAGGTATCCATCTTGCGAATGTAAGCCATCGGGTGGGTGCGAGGGAAAAGGTGGTCCCGTGCGCCGAAGGGGGTGGATGCGGGATGGAGAGTTTTGTCGTTTATGTCATCGGCGGTGTTTTTTTGCTCTTCCTGGGTTTGGCAGTGGGTTATATTGGTACGCGGCGTTTGTTGGAACAAGCCCGCCTGGATGGTGCCCGACAGGAGGCAGATCGTTTGGTTGCGGTGGCCCGGCAGGAAGCGGAGGCCGCCAGTAAGGAAAGGCTTCTGGAGGCCAAAGAGGTTGTGCATGCCATGCGTATGGAGGCGGAGTTGGAGATACGAGAACAGCGTTCCGAGTTGCAACGGTTGGAGCGTCGCCTTCTACAAAAAGAGGAAACCCTGGAAAGGAAACAGGACCTTTGTGCAGAGCGTGAGGTGTCTTTGGCGGGAATGGAAAAGGAGTTAGCTGTTCAGAAGGAGAAAACGGAAAGTCTCTACCAGGAACAGTTACTCGAAGTGGAACGTGTGACGGGTATGTCGGCGGAAGAAGCCAGGAAACTGTTGATGCAAAGGGCAGAAGAGGATATGCAGCGCGAGGTTACGCAGATGATGCGTTCAGCAGAACAGAGGGCTTTGGAGGAGAGTAATAAGAAGGCCCGGCGGATCATTTCCTTGGCTATCCAACGTCTGGCGGCAGACCATGTGGCCGAGACAACGGTCTCTGTGGTTACGTTGCCCAATGACGAGATGAAGGGACGAATCATTGGTCGTGAAGGGAGGAATATCCGGACCCTTGAGACTCTAACAGGTGTTGATTTGATCATTGATGATACCCCTGAAGCGGTGATTTTGTCTGGTTTTGATCCGATTCGGCGCGAGATTGCCCGCATCGCTTTAGAGCGGCTCGTGGCCGATGGGAGGATTCATCCTGCCCGTATTGAGGAGATTGTGGAGAAATCGCGTCGCTTGGTGGATGAGAAGATCCGGGATTACGGGGAGCAAGCTGTATTTGAGGTGGGTGTGCATGGTCTTCACCCTGATCTCATTAAAATTATTGGACGTCTCCGTTTTCGAACGAGTTATGGTCAGAATGTGTTACGCCATTCGTTAGAGGTTGCTCATTTGACAGGTTTACTAGCGGCCGAGTTGGGGGAGGATGTCCGCTTGGCTAAGCGGTCTGGTCTCCTGCATGATATAGGGAAGTCAATCGATCATGAAGTCGAGGGTTCTCATGTAGACATCGGATTGGAGCTTGCAAAGAAGTACGGCGAGCATCCGGTAGTTATCAACAGTATTGCCTCTCACCATGGTGACGTGGATGCTGCTAGTGTCATCGCTGTTCTTGTACGTGCCGCTGATACACTCTCGGCAGCACGACCAGGGGCACGGCGTGAGACGTTGGAGGCTTACATCAAACGTTTGGAGAAATTGGAGGGGATATGTGAGTCCTTTAGTGGGGTTGCTAAGTCCTATGCCATTCAGGCAGGGCGGGAGTGCCGGATCATTGTCAAGCCTGAAGAGGTAGATGATGCGGAGTCCTATCGTTTGGCAAGGGAAATTAGTCGTCATATTAAGAATCAGTTGGATTATCCAGGTTCCATTAAGGTAACGGTTGTCCGCGAAACGAGGGCTGTGGAGTATGCTCGTTGAAGATCCTCCAGTGGGGGAACTGACCAGGGGGTTTGTATAGAGGGGGGTTTTCGTTCCCTACCTTGTTCGTTCTCGCATTGGGGGGTTTATGGAAGAGGGTACATATAGTTTTTTTGTCAAGAGGGGGGGGTGATGCTGGTTATAGGTAGGATGAGGGGTCAGGTTAGGTCGTTGGGGAGGTGTTTGGTTGGGAGCTTGTTTGTAGAGAGAATTGTTTGATTGTTGAATAAACTTTCCCGTAGGCTTGTTGTATAAGTATGGAAAAGAATTAGATTACTTCTATGACTGACCTTTGTTTCATAAGTTCCGGAAAAGAAGAGGAATATTTCTGAGTTTATCGAATATAACTAAAAGTAGATCCACCCCAACCGTCGAGGAGGTACTTGCATGGTAACTCATACGCATGGAGAGGCATTAAGGGTTTCATCTACATCTAAGGCTAATTGTGTAGCAGGCGCAGTAGCAGGTGTGGTACGAGAGCGTGGTCAAGCAGAAATTCAATGTATAGGGGCTGGAGCCATTAATCAGGCCATTAAGGCGGTTGCTATTGCACGAGGGTTTGTAGCTCCTACTGGGATGGATCTGATCGCGATTCCGGCATTTACGGATATAACGATTGATGGGGAGGAACGGACGGCTATTAAATTGATCATTGAGCCCCGGTAGGGGGTTGGTGACAAAGTGATGTGATTTTTGCAAAATTGCAGATTTTTCGTATTATTTTCCATAAGGGAGGAAACCTGTTGCTTTGCTGAGCAGGTTTTTTCTTTTTTTACCGGTTCGTCAGTTAGTTAGTCAGAGAGTTACAACGTGTAGTTTTTGTGATGGGATAAAGAAAATTTTGCCCCTCGGTCTGTGCGTTGTTTTGAATACAATGGAGGTCCTTTGGGGCTCACCATTCCCTGGGGGGGAATTCACATATGCGGGGTGATGGGTAGGACCAAGGCTTATATTTTTGGTTTCTGACCTAACCTTGGATTTGGAATACATTGGGTGGCTTTTTTCTAAATCCTGGATTTTAAGGATGGATCAGAATAAAAGAAAAAGCATGTGCGTTCTTCCTATTATGTATTATTTTTTAATTTTATTTTTATGTATATAATAACTGTATTCATTTATGAAACATTATGATGGTTTTCCTCCTGATTCTTTTCTAGGTGGCTGTTGCGACATACAAGGGGTAAAGTCTTCCTAGTTTCCCCCCATCCGAACCCAAAGACGTTTTTATATAATATTTTGTAAATCGTCCTATTTTTATTCATATTGCTTGTTTCTGTATGCATGCAAGTATGAATTTACATGTTGGGAATGCTGCTTTTTCCGGTTCCGTGGTTGGCGTAAGCCAATGTTGAAGATTGCACTAAAGGAGTACCCCGGTTTTGGATGGTTATGTTCATTCCAATAAAATATATGTTGATGCAAATAGGAGAGATCTATTCACATTCCTCCTCTTTTAGAAAGAAATCCATCAAAGAGTTAGGATACAACCTGTTCCTAACGATATCGTTAATAAGGACGTTTCCTTACAGAATATATATTTATTCTATTTAACAACAAATACATACATATAAATATTTTTTTATTAAGAAGAATCAAATTTTCTACTGTAGGGACGATCGTAGGACGGGAAAGCACAAGGGAATATCCTTTGACTTCCTGGGGTTTACGTTTTGCCTGTGCCAGGCCGTAACCCGTGTAGGGAAGGGAGGGTTTCCGGGTCACAATCCAAGCCATCAGCCGGAAATTGGGGAAGAAGAAGTTAAGCGGGGGAAGGGCAAATAAGGAGGCATGTGAGGCCAGGTATGGAACTGCACGAGGTGGCGGAAGGGTCCAATCCTAATCCTATAGGGTGGAGGGACTGGGTGAACTACTATAGCGCTTTTGATCCCTCATACCTGGGAAAAGCTTTACGCAGCTTTGACGACAATGTTTTGGCCTGGGGGGCCGTGTGTCAAGAAGTCGTTCAAGAGATGAAGGTTGCTCGGCCCTTCGTAACCGGCTGATAGGTAGCAGGTTACAAACCGCCTAGTGCTGCTGGTGTGGAAACACCCCGGTGGTGAGCGATCTAGGAAAAGGCAGGGCATGACCCTGTCAGGTGGGAAACGGGGAGATCAGCGAAAGCGAACCGTTCGAAGACGCATCGAAAGGTATAGTCCATGTCAAAACCGATGTGGGTCCCGAACGTCGGGATGAACCGTGGGGGATGACCTATCTACTGCCCCGGTGGCATGCGGTGTTCAGGCGGGATGTGTGTCAAGAAGTCGTTCAAGAGATGAAGGTTGCTCGGCCCTTCGTAACCGGCTGATAGGTAGCAGGTTACAAACCGCCTAGTGCTGCTGGTGTGGAAACACCCCGGTGGTGAGCGATCTAGGAAAAGGCAGGGCATGACCCTGTCAGGTGGGAATCGGGGAGATCAGCGAAAGCGAACCAGCCGAAGACGCATCGAAAGGAATAGTCCATGTCAAAACCGATGTGGGTCCCGAACGTCGGGATGAACCGTGGGGGATGACCTATCTACTGCCCCGGTGGCATGCGGTGTTCAGGCGGGATGTGTGTCAAGAAGTCGTTCAAGAGATGAAGGTTGCTCGGCCCTTCGTAACCGGCTGATAGGTAGCAGGTTACAAACCGCCTAGTGCTGCTGGTGTGGAAACACCCCGGTGGTGAGCGATCTAGGAAAAGGCAGGGCATGACCCTGTCAGGTGGGAATCGGGGAGATCAGCGAAAGCGAACCAGCCGAAGACGCATCGAAAGGAATAGTCCATGTCAAAACCGATGTGGGTCCCGAACGTCGGGATGAACCGTGGGGGATGACCTATCTACTGCCCCGGTGGCATGCGGTGTTCAGGCGGGATGAACCCGATTTAGGCTCTTGATCGGAACTTGAGAGATCGTCGTACGGCGTCTGGCTGTCGCCAGATGTATAAAGACCGAGGACAAACCGAGGTCCCGTGCACGAAGTCGGATCAGCTCATAGTAGTGAGGAAGCTTCTGTAATGGAAGTGGAGCGAAGGGGCTGACTCATCCTGCGGAGGACAGTTAGATGAGAACTTTAGCGGGAGATCCGCTGGAGGAGATCAAACGACAACTTTAGTGGAGATCCACTATAGGAGGTCACTGGAACCTCGGAGCAACATCCCCATAATCGAAGTAGGACCTAAAGGGTCTGAAGATTGGGATGGGATGAGAAGAGCCGGATGATGCGAGAGTATCATGTCCGGATCTGTGAGGGACTCGGCTGAAATGCCGGGTCTACTCGACGAACCCGATGTAGGCTCTTGATCGGAACTTGAGAGATCGTCGTACGGCGTCTGGCTGCCGCCAGATGGAAAGACCGAGGACAACTGAGGTTCCGTGCACGAAGTCGGATCAGCTCATAGTAGTGAGGAAGCTTCTGTAATGGAAGTGGAGCGAAGGGGCTGACTCATCCTGAGGAGGACAGTAAAATGAAACTCTAGTGGGAGATCCGCTAGAGGAGATCACTGGAACCTCGGAGCAACATCCCTATAATCGAAGTATGACCTAAAGGGTCTGAAGATTGGGATGGGATGAGAAGAGTTGGATGATGCGAGAGTATCACGTCCAGTTCTGTGAGGGACTCGGCTGAAATGCCGGGTCTACTCGATAAAAAGAAATACAAGAAGCCCAATAGCATGCGAAAAGTCCGTAGGTGGATTCAGTATATACGATGGAGAGTACGGGGGGGGACCCATTTCTCGCTCGTTAGTATCCACCAGACGCTACAATGGGGCCATAGGGGCTGCATAATGCGGGGAGTAGTACGTGTGTGGGTTCTATGGGGGAGGGTTGGCCGGGATGCCGTCCTTACCCGACGGTGTTGGGTACCGGGATCAAGTAGAAATCCCCTTCTTCCCTATTCTCATACTGTATTGATATGGGAAACTTATGGGGGAAGGATGGAGAACAAGAGCAAATTTTTTATATATACTATAAAAATTAATAAAATTTATAAAAAAGTATTTTAAAAATAATGCGTGGAAATGTTCACCCTGGGGGGCTTCAGAGTGGGGTTGAAGATCCCTCCTCAGGGGAACACATCTGTTCGGATGTTGCCTTTTTACATACTATTTTTATTTTTTATATAAATAAAAAATTATCAAAAAAGATAATGACAGGTTATCAAATCCGCTGTATACTGTTCCATATAGCTGTAGGAAAATGTGGGTAAGGGGTGTTACTACCGACGATCTATCCCATATATTCTATTCTATCCCCTCTGTGAAGAGGGAAACGTGCAATCTGAGATAAGGAGATGATCGTAAGTTTAGACCGAATGACATCGAATCGTAACCCGCGAAGGGGCGATATGGATGGGACAGTGAAGAAGGTCCCATGTAATGTAGTGGGGTGTTGCGTGTGATTCTGTAGGAAGGTTGTCTAACTATACCCAATTCTATTTCAGAGTGAAGTGGCTTTGCTACCATATCGGTTTTGCTCTTCATGTATGTATTATGAAATTCGCTATTTACTGCCACCCTACACCACCCTACCATGCCATCATCAATTATTACGATGATCTGCTCATCTACATTGCAAATTTTGTTTCTTTTCCCCTACAATGAGTGGTAGAAAACTATCTTTAAAGAGAGGATATGCCCCTATGATGAGTCGAACCACTCTTCTTAACACCGCGCCTAACATCACATCAAAACCCTGGTTGTCCTTACCGCAAATCTGTAATCGGGAAAAAAGTCGTCTGACCACGCTGCAGAGATGGTGTTCCTTTTTTTCTGATAATGGGATCAGGGTGCGAAAAAAGGAATCTGAGGAGCCAGAGTTTGCTCTTATGGTACGTTTCGTATTTGTTATGCTCCTATGGGGCATCACGGGTAAAAGGGAATTATGCGTCTTCCTGCAGGGAAACCAGTGGGCTCGCGAGATCCTCGGCGTTGGAGGGGATTTCTCCTTTGTTATTATGCAGTCTGATTTTGAAGACTATGACTTACATGTAGCTAAGAGTATGGAGAGTCAACCTACTATCGTTGTAAATACTATCCACCTCGGGTCCAACCATCATGAGATTCCTGAAAACCTTTGCTTCCATAGCACCCACATTGATACCCGCCTAAAATGTCATAAACGGGGAAAAACACGGGGTGATGAAAATTACCACGTACAATGCAAATTACACCTCCTAACCGATTTGAGCGGCAGTGTGACACTGGGACTAGCAGTAACACCCATTGATGTGCACCATGCCACTGGAATTGGGGCCCTTCTCAGAATTGTACATCCCTCGCTTGATCTCGTTGGAACATCGATACGAGTTGATCTCAGACGGGGGAAGAAACAATTACAAGATCATATGGACAAAATTGACCCCCACCACCAGATCGAATTCGAGTTTGAAGAGTATGATGACACTAAAATCATACCCATGCGGCAACTGTTACATACCCTCCTGGAAATGAATCGTCACAGACCAGATCCCTATCTCCGCCTCTTTCGCTAGTTTTTTGTGCTGATTTTTTAGATTCAACAATATCCCGCCCTGTCGTTTGATATGGCAAGTGTAGGGAACCCATCACCGTCAATATGGATGGGTTCTCTGCCTTCCTATCTCCCTTTCCAAACATCGTTTTTGGGTCCCTGTATTTGGGTTCTAAGGAACGAACCATTTGAATACAGGAGCACCATGTCAACTAGATAGGAAATAGGAGAGGCGGTTTTGTCTTTGTGCCAGCTCCAGGGTTGTGGGTTTTTCCCTATAGGGGTCCCTTGTTGGGCCCAATTTATGGTGGTTTTATTCCGTCGGCATTTGCAAAAGAACTTGGTCCGTGCAACGAGGTAGACACGGCAAATAGAGGGCTGCTGAAGTGTAGGTGTTCGATGTAAAATATTTTTACTAAATTATAACATAAAATGTATGTTTGGGTCCTGATCTTGTTTTCCCTTTCTTTACATATCCACTAGCTACTTACGAGCAGGTTGTTCCAACCGCTAGGTATCTAAATCCTGTATGATAAAAGCTGGGGAAATTCTAATGCGGAAAGGGTCTGGATGTGATTGGTCAGCTAGGAAAGAGATGAATATCCGCGGCGGGAAAGCAGTAAGGGGAACGATGGGGGAGGATGGCTGCAAAATCATAAGGAATGGCTATAGAAATCTACCCTAGATACCCCATAGGGTCCCTGTTACCTTCCTGATT
Organism: Pasteuria penetrans; assembly: GCF_900538055.1. NCBI lineage: Bacteria > Bacillati > Bacillota > Bacilli > Caryophanales > Pasteuriaceae > Pasteuria > Pasteuria penetrans. The sequence goes on from NZ_UZAC03000001.1 coordinate 1,929,105, forward strand.
CCACGGTTATGGAATGCTAATTTTGTTCGATTTTTACTCCTACTAGAACCTCTTCCTGACACGATATATCGTGGGGGGGACCCTGCAAGGCAAACGAAGTGGACCTCGGCAAGAGGATCCCCCCTTTTCCCAACGTCTTATGTTCCAGTGGGATGGCCTGTTTGGACGCATACCCCCGCAGAGTTGATACTCCGCGCTTCAAGACAATGCCTAGTTGCCTGGGGATTCGTAGCGGAAAAGAAGAAAAAGTAACCTTCTACATAGTGATAGGACACAGATGGGATGGTATCTGGAAGGTTCTCTATAGTTGGATTGAGGATCTCTCCCCAATGTTGTTGGGCACCTGAGGACCAGGTTTTCAAAAGTCCTTCGCTTACAGCATTGACTTCCTTGATCGTTATCGATGCCCCCTCTGGTCTCAGGATGGCCATTCGTATCTATGATCCCGCATCTGATGGGCAAACGGGACCCATTTCTTTAAGAACCCGCGGGATGCCCTTTGAGAGATTGCACAGGGAAGGGTTGGGAACTTCTCGAAGATAGTCCATTCAACTGGCTTAGGGATCTGCAAGGATTATGAAACAATGGATCTGAAAACGGTGAAAATAGTACGAAAAGGACTACGCGATCGTACTGTCCATCCGACTTTGCCCATAGGAAGTTGAACCGGGGTACGAATGTCCTGGAAAACCCAAAAGGAAATGGGAAGCACAGTACAGACCAAGCCCGCTGTGATCCTGATGATAAGGCTGCTTATCGAATAGCGGTTTTTTTCTGCTTTGGTCATACCCAAAACAGTGGGGAGAAATGGATCAGAGAACGGTATATAGGAATGGTACATATAAATGGATAAAAAAATCAAAAAAATATGGGGGGAATGCACATACCCATCCGGATGTTGCCGGTATTCCCTGTAATCGTTCGTCTATTCTTCATTTTTTCATCCGGGTCTCTTCCCCCTCGGGGATAGACTATGGGCTGGCGGAATGTACCCTCCTGGGTATACCAAAGGTGTTTGCAATTTTTACTGAAAAGGGGGAATATACCGATTTGAAATATTTTATTTATCATCATATGGTACGATAAATAATAGACAGAAGTACACTGTACTATTATAGAAATATGTGTTTTTGGTTATTTTAGTATGAATAACTAAGGATATATCGACGATGGTATAGTTTGTACTAAAGTGATTTTTATCATTGTCATACATAATGTTGGGATAGATGCTGGGTAAAGGGATACCCGAGATCTACAGAGATAGCGCCCTTGATCACTCTACCATAGTCTAGAGTGATCGTAATAAATAATAAGTATAATTTTATTATTTTATTTTCAGGAGGGATCGTTCCTAATCATCATGAGGTTCATTTCGTCTTGGTTCTAAAATCATTGAATAATATATGAGAATCGAAGGTAAAGATAACGGAATCCCTTGTTCAAAATAGGAATTATGATCCAGATGTTCCCCTAATGGTCGTTTCCGAATGTTGGGTTTAGTGTGGATAGGGGAGGATATACAATCTATATACCATGGGGGATTACGACTTCTCCGATCGTTTGTTTCCCCCTCTATGATTTACTATGGTATCTACTTCGACGTATCTGATTATTTTTTATTGTGTATTTTTTATAATTTATGTATTGATTATTTTTGTATATTTTTGCGGATTATTAGGGACGATGATTTCCATGGATGCACATCGTGTCGCAGGCGCGGGCGAATGTACTGGAAATAGGTAGTGTCTGTAGAATCCTCCGTTGGATGGGGGGGAGGGGTGCGATGGTAAGGCCAAATTCTTGCGCTGTGGGGGTAAGTTTTGCTAATTTACCGTCCCCCCATAGGCGTCTACAGTTGGTTTGTGCGGCCAGTGCAACAAGCTTTCGACTTATTGGTGCGTTGTCCTTATTGTTGGTTGTGAGGGAAAGGGTGAATCCAAGGGTTACACCTCCATCAAGGGTGGTTAGGAGGTGTAACTGGTATTTGTAATGATAAGATCGTAGCACGGTGGTCTTTGTATGTTCCTGTGGTTGGAATGCAGCATTTATGGTATGGTTACTGAGAAGGAACTGGCGGATGTGTGTGCGGGGCAAGATCTTCTTTACCCAAGTAGGGGGGGCGGTAAAAACGAGGATAGGCCGATTGTTGTCATTTTTTCGTGGGTAGATGACCTGTAAATTTTGTTGGTATTCCCGTACCCGTAAGTAGAGTGTGGCGTAGGGGAGTTCCCCCTGAATGCCAAGAATCTCACAAACCCATGGACATCCTTGCAAAAAATCAATCAACTGTTTCATTGTGGCTAGATCCCATAGGATCGTTGTGAGTCCCAATCGCAACAGTAGAGGGAAATCGAGGATCCTTGTGCGTCCACGCCGGAGGGGGGATAGTGGTCGTATGGGCAGAAGGGGGCGGCTCCATGTTTGCAGGGTGGTTAGCCTTTCCTTTTCCCTCCTACTCAAACCGGGTATGGTCAACCAGGGTTGTTTTGCTAAATTTGGTGCTATTTTCTGGATCATAGGCTGCTCCCCCTTGGCGGATGCTGTGATTTATGTTTAAGATCTCGATAAGGGGTAACGATTTTCAGCTCTTCTGTATACATAAATATTCCAATCCTTCCTCCCGTCCCGAGGGGGATTCTTCAGGAGTTTTTTTCTAAATTTTACTAGGATCCCCCGTTTTAGGGGGGGAATCTGATCAAAATGGACACAGTGCGTCGGGGTATGAGAACCTGCTTCCAGCTGAGGAATCCTCCACAGGTCGGGTTGGTGGGGTCCGATTCTACTCTGCAGGTGCGTTGTCTGATTTGGGGAAGTTTCCCCGCGAGGGGGTCTTACACGCGGAATAGGGTTGAGAATGATGATCGCGAAGGGGGTTCGGAGGCTAGAATTTGTTTTATGGATGCTCCTACGGGTGTCCCCTGCAGGACCGAAATAGTAGGGGTGGTCGTGTTCCACGATCTCTTCAGGGATTGTCGGATTTGCTCGATTTGCTTTTTCGAATGGGTATGGGTATTTTTGCAATTATTTGGTAATTTTGTGGCCGCGGGGGGACCACCCCCTATGACTGGACCGGGCCCTAGGGCTATTACCTTTTTGATTTGGATATTCCTAATCCCCACCTTTGGTAAGAATGACGGATGCGGGGGAACCGTACATCTATCCGGTATTTTTTCTTCCTTAGTGCCCACGGGACGTGAGGTGTGTAAGCTTGCGAGTGGGGAAACAATGGGTCACGGCGGTTTTGGGATCCTCCTGTTTCCATGTTCTTGTTAGTTTGCTTACTCGTGGTTGCCATGAAAGGAGGGTTGTCCTTTGCAGGTGATGGGCAGGAAGCAGCTTACCACAAAGGGTAAGGGGAATGCATCAGCCTGTTTTGGATGTTTTGTGAGAGTAGGCATCTTTTTTGCCAGGGGATTTGGGGGATTTCTACCATAGAGCGGATTTTGCCACGGGAACCGGGATTTTGTCAAGGGGCGGTACAAAAAATGTTGGGATTTTTATAATATTTTTTCCTGTTTATTTTAAATATATATTCATCTATTACAGATGTCTTATTATGATAAAGTAGTATAATATCCGCAATGGAACCCAGAAATCGACGGAGTCCGCGTTGTCTCGTTCGTTGCTTTCTGGGGTGTTTTTCCTGATGGGGGGAAGAAACTTGCTTTTGCTAAATAAGAGGACTAGAATGGTGGCCATAGTGTTGGGTAATCCCGGTTTTTTGTGGGGTTATGGCCGGGGATTCCCCTTGGGGTCGTCCCCCGATTGAGGTGGGCCGTTGTTGTGAAAAACGTCAGAAAGAGTGGTTATTGGCCCCAGCGCCTCCCGATGGATGGGGTGCGGAAATGCCGGCACGGGGTTTATTTTTTATGAATATTCTCGGCTGCTTGCGAGTGCCTCGCGGCGCCAAAGGAGATGAACGCGTGGTAATCAATCAGCTTTCGTGGAAAGTGGGGGGGCAGCAGGGGGAAGGAATCGATAGTGCTGGCGAGATTCTCTCTACGGCGCTTAGTCGGCGTGGTTATTTTCTCTACGCTTATCGGCATTTTTCATCCCGTATCAAGGGTGGGCATTCGAATACGAAGCTTCGTATTGGTGTCCGGCCTGTACACGCCCTTTCAGATCATGCTGATATATTAGTTGCTTTCGATCAGGAGACCATCGATTTCAACGCACACGAGTTGAAGGATACCGGTGTGATTTTAGCGGATAGTAAATTTGATAACAAGGCTCCCGAGGGGATCAAGGCGCAGCTGATATCTGTGCCGATGACGGAAATCGCTACTTCGGTGGGTTTGGCCCAGATGAAAAACATGGTAGCCGTAGGTGCAAGTGCTGCCCTGATGGGGATACCATTGGATGCTTTTTCCAGTGTGTTGCACGATCGTTTTGGTCGTAAGGGTAGCGATATCGTTGATCGTAACATGCAGGCTATCCAGCGAGGGAAGGAGTTCATAGAAGAAAATCGTCCGTTGCCCGATCTCCGTTTAGCAGAGTCGGATGGGAAACGACGTCTCTATATGATTGGTAACGAGGCGCTTGCCTTGGGTGCCCTGGCTGCTGGGGTCCGGATTATGGCTGCTTATCCTATTACGCCCTCATCTGAAATCATGGAGTATCTCATCCGAAAATTACCAGATTTTGGCGGGACCGTGGTTCAGACGGAGGATGAAATTTCTGCGGTGATGATGGCCATAGGTGCCAACTATGCAGGTGTACGTGCTTTTACTGCTTCAGCGGGCCCGGGCCTTTCCCTGATGACAGAGTCGATTGGTTTGGCAGGCATGACAGAAACACCCGTTGTGATTGTCAATACGCAACGAGGGGGTCCTAGTACGGGCTTGCCGACAAAGCAGGAACAGAGCGATTTGCTTTCCATGCTTTATAGTACCCACGGTGAAATTCCCAAGATTGTAATGGCACCGAGCACCGTGGAGGAATGTTTTTACGATATTGTGGAGGCCTTCAATCTTGCGGACCAATACCAGTGCCCTGTTATTGTCATGTCCGATCTCGCTCTCTCCCTTGGGAAGCAGACCGTGGAGCCTCTCGATTACGATTGTGTCGCCATCGATCGTGGAAAGATGATTTCCTGTAACGAGGCTATGGCCCCACTGGAACCAGGGGAGCTTTTTCCGCGTTATGCGTTGACGGAGGACGGTATTTCGCAGCGTCCTTTGCCCGGTAATCCGGGTGGTCTGCACCATGTGACGGGTGTGGAGCACGATCCCAGGGGGCGTCCCTCAGAGCAAGCAAAGAATCGTCAAACCATGATGGAGAAAAGGATGAGGAAGCTGGCAAAGGGTGTTCCTTCCTTCCCTCATCCCATACGGGTGGAGGAGACCCATGAGGAAGCGGACCTGTTGTTGTGCGGTTTTAGTTCCACATATGGTGTCATCCAGGAGGTTGCGGAACGATTGCGTGAGGATGGTTGGAAGGTGCATCGTCTTCATGTTCGGCTGTTGCATCCTTTCCCCGCGAACCTGGTAGAGGCGGCGGTCCAAAAATGTGCGCGCATTATGGTTGTGGAAAACAATGCCACTGGGCAACTTTTGCGACATATACGTTCGCATGTAGATGGATTTGCCAACAAAATGATCTCGGTTACGCAATATGACGGCAATCCTTTTCTCCCCGTCGAGTTGCACCGACGTGTAAAGGGGATTTTGGACTATGGTAACCTTTAAAGACTTTGGTAGTAAGTTGAAGCCCAATTGGTGTCCGGCTTGTGGGGATTTTTCTGTTTTGAATGCCATGCAGAAGGCCTTTGCCAATCTACAGTATGACCCTTCTGAGGTGGTCGTTGTTGGCGGTATCGGTTGCTCGGGGCGTATTTCTGGATACCTGCATGGATTTGGTGTTCATGGTACCCATGGCCGTGCCCTTCCCCTAGCACAAGGGATCAAGTTAGCCAATCGTGACCTGAAGGTGGTGGTAGCAGGGGGGGATGGTGATGCCTTTGCTATTGGCATGGGGCATACAGTGCATGCGATCCGCAGAAATATCGATCTTACGTATATTGTCATGGACAATCAGGTGTACGGTTTGACCAAGGGGCAAACGTCGCCCCGTAGTGGAGAGGGTTTCAAAACCAAGTCCACACCGCATGGTGCCGTTGAAGTTGCATTGAGTCCTATGGAAACGGCCCTGACCGTAGGGGCTACCTTCGTGGCCCAAGCTGTTTCCAGTGACTTGAAGCAGGTGATTCGCGTTTTGGAAGCGGGTTTGCAACACAAGGGTTTTTCCTTCATTAATATCTTTAGCCCCTGTGTTACGTACAATAAAATCAATACGTATCAGTGGTTCAAGAAGACCTTAGTCTCCCTGGATGGGGATGAGTCCTATGATCCATCGGATCGGATGCTGGCGCTGCGGCGCTTGATTGAGAATCAAGGTTGGCTAACGGGGATCATTTATCAGGATAAGGAACGGTTGCCTTATGAGGACCTCGTGGCCGGTTTCCGGAAACAACCCCTGGCAGTCCAATCAGCGGACGATCTAAAACTATCGCAGGATGAATTTACGGGTCTAGTAAATGATTTTTCTTGAATGAGTAGTTTTTGTTCCTCTATGGACCGATGGTAATGGGTGATGTGGGGATTTTGATGAATGTGGGTGGGATCCCCCCAATTGGGATAGATGATTAGAGGGGGATATGAGGGACCTTGCTACTTTTTTGTGGGGTTCTAGGATGATGACTTTATTTCGAACCATGTGGAGGATTGTGGCGTGGTTCCCTCGTTATAGATGGGTTTTTCCTGGGGTCTCCTTTTGATTTTATATTTTTCCGTCCGGGGTATTTTTTGTGTGCTCGTTATGAATCCCTTGTTCCACCATCCTACAGGGGGCCCCATGGTGCAAGTTCGGGGGGTTCGTAGCAGCCGTGGACGGAAAAAGTTGGGTGGAGTTCGTCTAAACTGGGATTATTGGTGGAGACAGGGGGAAAACTAAGATCCGTTCGCCCATTTTTCGCCCCTTGTGGTTTTTGGGGCCGGTTCCCGTGATTTCATTTGACGTCGTTTGTTTTATTGGAACCTTTTGGGAATATCGTACATAAGGCTCTAATAGGGCTGGTGGTAGGCGGTGTTCGTTGCTGGAGTGAACGGGTGGGCTGGTGGAGATGGTCCGGGTTCATGGTATTGCTTTGTGGTGATGGCAAAGTGGGTTATGATTGGGTAGTTTTGTGCCTTATTTCGTAGGGCAGCATGGATAAGTCTATTGATTGTAAATAGTATAAATGATAAGGTAAGTTTGTACAGGTGCTTCACAATATTCGTGTGTTTTCTACTTATTACGACTAATCTTCTGTGGTTTGTATATATTCTCGGCAAGTTTTACGGAACGAATCTATCACCTTTTCATAGATTGCGTCGGGGATTTCAACTAGCTTTTCTTCTTCTAGTCGAAAGAAATAAGCGTGTGTACGTGGCTTTTCACGATGGTAGTACATGACGTGTAGGTGGTTTTCGTGGGGAAAGGTAGCCCCAAGAATGGCAGGGATGATTTTATGATGAGGGGTTTCTAGTCTCTGGAAGAAGATGGGTTCCAGTAGCTGGAGTACGGCGTCGGTATAAGTTTGTCCAGGATAGGTGAGATGAAGGGTTTCGTTTTCTTCCCTTATCAGGTAAAGGGAACGTTTTTGTTCTTTGCGCCACAATACGAGTAGGTGATGAAGTTCCTCGTGTACGAAGAGGTATTGATGAGGGGTATCGAATTGAATTTTCACGGTGCGTTTCCTCCCTAAGAATGGTTCTAGAGGGGTGGATGGTTTTTCTCTCATTTGCCATGATCCTGCGGATTATGAACACACCGTGTGGGATGCCTCCGTTTCATGTGGGTGTGTGGAAATTTCCGATCTGTGGGCTCCTTGGTCCTGTTTTCCCTGTAACCCACGGCCCAATGATCAGGTTACCACAAGTACGCAGCCTTTTGTTTGCAGGATGCATTTTGTAGTTCGTTCGTGTATTATGGTTGTACGCTTTCCCCGTCCCTGTGTTATTACGGATTGGTTGTGACAAGAATGGTACGATTGGGTCGTCGGTGTCCGAAATAGGGTGCCTGCACAGTACTTAAATTTCTGTTGGTACGGAAGAACGGGACAAGGTAACGAGATGGGTTTATGGGTCATACACTGTGGAATGGAAGGTCTCCAACGAGGGAGGGTGAACCATGCGTGTCGAACGTCTAGGGGGTGATAAGATACGTTTCTTTTTGACCTTGGACGATTTGGTGGATCGTGGGATTGAAAGAGAGGACATGTGGCGGGATATCCCAAAGGTACACGAGCTTTTCAACGACATGATGGAGCACGCTTACCAAGAGCTAGGTTTTGAGGTAGCGGGGCCGATTGCGGTGGAAGTATTCGCTTTACCTACACAGGGCATGGTGGTTGTGGTAACGCGTGGGCGTCCCACTGTTCCGGAAAATGAGGATTTCGATCGGTCGGAGGATATGTATGAGTTAGAGGTTACGATGGAGGAGGCGGAGGACGTTTTGTTTCGCTTTTCCGACTTCGAGTACCTCGTTCAGGCTGCGGTTCGTTTGCATCCTCATGTCGAACAGGGCGGTCAAGTGTATGCGTACAATGGGAATTATTATCTTGTTTTCAACCGTGAGCTTATTTCTGATCGTCTCGATGCGGTGGTGGCGGTTCTCTCGGAATTTGGGGAAGCCTCCACATTAGCCAAGGCTTTTCTTTCCGAATATGGAAAGACCGTTTGGTCCAAGGACTCTATTTCTGAGATTGTTCATCATTTTGGATGATGCAAGGGAGTGGTAAGGATGGAGGATGGGAGTGGCCCCCCGGTGATGATCCCCGCAGGGGTTGGTTTTTTCCATGTCCCAATAGGTCCTTACCATTGTTTTTTTCTGGGCGGGGGTCTAAAAATTTCAGATTGCATAGGAGACATTTGGGGTGGTGGGCATGGAACAATGGGAAGTTGGGGATGGTTTAGCGGAGTGGGAGGAGCTTGACATTTTGTCCTCTACGCAAACAGAAGTCAAACGGGCTCTGGATAAGTTGGGGTATCCCTCCCAGGTCTATGAACTTCTTAAGGAGCCGTTGCGCGTATTGACGGTTCGAATACCCATTCGTATGGATGATGGATCTATTAGTGTTTTTACAGGTTTTCGGGCGCAGCATAATGATGCCGTAGGTCCTACCAAGGGTGGGGTGCGTTTTCATCCTGACGTCACAGAGGCGGAGGTGAAGGCTCTCTCCATTTGGATGAGTCTCAAGGCGGGTATTGTTGATCTCCCCTACGGCGGCGGTAAGGGGGGGATCATTTGTGATCCGCGGCATATGTCGTTCCGCGAGTTAGAGGGTCTTTCGCGTGGTTATGTGCGTGCCATTAGTCAGTTGGTAGGACCGACGAAGGATATACCTGCCCCGGACGTTTTCACCAATTCGCAGATCATGGCTTGGATGATGGATGAGTATAGCCGGATAAGGGAGTTTGATTCCCCGGGCTTCATCACGGGAAAGCCCCTGGTGTTGGGCGGGTCACGCGGGCGTGAGACGGCGACCGCGCGGGGTGTTACTATCATGATCCGCGAGGCAGTTAAGCAGTGTGGATTGTCCTTGGAAGGGGCTCGGGTTGCCGTACAGGGGTTTGGTAATGCGGGGAGCTTCTTGGCCAAGTTCATGCACGATGCGGGTGCTAAGGTTGTTGGGATTTCGGATGTCCATGGGGCATTGTATGATTCGAAGGGTCTGGATATCGATAACCTGTTAGATCGCAGGGATTCATTTGGTACGGTTACTCGGTTGTTTCCTAATACAATGACGAACAGGGAATTATTGGAGTTCCCTTGCGATATTCTCGTTCCTGCCGCCATTGGAAACCAGATTACGGCCCAGAATGCGGGGAATATTCAGGCCAAAATTGTGGTAGAGGCAGCAAATGGTCCTACAACGTTGGAGGCTACAAGGATTTTAACATCCCGTGGGGTTTTATTGGTTCCGGATGTTTTAGCCAGTGCTGGCGGGGTAACGGTGTCCTATTTCGAATGGGTACAGAATAACCAAGGGTACTACTGGACAGAGGATGTGATAGAAAAGAAATTGGAGTCCATCATGGTCAAGAGCTTTTCGAATGTTTATGATACGGCGAAAGCCAGGGATATAGATATGCGTTTAGCTGCTTATATGGTTGGCGTTCGTAAGATGGCCGAGGCGGCCCGTTTCCGCGGCTGGGTGTGAGATGGATGCTTCCTTGGATAACCCCCTAAAGATATCATAGCGGTAGGTGGGGTACCTGAAATGGAGTCCACTTCCTTTATTACGGTATTCTTATATGTCTGAGAACCTCGTCTCCTTTATGGGCATTATTTCTGGGGGGTGGACGAGTGCTTCGTGGATTGGAAATTTTTCCCATTTCGCATGTAGGAACCTGCTCCCCGGTTCCCCGATGGTCAGGATTTTGGAGCTACGTGGTGGTGTCCCCTCCCCGTTGGACTATAGTTAGTGTGGGGTGAAATTGGTTGGGTTCACAATGCCCCCGGGATATTTCGATTGTGGACCTCATCAATGTAGACGGTTGTGGACTTCTTGGCGGTAATGGGTCAGTATCCCGGATGGGGGTTTTGGATCATTGTTCTTAGTTTATAATTTTAGTATACATAGGAAATATTGTTTATTCTGAATAGGAAATGTGGATTTGAATTCCCCTTTTCATGGTAAAAAATACTGAAAAACATCATTTGTGTGTGATTTTTTCTGTTTTAGGGTAGGGCAAGGCTTCGATGAATTTGCTTTTTTCCTGTTGCTTGGGTTATGAGGAAAAAGGAGGCTTGGGGGAAGGATAGAAATACCTATGGGGGGGGGTTGTGGGACGGGGTGTATTTATAGGGAAATATGGGATGATTCACCTCCAATAAGCCCACTTTGGGTTGTGATCCTCCTGATTCAACGGAAGGGGTATTGTGTATGTGGGGGGTATGGTCGTTGTTTTATGTCAGGAATAAAGGGAATTTCCCCTGAACCCTGGCCCTAACAAAATGACGTGTTATTTTTTACTTTTAAACGTTTTTTGAAAATAAAATAATTTAGTTAAGAGGATGTATGAATCGGGGGGTAATTTTGTTTTTGCTCCGGTATCGTGTATTCCGTTGAATTTGTTCCCTTGATGGGGTTATTTCCGTTCCTTTTTTGTTCAATGTGTTGGTTGTTCTGTTGGCTCCAACCTATTCAATTCCCAAAGAATTTTTATTTTTTCTCCATTTGGATTGTGGTAGCAATGGGGTCAGGTGAATATAAAGAAGTACCGTGAGTTGTGAATAGGGCGTGTCGTTGTTTTTGATCTGCATCCAAACATTCCAAGAATTTCTGATTCCCCGGAAGGGGTGTCGGATTGGGTTCGCGTACGGGGGAGGTTTTTTTTCATTGTAACGGTTGAATCATTATGGTACCATGGTGCTGGTAGGGTTTTAGGTATTGGAGAATCGGTTGAGAGGAAATGGACTAAGCGTGTGGGTTGCAGTGGGATGCAGGAGTACATATTTTCCGCGTGTTTTTCCTTCCCCTACAGAGGCCGGTAGGTGTTTACCGTGGTGGGCAGGGTATGGTGGATGGGGTCCAGTCGAATACGATGAACCCAGATCGAGCGGGAGATATCTTCTACCTGCTCGATCTATTTTTGGGGGTCATGGGGTGTAAAGTGGGCATATAATGTAGGTCCGGAGTGGGTGGTGAGGAAGGTGTGAAATATTTTTGGGTGGCGGTGGATGGGCCGGCGGCGGCCGGGAAGAGTACGATTGCGAGAATGATAGCGCGGCGTTTGTCGATTGGATATCTTGATACAGGTGCGATGTATCGGGCGGTGGCTTGGGCTTGTTTGAAGCAGTCCGGTGCCCCCTTAGAGTGTTCCGTGAAGCAGGCATTGCGGGGTTTTCATTTTTCTCTTGAGGGTTCCACTCTCCTTTTCAATGGTGCTCCCCTCGACCCTTCGATCCGTACACTCGAGGTATCGGATGTGACATCGCGTATCGCTTGTATCCCGATGGTAAGGAAAGCCCTTGTGGGTGTACAGCAGTCCTTGGCTGCGCAGCGGAGTTTGGTTATGGATGGGCGGGACGTTGGTACCGTAGTTCTTCCCAACGCACAGGTGAAAGTTTTTCTTACCGCCTCGCTCGAGGAGCGTGCCTGTAGGCGCCGGCGTGAGTTGGTAAAACAGGGCGTTTCTGTTCCCTCGCAGGAGGAATTGCAGGAGGATATTCGTAATCGCGATGAGCGGGATACCTTGCGCGAGGTTGCTCCGCTTTTCCCGGCCGCTGATGCTGTGGTACTCGATACGACGGATCGGACGGTGGAGACGCTGGTGGATGAAATAGTGGAACTTTGTTCCTCGGTTCGTTGGTTGTCTCGATGATTTTGTTTTATCTTTTTTCCAAATGGTTGAGTTTTTTTCTCTTTAAGATATTTTTTGGGTTTAAAATTGTAGATGTTCATCATATGCCGCGAGAGGGTCCTGTTTTGGTATGTTCTAATCATAAGAGCAATTTTGACCCCTTTTTGTTGGGTGCCGTTCTGCCCCGGAAAGTTTTTTTCATGGCTAAGGCGGAATTGTTTCGCAGGCAGCCCTTGCGGTTTATGATGCGGCACTGGGGAGCCTTCCCTATACGGAGGGGTGCAGTCGACAAGGCTGCGATTCGTTTTTCCCTGCATCTTCTACAGCAGAGCAAAGTGGTGCTCCTTTTTCCTGGTGGTACACGCCGGGGGGGGGGGGATAGCGAGTCAGGTGGTTCCGCTTGGCGGCGGGGGATTGCATTTCTCGCCGTGCGTGCCCGGGTTCCTGTGGTACCCGTCAAGATTCAGGGTTCTTACCGGTTGTGGTGTCCGTTGCGTGTTTCCTTTGGCAGGCCCATTGTTCCTGTAGAGGGGATTTCGCAACGGCAAGCAGAGCATCGGTTGATGGAGGAATTGTTGGGGTGTATGCGCTCCCTGGGATCGTAAAAGTATTTGTAATGGAAAAGGTATGGGCTTGTGGTTTCATGTATAATGGTATGTTAATATGGTGAGGAGGATGGATCGTATGGTGGACGAAATGAAGGAAGGTATGTCAGATATATGCTCCTTTTCTATCGAGGAGGGGGAAATCGTCACGGGGACGGTTTCCAGAATTGAAAAGAATCAGGCGTTGATTGATGTGGAAGGATGCGAAGTGGGTGCCATTCTGCCTATTTCAGAATTGTCGAGTCTACATGTAGATGAAGTGGGCGATGTGTTATCGGAGGGCAGTGAGATCAAGGCCAAGGTTCTGCGTTGGGACAAGGAAGAGGGAAAGTTGATTCTCTCCAAGCGGATGTTGGATGCGGAAGAGGCCTGGGATCGTTTGATGGCTCAGTATGAGAATGGTGAATTCATCAAGGTGAGGGTTGCGGAGGTTGTAAAGGGCGGCTTGGTGGTCGATCTGGGTGTGCGTGGCTTTATTCCTGCGTCCCTAGTAGAACGTCATTTTGTGGAGGATTTTTCCGATTATAAGGGACGTGAGCTAACCCTTAAGATCATTGAGATCGATCCACAGAATAATAAGCTTATTTTGTCCGCAAAAGCAGTTCAGGAGGAAGAGGCTACCCGTAAACGCAAGGAGGTATTTGAGACCCTCAAGGCAGGCGATGTGGTGGAAGGTACGGTGCAGCGTCTGGTTGATTTCGGTGCATTCATTTGCCTGGAGGACTGTGTGGATGGGCTTTGTCATATCTCCGAGATTTGTTGGTCTAGGGTTGAGCACCCGTCTGCTGTGCTCAAGGTCGGCGATCAGGTGAAATGTAAAGTCCTGAAAATTGATCCAGAGAGGGAGCGGATCAGTCTTAGCATTAAGGAGACACAGGAGGGTCCCTGGGACGAAGCCTCGAGAAAGCTTCGTGAGGGCGATGTCGTTTCGGGTAGTGTCAAGCGTCTTGTTTCCTTTGGTGCTTTTGTGGAGGTGTGTCCGGGTGTGGAAGGGCTTGTGCATATCTCAGAAATGTCCGATTCCCACGTGGTATCCCCATCCGCTGTGCTTACTGAGGGTCAGAATGTTAATGTTAAGATCCTGAGTGTTAACGTAGCGGATCGTCGCATCAGTCTCACAATGCGGGGTGTACCTAATGATTTGGGATCATCGTTGTCCTATTGCGAGGACGGGGGTGAACCATCCTCTTGCACTATTCGTGATGACCATGACAGAGGTCATGGTAAACGTGGTACGGGGGATCGTGATGAATTCCCTGATGAACAGGACAGCGGAAATCGCTCCAATCTCAATGTGACACTCGGGGACATGTATCCTGAATTGCGCAGGTTAAAGTAAGCGGATCTTATAAGCAGCTGGGCGGCCCCATCTGGGGTTGTGGGGCTGTTTTTTTTGTGCCTTTTTATTTTCAGAGAATATAATTTTATGAGAGGAGTATCTGCCCGTGTAATTTCTTGTGGGGAATGCCCCATCTATGAATCTAGTCTCACCTCCTGGTAAAGCAATTGAGTAACATAATAACATTTTTTTATGACACTGTTCCTGTTTTTGTATCCCCGGGGGATTTGCCTTATATTTATAAAGGTTCCTGGTGTTCCCGCGAGAATTCGGGAAACCTGGGGCACCCACCTAATTCATCCTTACAATCCAGAATTAGGAAAAAAACGCTCAAGGATATTCTGAGGTCCGAAGTTTGGCCAAGAGCCCGGATTTTTTGTTGTTTTTGTACGTACCATAAACAGAATGGATCTTACTACAACACAATGTTCGTCTTCCGCGCAAGAACCTAGTAAAAATTTTATAAAAATTCATATGAAATAAGATAAATACCACGGGGATACAAAAACAGGAACAGTGTCATAAAAAAATGTTATTATGTTACTCAATTGCTTTACCAAAAGATGAGACTAGATTCATAGATAGGGCATTCCCCACAAAAAATTGCACGGTCCCCATATTGTGTGGGTGTCAATGCGATGTTGATGAGGGAATCTGTTCGAATGATCGAAAATAACTGAACATATAGATTGGAGATGTTTTTTTGAAAAAGTATCCCATGAAAAAGCTTGCGATTGTGTCTGTCGTTTCCTTGTTTAGTACTACCCCCTTGATTTCAACAGCCAACTCAGTTCAAGCATCCCTCGGTGGGGAGCAACTTACCTTATCAGAAAACGCAATGCATGACATACTATCCTCTGAATGGATGGATAGACCCTGAATCAGGAGTAAGGATGATTGAGGTAACGGAATAAGAACTTCCCCGTGATGTGTCCGAACCTATAAGGAAACACATGAAACAACCACTCAAGGAAAAATTATCAGAAAAATTGAACGAAAAAGGTATGAAAGTGGATATTCAAAGTGCCCGATTGTCCAAACTGGTTCCAACAACGGACACTCCCGAAGAAATAAGGAATGCTTTGAAGGATTCCCCTCTGTCTGCCTATGTTATAGGGCATGCGATTGTGGACAAGGAAAGTGGGCAAAAAGTAGGTGCCTTGGTTTCCACAATTGACGGGCCACTTTCTTCTCCAATAGCTTTCGTAAAGCATAACGAAAATGGTATGGACGTCCTTTATGTTATGTCTCCTTCCTTCGAGGGTGGAGCGGGTACATGCTCAAGCCGAGCTAAGAGAGGCGTGAGCTGGGAAGATGTGGGGGATTGTTTACTGGAAGCGCTTGTTCCTGGGGGCACTGGCGGCGCTGGTAGTTCGGCGCTTTACTATCATACCGAGAGGGTTACTAAAAAAGCCGCCAAAAAAGCAACACTTAAGATGGCTGCTAAGCTCTTCCCAGGGGATTCCCTCATACTCATTGGTGCGGAGGCTGCTGTGTGTATGTATGATAAAAAATCGTGAAAAAGGACAGTTGTGCCTGTTCTTAAGGAATGTAGGATGGAAATGCTAGTATATAATTAAAGGAGACTCTGGTGTGGATCATCTGGGTCAATTAGATTTTCAGGCCCAGGACCCTTTTCGGTTTTTTTATTGTGAATGTGTGGAGGAAAATGTTGATCCACAACTGTTCAACAAAAGGCTCTTATATGCACATTGAAAAAGGTTGTGGTCTATTGTTATGCTAGGTAGAATACTCCTCAGAATGACTCTTCCCGCCTTTGTATTGGTCCTCTCTCTCACATTTCCTATTGATATCCAGGTTGCGGCTGAACCCGACCACAAAAGATCGTCAGAGATAGTTATGCCCCCCCCTACGGATGAGGCTGGATCAGAAATGAATTGGCTGGATCGACTTCCTATATCCAAGGTTTGCAAGAAAGAGTTGTTACTAGGTACCATATTTGGCGCCTTGGGGGGGCTGTATTTTTCGGTCGTAGGAAGGGTAGTAGGGGGATCCTCGTGGGTGCTTCTGTGGGAGCCGTCACCGGTGCAGCTGTGATCATTGTGGTGAGATGTGTTATTTTTGATATATTGTGGCCGGATTTATTTCCTATATCCGCGATCCGCAAAGCATTCCATCCATTCCTCTACCTCTTTCAAATTCGACTGTTCCATGGTACAACGCCATGGGATCATCTGTTATCAACCTCCTTTTTTATAGTATAAATAGGATTGTATAGAAATAACGGATGGTCCTTAAGTTTCTTTGGCAGTAATTTTCAGGTGAAACATAAAAGTTGTTTCGAATGTACATGGGAGGAAGGGGGCACATCTTGTTTTGTGTATATATTTCAGAATATTATTATAAATATCGATGGCCCGGCCGTAATTTGGAAACCGAACTGCTATGGATAATATGATTTCGTAAAAGTATATGCAGTTATTTTTATGAATCCACAAAGGATCATTTCCCATTTTTATTGGAACCTCAAGAAACAATTGTGAACCTTGTTAACAGCACCAGCACCAGATATTGAAATATGGGACCATAGTGGACCCAACCCCAGGGGTTGGACCGGGATCATGGTTCCATAATCGTGCATATTGTACAGGGAGATTGAATATTTACTCTACTCAGATCATAACTTTTTTATATAGTAAAATGGGTCCTGGCTTTTTGGGGGACAAACCGGTTCGTTGTGTGGGATCCACCGGTCCCCCCAGGATCATCATGGAGTATGGGGGTGGCATTGGGAATGGATTTCCTTTGTGAAAACAGCATATTTTTTAATATTTAAATATATATATAATATTGT
Organism: Pasteuria penetrans; assembly: GCF_900538055.1. Taxonomy (NCBI): domain Bacteria; kingdom Bacillati; phylum Bacillota; class Bacilli; order Caryophanales; family Pasteuriaceae; genus Pasteuria; species Pasteuria penetrans. The sequence continues at coordinate 1,946,211 of NZ_UZAC03000001.1, forward strand.
TTTTTATGGACCACATAGATGGTGTCCGTGCAGAAGCAATCCCACGATTCATACCATGCCTACTCAATAAATTATTTTATTTTTAAAAATTTGTTTACATGGATATTTAGAGAATAAAATAATGACGTGATTGGGATGGTGACTGTTGCCGTTCCTACCATTTGCACCAACACCATGAATTATGGATTCCAAAATCCCCTATTACAGTCCTCTTGTGATAGGATAAAGATGAAAAGCATGTGGGGTTTTGTTAGGAGGGGGATGCATGATATGGTGAGGAACGTGGATCGTGTGTTGGAAAAGGCGTTGTGTGGTCAACGGCTCAATGAGGAAGATGCTTTGCTCCTCTGGGAATGCAAGGATATTGAGAAATTGGGACGGATTGCTCACCAGATTCGTTTACGAAAGAATTCCCCTGATCGGGTTACTTTTGTGGTGGGTCGTAATATTAATTACACCAACGTTTGCGATACTTACTGTCGTTTTTGTGCCTTTTACCGTGCTCCTGGAAAAGAGGGGGGGTATGTACTTTCGGAGGGACAATTGGTAGAGAAGATTCGGGCTACCGTGGCGGCGGGTGGTACGGAAATTCTGTTGCAAGGGGGTACTCATCCTGATTTGCCTTTTTCCTATTACAAGGAGCTTCTGCGGATATTTAAGAAGCATGCACCATCCCTACACATGCATGCTTTTACGGCTATTGAAATTGAAAAGATGATGGAGGTATCGGGATTGCCCCTTATGGAGGTGCTCAGGCAACTGAAGGAAGCGGGTCTCGATTCCATACCGGGTGGGGGTGCGGAAATTTTGGATGACAGCGTGCGTCGTAAGGTGAGTCCCGTTAAGGGGTCCTGGCGTCGTTGGATGCGCGTCATGCAGGCTGCTCATCGCGTGGGTCTCCACACCACAGCCACCATGGTCATCGGATTGGGTGAGAATTCCGAACAACGTGTGCAACATCTCTTGCGTTTGCGTGATGCGCAAGATTCTACGAGGGGGTTTTTGGCTTTCATTGTTTGGACCTTCCAACCGGGTAATTCCCAATTGTCCCTCCCCAGGCTCTCCGATGCTGATTATTTGCAAGCGGTTGCTGTCGCCCGTTTGGTTCTTGACAATATTCCCCATTTTCAGTCCTCTTGGGTTACGATGGGACCCGAGATTGGTAAGCAGTCGTTGTACTACGGTTGCGATGACTTTGGTAGCACCATGATGGAGGAGAACGTGGTATCGGCTGCGGGTACGACATACCCAATGAATGCCCGGGATGCTGTACGCTTAATCCGTGAGGCAGGATTTTTACCCGTCCAACGTAACACACGCTATGAGGATCTAAGGTGCTTCCCTGTAGGTGAGGAACCAGAGAAGGATTTTTCTTTGGGGGAGATGGGGTCTGTTTGTGGTGCTGCCTGCACAAGTTCTTGACGCTCCCCCGGATGATTCGTTACAATGAAGCTCATCCTTGAGGAAATGTTGCTATCCTTTCCTACCGTACGGTTCATAAAGGGGGCTCCTTAGAACTGGGGGATTGTGGAGCAGGGTTTAGGGAGAGGAGGGTGTATGGGTACTTCTATCCGTCTACCTAATGGCACTATACGTACATATCCGATGGCTCCTTCCGTGAGGGAGGTCGCCGAGTCGATAAGTCCATCGTTGGCCCGGAAGGCGCTTGCCGGTTCCGTGGATGATCGGTTAGTGGATCTAGCATCGCGTGTGTCGGAGGGTTCTACCGTGCGTGTTGTTACATTAGCAGACGTCGAGGGTTTGCATATATATCGGCACACGGCGGCCCATGTTCTGGCCCAGGCTTTGCGGCGTCTCTACCCCGATGTCAAGTTGGGGATAGGGCCTGTTATTGAGGATGGTTTTTATTATGATGTGGATTTGTCCTACTCTCTACGGTCGGAGGATCTACCCCGGGTGCAGGAGATCATGGATGATATTGTTCGTGAGGATTTTCCCATTGTACGAAGAGAGGTAACACGTGAAGAGGCTATGGAGTTCTTTGCGGATGATCCCCTCAAGATAGAGTTGATTCGTGATTTGCCCGCTGATTCCGTTCTGTCCCTCTACACGCAGGGGGAGTTTACCGATCTTTGTCGCGGTCCTCATTTACCGACTACGGGTTGTTTGCGCGCCTTCCAATTGTTGCATGTGGCGGGCGCGTATTGGCGTGGGGATACCAGTCGACCTATGCTACAAAGGGTGTACGGGGTTGCCTTTGCGAAGAAGAGGGAATTGGAAGATTACTTACATTTTCGTGAAGAGGCCCAGCGGCGTGATCATCGCAAATTAGGGCGTTCTCTCCAGTTGTTTTTGTTCGTGCATGAGGCTCCTGGTATGCCTATTTATTTGCCTAAGGGGCTAGCGATTCGTGCAGAGCTGGAACAGATGGTTCGTAGTTTTCAGGTTGGGATGGGGTACCAGGAGGTACGGACACCGACATTGATGCATCAGAGTCTGTGGGAGAGATCGGGGCATATGAAGCACTATCATGACGACATGTATTTCACAGAGTCGGATGGTGTTCCTTATGTCCTGAAGCCAATGAATTGCCCGGCACACATGCTGATTTTTAAACACCAGTTGCGTTCCTATAGAGATTTACCTCTGCGTATTTCTGAGTTTGGTCAGGTACATCGGAACGAGTTATCGGGGGCATTAGGGGGGTTGCTCCGTGTTCGTACTTTTACGCAGGATGATGCGCATATTTTTGTCCGGGAAGAGCAGATCGAGGATGAGGTAAGGGCCGTTCTCTCCTTGGTAGACAAAGTGTACGGGGTGTTCGGTTTTTCCTATGAGATCGAACTTTCCACGCGTCCAGATTCTTCTATGGGTGAAAGTTCTTTGTGGGAAAGGGCGGAGTGTGCCCTCCTCCGGTCAATGAAGAGGGGCGGGGTTCCCTATCAGATACGGGATGGCGAAGGTGCTTTCTATGGCCCCAAAATCGATATTCATGTTCGGGATGCTCTGCGTCGTCGTCATCAATGTGCCACGATCCAGTTGGATTTTCAGTTGCCCATTCAGTTTGATCTTGCGTACGTAGGTGAGGATAATAAGTTACACCGCCCTGTTGTCATCCACCGTGCCATTTGCGGTTCACTGGATCGTTTTCTCGCTATACTCATTGAGCACTTTGGGGGTGAGTTTCCTTTTTGGATGGCACCCGTGCAGGCAAAGGTGTTGTCTGTGGCGGCCCCCTTTATGGATTATGCACGTGAGGTGACCCATCATTTACAAGCGGCTGGGTTCCGTGTGGTTGCCGATGTACGTGAGGAGAAGTTGGGTTACAAGATTCGTGAGGGTGAACAGCAGAAGGTTCCCTTCCTGTTGGTGGTAGGTGAGAATGAGGTAGCTCGAAAAGTCGTGAATGTTCGCCAACGACAGTCCCGTCAGCAGTGGGCTTGTTCTTTGGAGCACTTGATGGAGGGTTTCCGTGTTCTGTCCGAGGATCGGGTGTTGAAATGGACAAAGGAATTTTTTGAGTGAGGATGGTGTGCTCTTGCGGTTGTTCCCAGGCATCAAGGATTGGGATGGTGCGTTGAAGATTCAGGGTCAACGTGGTAAAATGACCCGGTGGTGGGTGTTCCCGGGCGAGGATTTGGGGAGCCTCTGTAAAAGGGGTTATTGTGTTAGGATGGGCCCGTGCATTTTTGTTGTATGAACCTGGTTTTAGCCAACCCTGGGACCCAGAAGAAGGTGCTGAAAATCATAATGTTTGTGGAATTTGGGAGAATAGAGCTGGGTTTTATGGTTGGTTAAGGCCCCGCATGGGAAATTATTCTCGGAGGTGGAAGGTTATTAGCAAGGAACAACAGCACCAGCTCAATGAGGCGATACGTGCAAGCGAGGTGCGTCTGATCGCAAAGGATGGTGAGCAGCTCGGGGTGCGCCCCTTTCGTGAAGCGCTCCAGTTAGCCCATGAAGCCAATATGGATCTGGTGAACGTTGCTCCACAAGCCAAGCCCCCTGTTTGCCGTATTATGGATTACGGGAAGTTTTGTTATGAACAAAGAAGGCGGGAGAAGGAGGCGCGTCGGAATCAACAGGTAATGCGGATGAAGGAGGTACGTCTTAGTCCATCCATTGATGATCACGATATTCGAACGAAGTTGCGTAATGTGATTCGTTTCTTGGGTCAAGGGGATAAGGTGAAATTATCCATCCGTTTTCGGGGTAGGGAAATGGCGCACCAGGATATAGGACGCCGTATTTTAGAGCGTGTGGCTGGGGAAGTGCGAAATATTTCCGAGGTGGAGCGCCCGCCACGTTTGGAAGGCCGACAGATGATCATGATTCTGTCACCAAAGACCCAGCAGCAATTGGCCATCGTGGAAAAACAGCAGAAGGAAGGCTGAGTGGATGTGGCAAAGTTGAAGACCCGTAAGTCGGCCGCCAAGCGTTTCAAGAGGACCGGGTCGGGTCGCTATAAGCGTTCGTGTGCGAACACGAGTCATCTGATGGGGCACAAGACTTCAAAACAGAAGATGCATTTACGGGCTGGTGGAATGGTTTCCAAGTCTGACGAGGGTCGATTGAAAAAAATGTTGCCGGGTTAAGGATGAAAATAGGGGTGTTGTTCCATGGCACGCGTGAAGATCGGTAATTTGGCGCGCAAGCGTCGTAAGAAGATTTTACGTTTGGCTAAAGGATACTACGGGGCTCGTAGTCGTTCTTTCAAGGCGGCCAAGCAGCAGGTTATGAAGTCCCTGGTATATGCCTATCGGGATCGCAGGAGGCGTAAGCGGGACTTTCGTAGATTGTGGATTATGAGGATCAACGCTGCTGTTCGTCAGCAGGGGCTCCCCTATGGGCAGTTTATGCATGGCTTACGTAAGGCCGGTGTAACTATGAACAGGAAAATGCTGGCTGACATCGCGGTACGCGACGGGAAAGCCTTTGCAGAACTGGTCAGGGCGGCTCGTGGGGGTCTTTCGAGAGATGATGGGCATAGTAGCAGTAAATCGAATGCTTCATAGGACCTGTGTGTATATATAATGTGTGTATGAGAAGAGGGCCCCTCGTGTATATGGGCCCTTTTTGGGTTGCATTCCCAATATGGTGTCATCCTCAAAAATAGGTGATTTTGGGTTCTTTTGATAAAATATTATTATATAAAATCAATAGTATAAACATTATATATAATTACTATTAATAAAATATAATCATCCTGTTATTTGCATGGTTTTCTTCCATTGCTTTCTGCTGGGTTTTAGGACGCAAAGACCCACCGTTGGATGAAGAACACCCAAGGTCGGGATGATAGCGAACCTTTTTAGTGAAATGCTCTTGATTTTCCTATTCCATCGTTTCGTGATGTTGGTGGTACGATGAGTTATGCGATCATTCCCATCATGGCGGGGGTGGAAATCGTATTGGGTTCTTTCGAAACATCCTCATGGTACGAGAGAGGTGCGGAAGAGCGGTATTCATGGTAGGTTTCCTATGGTCGTCCTATGGGTTATTTCCCAGTTAGAAGCCTCCCAAGCCTCCCCGCGAATTCTTTCTGGGAGGGATCCCCATTCCGCGATAGGAAGATGATCCTGCTCTAGGGCCGCCCTTCGTAGATTCAGGGCTCAATGGGTATACAACGTTGCCAATCAGACAGGGGGTTACTTCATTTGTACGGATTGTATGTTGTGGTCTTCTTCCTCTATGACAATGACGATGATTCTGATTCTGTTTCCTTTGCGTGTAGGGTCTCCTGGATACGTTTAGCTAATGCTTCATGAATACCTGCGGATCGGTAATCCTGTAGGGAGGCTTGTTTGATAGCAGCAATGGAACCAAAATATTGCAATAGTTGTTGTCTTCTCTTGGGACCTACACCTGGAATATCATCTAGAATGGAGCGATGCATATTCTTATGCCGCAACTTTCGATGATGAACAATAGCAAACCTATGCACCTCGGCCTGTATGGTCTGCAATAGGGGGGCCAGTTGCGGTTTCTCGGTCAATTCCAGATCCAATGGCGGTTCTCCGGATACCAATCCCGCCGTTTGATGACGGTTGTCTTTTCGTAGGCCTGCAATGGGAATGGATACCCCCAATTCCCCTTCCAAAACATCCATGGCTGCTCGGACATGACCCTTACCGCCATCTACTAGGAGTAGATCAGGAAGGTCCTCCCCTTCCCTTATCAGGCGTGTATAACGACGCCTAACCACCTCACGCAGAGCAGCATAGTCATCCTTATCCCCTGCTGTTTTGATGTTAAAACGGCGATAGGCCGATTTATTTGCTACACCATCGATAAAAACAACAACGGCCGCTACCATGGCTTTCCCTTGCCAATGGGCTTGATCCACCATTTCAATTCTGTGTGGAAAGGGGATTCGGAGGGAACGACCCAGTTCCTGTAAAGCTAAACTGTACTGATTTCGATGATGCACAAGGATTTCCTTTTGTTCTTTGAGAACCAGGCCCGCATTCCGGGTTGCCATTGCAACGAGCCGTTGCTTGGCGCCCCTTTTAGGAACCAAAATCTGGCTTTGCGGGATCATAGCCTGTAGGCTTTCCTGTATTTCCCCCCCGTACAATAGAATTTCCGACGGTATGGCCGGATTGTGACGATAGAATTGTGCCAGATAAGATAAGAGATCTTCCTCCAGACTGTGGTAGTGTTCCATTGCATGCCCATCCCGTTCGATGAGTTTCCCCTGTCGGACAAAGAATACTTGAATAGCCAACCAACCATCTTCCTCTATCCATCCAAATACATCCCTATCCAATAGATCGGGCAGCACAACACTCTGTTTCTCAACAATAGCGGCTACATCGCGCAGGAGATCCCGTACCTCCCGTGCTTTTTCAAATTCCAGATTTTCGGCAAATTTTTCCATATCCATATGTAATTCTTTTATTTTAGTATCATTTTTACCCTGCAAGAGGGATACAATTTCCCTTGTAAGTTCTTGGTACTGTTCGGATGCCACCTTCTGGATACAGGGGGCTAGGCATTGTTTCATGTGGTAGTAGAGGCAGGGTTGTTTAGGGATATTTCGGCATTTTCGCAGGGGAAAGAGACGGTCCAATAGCCTCTTGGTTTGCTGGGCGGCCCGCGCATTGGGGTAGGGACCAAAATAACGAGCACCATCTTTCCGGACACGGCGGGTGATGGACAGTCTCGGATGTCTCTCTTTACTCAGGCGTATATAAGGATAAGTTTTATCATCCTTCAATAACACATTATAACGTGGTCGGTGATGTTTGATGAGACCACATTCCAATAATAGGGCCTCCTGAACCGTATCCGTTACAATATATTCTAAATCGTCTATCTCGCGGACGAGATGGATTGTTTTTCCTTCCACTTGTCCTGTAAAATAGGAACGAACACGTTGACGAAGGTTGGTGGCCTTTCCCACATAGATAACCACACCTCGATCATTGGTCATCAGGTAGCAACCGGGTTGCGTAGGTAATGTTGGTAGTTTTTCTCTTATTTGAAATGAAATCATCTGCCAACTTCCTTTCGTCCATCCTGCAGGAGGACAAGAATGGGTTTGGCCACAGAAAAAAAGAATGATCCCAGCCACCAGATGGGGCTGATTCCATTCTTATTCTCATATAACAAGATTCAACTACAGATTTTCATTGATCCAATTTACCAACTGCTCTTTGGACTGTAAGCCTGTGGATTTGGCTCTCACTTTCCCATTTTGGAATAAAATGAGTGCAGGGATCCCCATGACACCATGATTCTCTGCAGATTGGGGATTCTCATCCACATTGAGCTTAATGATAGAAACCTTACTACCTATTGCCTTATTCACCTCTTCTAATACGGGATTTAACCTTTTGCAGGGTCCACACCATGGTGCCCAAAAATCCACCAACACCGTTCCTGCATCCGCACTCTCCACTTCTTTAGAAAACTTTGTATCCGTAGTCTCCCGAATTGCCATACTCGCGCTCCCCCCTGATCATGGGACTGAACAATCCCTCACTTAAAGGTTGATTTCCTGCAGAATAATGATTCCACGCCTAGGTATTTTCTTTACCCGAATGAATATCAAGAAACACTGTTCCTGCCCATAACACCTCAATTTTGTCCACTGAACACATTCCACCCAACACACTCTCAATATGAATGCGATCTTGCGCGGTGGTATGTATAGTAGGAACCTAGAGCAATATATGGCAAAAACACAGCCCCCCACCTGCAGGATACCATTTGCTTCCCTAGCGGGCAATACTTTGGGGATTGTTGCTGAATCACAGGCCCTGTTCCCATGGTCCATGCATGAATATGGAATCCGATCCCTCTTACTACATACTACAAGTCCGGGGGAGAAGGGATGATGTCATTTACCATGCTACCGACCCCATTCGTTGAGCGTATGCGTTTTCACATGGGATCTTCCTGGCCTGCCCTACGAAATGCCTTGGTGAAGGGAAGGGCGGAACGGGGTTTACGGGTTCATACAGGAAAGATTCCCCTCCCCGACTTGTTATCACAGTTGTCCTACCCCTTCGATCCCGTACCTTGGTGTTCCTCGGCTATCTATTTACCTAGGGAGGAAAAGCCTGGATATCGGTTGGAACATACCCTGGGACTTTATTACATACAAGAACCTAGCGCCCTCTCTGCCGTGGAAATACTCCAACCATGTCCAGGGGACTGGGTATTGGATCTATGTGCTTCACCAGGGGGTAAGGGTACGCAGATTGCCACAAAATTGTCGGGAAAGGGTCTTCTTGTCCTTAATGAGATCAATGCGGATCGACGAACAGCACTTTTTGACAATATGGAACGTTGGGGTATGACCCACGCTATAGTGATGGGGGAACACCCTGAGCGCCTAGCCGCCCACTGGCCCAACACTTTTGATGCCATTCTAGTCGATGCACCCTGCTCAGGGGAGGGTATGTTTAGGAAGTACAGAGAAAGGGGAATTCATTGCAATCCGACACACTCCAAACGTTGTGCGGGTCTGCAACGTCAACTTCTCACCTCCGCACTTACCATGCTTCGGCCGGGCGGTCGTTTGCTTTACTCCACCTGTACGTTCAACCCCATGGAGAATGAATCGGTCGTTGCTTCTATTTTATCCTCCCATCCACACGTTACTCTTCTTCCCATTTCCCTTCATGCTAATTTTTCCTCTGGTGAACCTACATGGACGACCCCTCCGTGCCCCGAGGTTAAGCACTGCGCGCGATTGTGGCCCCATCTTTTGAGAGGAGAGGGTCATTTCTTGGCCTTGTTAACGAAGGAGGAACCCTCATCCACTACACAACGCCACCGTAGACATCGTTGGCCCCGACCATCAAGTACTTTATGGAAATGTTGGACGGATTGGTCCCGGTCTGTCGGTATTCAGCCCCAGATCGATGACTATACCCCCGTTGCAAAGGGGGGTACCCTCTATGCAATGCCCCCCGATTTTCCTTATGTAGAGAGGTTGCGCTACCTGAGACCAGGCTTGCTTTTAGGTAAACAAAAGGGACGTACATTCGTCCCTTCCCATGCCCTTGCCAGGGTGCAATCGATCCGGCGGGGCCCTTCCTCCTTTCCCACATTGGCTCTCTCTCCCGAAGAAACGATCAACATAGGTAGGAAGGGTTGGATAGAAACGGTTCAGCCCACAGGCCTATGGCTTTTGACCTCGATGGGGTTCCCCTACGCATGGGGTAAAGTCAGTCACGGTAGGTTGCGTTTACTTCACCCACAACCTTCCCTGAACACGCCCTTTGCTCAATATGGACCCTGATTTTTTTTGGATCCCTCTATCCATTGGTGAGATAGGGAAGCGTTGTATGTCTAGGTGTTCCCGTTACCTTCGTTTGGTCTGGCACCCGGGGGCTCTTGTTGGATGCGGTAGTCTTTGTGCGGGAATGATGCTCTTTGGTTGCAAGTATGGGGTTAGACCTATATGCAATTTTGTTTGCTGAATTGTGATTCCTCGTTTTCATTTGATTTTTTTGTACACTTACTAGTACCGATGAGGCGGACCCTTTTCTTTATTTCCATCCATTGGCGCGGGGAAACGTAAACCCAAGGGGGACCAAGGGAGGTTGCCTTGTACTTTCTTGCGTCCTACGACTGTTCCTATAGTAGGGATTTTGGTCTTTGGGTTGCAGTTCCAAACCACACTGGGCCATTTTTTGTTCTAATTCCTCCCAGGGATACCCAGCTTGGGCCTGATTTCCACAATGGAGGATTACGTCATCCACATATTTTTCAACCTTGACATCCAGATGGTATTCCTGCAACCATCGATCTAGGATACGGACCAGAAACCAATGGTCCAGTGGAGGGCTTATTTTATGATCGCCTCGTTGTGGTGCCTTTCTTCGATCGTTCCAATGGATAAGAGTAATGGCACCGGGTCTTTTAGCCATTTCTCACCATAAGGGAACAGTTCCACGTGGTTCCCTATCGTGATGCCTCCCTTTTGTGGAAGCTCAAAACAGTTCACTTCCGCTGATTTCTTCGATTCCCACCCACCTAACAGAGACGGGGGTATAAAAATATTTTATATAAAAAAATATTTGTCGAAAAAAATGCATAGAAAAAAAGTCATCCGCCACTGTGCATGCTGCGACGTTATTGATTCTTCTCCTCCTCTTTCACCTTGTTATGTCGTTACACATTAGTCTATACTATATACATTCAAATTACGTAAATAATTTCCTAAATAAGTCGATATGGTATATAAAATTGCCATTGAATTATCCGGGAACGTTTATAATAGACATTTTAATATTTATTTTATTAATATTTATATTCCGATTCTTCCTCCTTGGGCCAAGAGATTTCAAAACACATTGGCATCACACAGGTACCTTGTTCGCTGAACTACTCACACAGAGAAAACAATATTTGCAACTAGCCCAGCGGAAGGGTATTTCCCGATGGCGCTGGTACATACCCCTGTGGCTAGGATTCACAATGTTTATATTTTCCATAGTACTCTTTGAAGTGGCTCTACCCTCTGTATATTTGTTGACCATCGGACTCACCGGCTGGATCATTGCTCTTTGGTGGCAAATACAGGGGGAAAAGGTTTGGTGTGGGGAGTTGATGCCGAGAATTCACGATCATGATCCCCAAGATAGGGAACTGGTACTATCCCTTGTCACTTATCTCATTTTCCTACACGGGGACAGCAACCTTTGGGGACATCTTCTCTCTGAGGAAGTACGGGATTGTCTCCTATTCCTTTTCTATTTGTGGTGTTGGCTACTTTTCTTTCCCTCCCTCTTCCATGTGTTTTTGGGTAAACGAAATTCATGGATCGGTTTGTACTATAACTTCTTCCGTTGTCTATGGTTCCTTATTACTTTATGTTTCCTGCTCATTTACGGTCTATTATTGGACCCGTTACTCCGTAGGTTGTTGGGTCGGTCCACCCTGGTTCATTTTCTTCCGACGGTAGACCCACCCATAAATAGGGAAAGATGGGAGGTATATTTTGGATTTTATGATGAAATCGAAGTAAACCCTGCTATAAAACAATAACTGAAATGAGATTTTATCTTTCTTATTTGCTTACCTTTTTACTATGGATCATCGCAAAATATTCAATAAATTTCTGAAAGGGTGGCTAACGAAAGGGGTACACCGGTAGCATCCGAATGGATGTGTGCATGTTCCGAGGAGATTTTTAGTCCTACCTTTTTGACCCCTTTGGGCGACCTTATAGCTTACATACGCGATTTTGCTGATCCGTAGTACGTCGGGGCCCAAAGTAAGTTCCTAGCGAGGCCCCCAAATCCACGATGATCTATAACGTATTCCTGAGAATATAGTTATTTACTAATGAAAATTCCTAGGGACATCCTTCTGACGTCATTTCATTTTTCCTGTATGGAAACCCTTTCATAACTTTTTAAAATATTTTTTTAATGAAACAGGGGGTTGATAAACGAATTTTCCATCCGTTGTCCCCTATCCATCTCGCTCAATTCCCGGGACCTATACAAAATGGATATTAACCCTTATTTTATATGTTATTCTAGTAGAGATCACCACAGAAGAAAATTTTTTTCCTATCTTAGCATTAGTATAGAATTCGGAACGGTATAGGGAGACTATCCTGAAACCTAGCAGAAGGGAGGTATGTGGAAAGCGGTATAGGAATACCGTTGCCAAAGAAGCGGGCTATCCCCACTACACCCCCTTCAAGGAAAGGGGAACGGTCAGATCTTTTTGTACGGGACCTCCGTACGTCAAAAACCCTGCTCCAGCAAGGAACAGGGTTTTATTTGTTTTAAAATGTTAATTGGGAATCCAACCCGAATCCTGTATCTATCTATTCAGGACACGTTTATGGGACCGAGGGCAGAACCCCTTTCCATGATTTCATAAAATTATGGAAGATGGTATTTCGGTTCCTCTCATACACTCACTGGGGAACCCTCTTCCCTCACTCTTGAGAAATGATGTCCGCACCCCTCTATAGAAATGGGATTGACAGGAACTTTGGGCCTGTCGGACCTCTGGAGATCCGGCCATAGCCATTAGGTACCAGGGACCCCACCAGGAAACTAATCAAAAACATTAGGAAATAGATACGGCAACAATATACCACGAACCAAGCAATGCCAAACAATGCCCACAGAAAATGTGTAAACGACGGCTGCACTAAGGATAGGCCACCTGCTGCTAAAGCTAACCTTAAGAATAGCCCCCACTAGAGAGCCACCCATAATACCTGATAACAATCCATCCTTACAACCAGCGGATATAGGAAATAAATCCGGCCACAATATATCAAAAATAACGCATCTCACCACAGTAATCACAGCTGCACCAGTGGCGGCTCCCACAGGAGCACCCACGAGGATCCCCCTACTACCCTTCCTACGACCGAAAAATACAGCCCCCCCCAGGGCGCCAAATACAGTACCTAGTAACAACTCTTTCTTGCAAACCTTGGATATAGGAAGTCGATCCAGCCAATTCATTTCTGATCCAGCCTCATTCGCGGAGGGGGGTATAACTATCTCTGACGATCTTTTGTGATCGGGTTCAGCCGCAGCCTGGATATCAACAGGAAATGTGAGAGAGAGGACTAATACAAAGGCGGGGGGAGTCATTCTGAGGGGTATTCTACCCAGCATAACGATAGACCACAACCTTTTTCAGTGTGCATATAAGAGCTTTTTGTTGAACAGTTGTGGATCAACATTTTCTTCCACACATTCACAATAAAAAAACAGAAAAGGATCCTGGGTCTGGAAATCTAGTGGACCCAGATGATCCACACCAGAGTCTCCTTTAATTATATGCTAGCATTTCCATCCTACATTCCTTAAGGATAGGCACAGCTGTCCTTTTTCACGATTTTAGTTTTTCATACATGGTGCTGGTGCCGTTAAAAAGGTTCACAATTGTTTCCTGAGGTTCGAATAAAAATGGAAAGTGGGCTTTTGCGGATTCATAAAAATAACTACATAAACTTTTATGAAATCATACTATCTATAGAAGCTCGGTTCCCTAATTATGATTAGGTTACCGATATTATAATAATATTCCGAATATATAGTCAAAATAGGATATGACCCTACCTTCCTTACGTACATTCGAAACAACTTTATATGTATTACCTGAAAAACACCCTCAAAGAAACTTGAAGACCATCTGTTATTCCTATACAATCCTCTTTATACCCACTATAAAGGGAGGTTGATAACAGATGGTCTCAGGGTATTGTACCATAGAACAGTCGAACTTGGAAGGGATAGAGGAATGGATTGAATGCTTCGCGGATAAGTGGCGCTGGTGTTCCACCAAGGAAGAAATTAAACTTGCAACCCTTTGCGAGTATTATGAGAAACATGCTTCATGGTACAAGGAAACATATGCCGATTATCATAATACTATCGGTCAACCCTGCAAGGATATCCTTTTTACCATAATCCTGGAGTCCATTAAAGAAACCTTTGGGTGGACAGACAGGGAATTGATCGAACGTATTCCACGGGAAGGAGTGTTCTTTGAAGCTCTGGGGGGCAAAAAAGGAAAGCCCCTTATAGGTAGGAGAACATTATACGAAGGCAGAAAACGGTTGTTGGCATACGAGGAGAAAACAAAATGCAATGTTACACGGGACTCCTTTCAGCACTTCACCACCTTCCAAAAGTCAATAGTAGGTATGACATCCACCTGCCGTAGAATGGATAGCACGCTAATCAACAGCAACATAAGGAAATTGACCCGTAATGACGTGATCTATCTGGTGGCGAAAAATGTGGTTTGTATCTCGGCTGAACTCCTGATTCCCCTCCCCGCGGAGTGGGGGGTTTTTCTGGAGAAGGGGTGTAAACTAACAGACATCGATAGTCGGCAATCATTGGGCTATCAGCCTCCCCTTCCCCCCAAAAAAGGGGCAACAGCAAGGGATCATAGGACTGCAGAGCTAATTGGGGTTTGCTTGGCTGTAAGGGAACAGGTCTCCCACTATGACAACATCAGATCAACCAAGGAGTATGCATTGCTGGAAAGGGTGATCTGGGAACAAACTGAGGAGGATGAACAAGGAAATCTCAGGATGCTCTCCAAGGTGCGTTCTGGTAGTCTACAAAGCCCTTATGATCCTGATGCTCAGTACAGGAAGAAGAACAAACAGGGGGATATTCCGGACAAATCGTAGAGGATCGTGATGGAGAGAAGGGAGTAAGCCTAATTTCCTTCTTTGGTCTGAAAGGTTCCCTGCATCCAGATACGGCCTTTGCGAAGGAGTACATAGAAACATGGGTTCCCCATGATGGAATGCGGTTGTGTGCCGATGGGGGGTACTACAGCCATGAGATAAGCGAACTTGCTCAATCAAAGGGTATTTCGCTATGCTTCACCAATATGACGGGCCGAAGGGAGAACCCCGATAAATTGAGGGCAAGCACGTTTGTGCGAGACAAAAGAACAAAGGAAATTACACGGTGCGTGGCAAACAAGGAACCCGAGAACAGCCAGTACAAACCAGGGAGAAAACCAGGGAGCGGGACCAGTGTGGCTTATTTCAACGGGGAGGATTGCAAGAAGTGCCCCTTTGCGGATCAGTGCATTGGCAAACTCAACAAAACAGGGGGAAGAACCATAAGATTAACCGACCGAACGTACTCGGCGGCGGAGCAAAGAGATCAATTGGAGGAGACAAAATATAGGAAAGCAGGGAACAGTCGTGCGGCCATTGAGGGCGTTTGCTCCGCACTAAAAAATGCTTACGGAGCTCGCCGACTTAAGGTGCGTGGTGAACGAAGAGCTAGGTTGACAATGTTCGCAAAGTGTGTAGCGTATAACACATCTCAAGTCTCCGAATATATAGTAAAATTTATAAGAATAAGAAGGAGAGAAGCCATATCGTGATAAGCATATCTAATAATCTAAAAAATTCATAAAATAATCGGAACTATAGGCCGGTCTATTTGGCGTGCCAAGGTGTGCGGAATAGGGCATTCATTTCCGCGATCATGGGTTCAAAAACCGAGTTTCCATGGTTATAGTAGAAATACAACCATAATCGTTACGTTTCACACATATCTAGACCAAAACATTCATACTATTCAATTTTTTATTTACATTACAAATTATCCATACATATTATACAGAAGTAATTCATTAACTAATAGCAATCAATATATATCATTTTGAAATATAATTAATATCGAAAAAAACCAAATCAACTGACTTTTAATTCCAGCACCAGCACCATAACATATAAAACTTAAATTTTATAAAAACAACGTATATGTCCTACTGTGTTCCTACAAGAATACTTTGGAATACAGGGGGAGGGAATCCGAATCTAGGCAGATATAAACACAGAAACCTACCACGATGCATTTGATCTATCGAACCATGGTTCAGCCCTCACTCCTGAGACTGAACCCCCAGGTCCGAAGTTTGGCCAAGAGCCAAAAATATCTATATCACTGAAGCCAAGGTTCCGTAATTTCCCGATCACCGCTTCAAGCAACATCGTCGTGGTTATAAAATCTTTGGCCCAATGGGTGGGTTGTAATTGATTTTTGTGGGCAGCCAAAAACTGAATGCTTCTTAGGACGGACCCGAGGTCTCAAATCTTGGTTTGGGTTTATGTTCAGAAGAACCTCGGAAAGATCCTGGACCCTACTCCGGAAAATGCGTCCATAATGTTTGGGTACGTCCGATAAACCAACTTCAACATAAGCTATTACGCTGTCTGTACTGCCAAGAGGCTTTGTGGTAAAGTGAGGCTAGGTCATTAGCTCTAACACCTGCTTTTCCATAGGGGCTAATGACCTAATTTTTTTGTCGTTTTTTTGATAACTATCAAATCATGGGACTATGATCCTTAATTTTACAGTCATCAGATAGGTTTTCTCTAGCAAGCATCCTATTCGTTTTCTAATACGTCACCCCATAAACACATTTGCCCACCCGATTCCTATAAAAAAGTTCATGCTAAGGAGTCGCGGTTCATCTACCCGCTATGAACAGCGGAGACTCGATCTATCGAACAGTGGTTCAGCCCCCATCCCCGGGACTGAACTTCCAGGTCCGAAGTTTGGCCAAGATCCATTTTTCTCCCTTTGCCCCCACGGATCTTACGATAGGTAGCATCGTCCTAAAGGGCGGAAGACTGATTCTGTAGGGAACAGAGGTTCCACGCGTCTGGGTGGCTATCAGGGTACTGTTTGATTTGGGTGGTAATGCTTACGGATGTAAATAGAAGGGGGTTGTTTGTCATTCAGCCAAGATCTGTGTACTAGGCCCATTCCATAATATAAAGAACAATGTAAGTTTTTAGGAGGATGTGGGCCCATATAGAAGCCCATAGGTGGTAGCGATCGGCTAGCCAACCTAGTCCTAAAGAGGCGAGAAAGATCCAGAATAAGCTCTGCCAGCTACCGCCACCGTTTCCTATCATTTGCATTTGTAAAATGGTGGACCCCATGGTGGAGATTACGCTGGTCCATACAATTCCCAATCGGGGTTGTATAGCACCCCGGTATAGCAGTTCTTCCCCTAGTGCGGAAAATAGAATCAATAGGAAGGCGCCGATCCAATCCACTCGCAGAGGGAAGACGGCCTCCGATGGGGGAATATTCAATGCCTCCTGCATCCAATAGAGGAGGGTATCTCCTAGGAACCAAATTCCTAGGGAACTAAGGGTAAGGAGGGTAACTATACTCCAAGCCTTCCCTGTTGGTTTTTTGTGGAGACCCAAGCGGACCGTTGTTTCTTTCAAGGTGCGCGTGGTTGGCCATCCCGCGCCCAGTGAGGCCCATAGGGTGGAGAGGAGGGAGTTGATGCATGGGATACCGATGGAAAGGTATTTTTGTACTATTTGGACATTATCGGCCCCCATCATCCCTCCTACGATGGATCCACAGAAATCGTACCCTTGTAGGGGGATTTTAGGGAACATGGTAACCAAGACGGCAATATGGTGTGCGAGCCATGCAATGAGAATTCTATGGAGATAGCGCTGTGTATTCAGTCCCAGAGTGATCATAACCCGGTCTCTTACTGAAGGTAGTAAAAAGAAAATCCCTATAAACAAATAGATGAGTAGGGCGGATGAATTGCATGCAATTTCAACAATTCCTCCGTCGAAAGGATGGGGAGAGGGGGGGTATAGGAATTGGAGCGCTGTGAAGATGAAATAAAACAATGCGAATAACATATTGACTGTCTTGCCCCAGTTCTGCAGCGATCTCTGACGTGGACTGTGCTCCATTACAACCGTGTGTTGATAGTAGGCATGGTCAAACTTAACAAAGGCCCATGTGGTAAAGTAAGATACGAGCAATAGTATTAATCCTAATGACATAAAAATAATGATAAGAGTGGGTAAAAAGTTTTCCTGCATTATGAACCTCCCATACGGAATTGATGGATTCACAGGATATTTATAAAAAATTATATTTTAAAACCACCATTTTACTATTCGCAGATCAATGAACTACGGATACAAAATTTTTGTAAAAGAATGTATTCCCATCACCAGGACCGATTCATTCTCACGGGGTATACAAACCAGGCGCGTTCGTTTGGGAGGGACTATGCAATTTCTTGAGGGAATGCAATAGTAGGTAACCCACCAGGATTTTCAGAACTTATTAATAATTTTATTTATTATAAAAATTTAATATGAGTAGATGCAAAACAGACGCAACACTCAATTTATTTCAATTTTATAGGACCATTATAGCATTAGATTTATCTGCAGAGAACCCGTGAGGAAATTACTTTTCTGCTATTTGGGGACAATTACCCGGGTACGCAAGTTTTTTAAATCCCATACCTGAAGATCATTTTGTATTATTTTCCCATCTGTCCATCCCGTGAAGGTGATAGTTAGCCATATCCATATACCCCTCACTCCCATCCCAAAGCAAGCTTCCTGCTGTAATGGATTCACGTTTCCGAATATTGGAATCCCCTTTTCTACAACTATCCCCCTATTCCCCGTACCAAGGTGTACGAGCATAAAAACCATTCCCCCCTCGTACCCTAAGTACAAATCTTCGCGTGTCAACCCGGGGAAGGCTGAATGGTGAAGAAAGGGTGATAACGGTGCAGTGGCCCTCCATTCGAAAATGTTTCGCCTCTCTGCAGGGGCCCTTTTATTCTCCCTACTCATCATTTGTTGGTCCCAACTGACCCCTTATCTCTATGGTATTTGGTCGATCAGTCGAACCGTGCTAAAATCCTTTCTCCTTGCAGCCCTCGTTGCTTATTTTTTGCATCCGGCTATCGCGTGGTTTTGTGTGTGGGGCATACCCCACACAATGGCCATTCTAACTGTGTATGCATGCCTGATTTGTTTTCTTGTTGTGCTTTTTATGCTCACGTTACCTACACTGGAATTCCAACTTAAGGAACTTCTGCGACAATTCCCCAATTGGAATCTCCGTTTACAGGATTTTTTACAATCCTTTCAAAACCATGGTAAAAAATCCTTCCCCGTGTGGTTTGAGATGGCATCAATAATTTCAATGGTCACATGCAGACATCCCTCATCCGCTGGGTAGAGGGTATGATCAATCGCATAACCGATGTAGTGGATAAGTTGTTTATGGTCCTCATTATCCCTTTTCTTTCCTTCTGCATGCTCAAAGATGCTTGTTTAATCCAGCGGTTTTACGTGCCTTGTCTGTAGATTGGCGTAGGACGGGCCTACAGATTCTCCGAGACCTTGATTGTGTGCTAGGTCAGTACATACGGGGCCAGTTTCTCATTTGTATGCTTGTTTTCATTGCCACCTATCTTGGTTACGTTCTGATCGGTCTTCCCTACCCACTCCTGCTTTCCGCCCTTGTAGGCATTACGAATGTCATTCCCTACTTTGGGCCCTTCATTGGGGCATTACCCGCCCTCATTGTTTCCCTGTTGCTGGCTCCTCAATTGTTGGTTCCTGTTTGCATCGTTAATTTGTTGATTCAGGTTGTGGAAGGTAATCTCCTATCGCCCCATATCACAGGACGAACCCTAGATTTGCACCCCCTCACAGTGCCCTCCCTATGTACCTATTCCTTCCTTTGGGTAAAATGATTAAAAATACAATAACATTGCATTAATATATTTTTTCTTAATTTGTATTTAGGGTAATCTTTAACCTATATTTATGAATTTACTTTTTTTTTCAATCCCACATCGAATCGGACAGAGGAGGACAAGGAGAAATCTCCTGAAAATGAGGCATTGGGTTGGTGGGGGCCAAAGCTATTGGATCATATTTCTGAATTTAGAAAAATGGATCGTAATGGGCACAGTATTCCACGTTTTTCTTCTTTGGAATCGAGAATTTGCGTGATGTTGTGGTGGCTGAGTCCTATAGAGGGTATCCATCCAGTTTTATGAGGGAACCTACCTAACTGTGTATGCTAAATTCATTCGACCCCAATGGGAAGCTGTAAAGACGTTTTCATTCATTTCTCTATCTATGTATATAATGGCATGAATAACAATTTAAAAAGAAAATTAATAAATAATTTTTAAATATATTATGATTTCATAATAGCAAACAAAAAACCTGGGGTGGATGTATCTAAGGAACGTATCAGTAGTACTATGTATGCTTTGGACCCGGCTCTATTGTATGGGAGTACTACGGGAGACTGGTTCATTTAAAAACCCGTTTTCATAAATTGAAAACGGGTTCTATTCGTATTGATATCACAAAATTCTATCTAAATAGAAAATTAGTATTCCCTGTGGGGATATGGTGGTGGAGGGCATGGTGGAGGACATGGTGGAGGACATGGCGGAGGACATGGTGGGGGAGGTGGAGGACATGGTGGGGGGCATGGTGGAGGAGGTGGAGGGCATGGTGGAGGGCATGGTGGGGCTGGTGGTCCTGGTGGTCCTGGTGGTCCTGGTGGTCCCTGTGGTCCTGGGCAACCCTGTGGTCCTGGTGGTCCCTGTTTTCCTGGGCAGCCCTGTGGTCCTGGTGGTCCCTGTTTTCCTGGGCAACCCTGTGGTCCTGGGCAACCCTGTGGTCCTGGCGGTCCCTGTTTTCCTGGGCAGCCCTGTGGTCCTGGGCAACCCTGTGGTCCTGGGCAACCCCTTGATCCTGGTGGTCCTGGTGGTCCTGGTGGTCCTGGTGGTCCTACAATGGGGCAGCACTCCTGAGGAGGCGGACAACATTGCTGCTCATGGTGGGGTTGTTGCTGATGGTAATTATAATAATTTTTATCCCCTCTGTGTTTACAATCGTTATTTTCTATATTTTTGTAGTAATCATAATAGAAATCATAGTATTCTTTATAATAATCACTCATTTTTCCCTGGTAATCATTATGATACATAGGTTTTTTTTACAGTCCTCTCTTGATGAAATGGGCTTATTATGATTCATTCATAAGTGAAGTTTGCAATTCATATTATATTCTTTGATAGTGAAGAGCTTTTACTGTAATTTTTTTATATACATCCATTGTGGAACAGTTCATTGCGAACTGTTTTCCGAATCATTATATGCGTTATCCTGTCGTTTGGGATAGACATTAGCACTAATTCAGCGTCGGAAATAGCGGTAATCGCTATTTATTCCTGTTTTTCATGATGGAGGTCTGTTGTGTTTATTTTTTTTGCATAGTTTTTCCGGGGATCGACCTTTTACTGAAACCAGTTTCCCACCATCCTAACAGGGAAATTTGAGTCCAGTTGACTTATTGTTTAGAACCATAAAAATTTTGTGTATCGTTAGATTTTGTGCAACGTTAACACTACAGGTGAGTTTTCTCGTATCCGTTTTTCCCGATTTGGAGTCTTGGGGGTTATGGATAGGGTTTGAAATTGGATATCTTGGATCCACAGTATGACAGTCCTCCTATAGGAGAGTGGGCGAATATGTCGATCGGTGTATGCCGAATTGGGTAAATTACTCCTCACATATGAATTCCATATGGGTGTAATCCCTTTTCAGACCTGGAATGTTGTTTGTCTCATAGGCATCCTGGAAATTTCGATGGCAGGAAGATTGGGGGATTTTTTCCGATATCCAGTGTATGTTCGTGTTCCTTGTGGATCGGACGCTGGTACGGAAAGGTACGGACGAAGGATGGCGGGGGTTTTTTCGTTAGCCATCCCTCTCATCCGTAAAGGCGATTCTCGATCCACCCGGCTATACCGGCCACAGCAAAAATCAACCATAATAGTTGTATAGGGGGGAAGTACAGGGAGGACAGAACGATCCCATTAGCAACCCAGAAACCTGTACACCAGTGACAACTGAGCAATTTCCCTAGCATACGCCGTATGCTATTTTTTCCGATGATCTCGATGCGCGATGTGGATTGACCTGTATCTGGATCCTTTACAGTAATCACCTTGAAGAAGAGATTTCGGAATGGTTCTGTGATTGTGTCGAAGACAATCAAATGTGTAAGCCTGAAGGTGGCGCCTACCCATATGAATATATTTATAATATTTATAAAATTTATACAGTTAGAGAACAAATGCATAGAACTATAGCCCCCCCGTGATGGGGGCTAACTGGGCCACAATCATCCTCGGGGGGTGATTGGAAAAATTCGCATATACATGAATATCCAGACTTTTCTCTTTCTTGTCCGGTTTCTTTTCTCTCATAGGTTTTCCCTCCTCCTTTTCCATGGTTTCCCCTGGTGTCGTTATATTTTGTACGCGGGATGTCGTTCGGGTGATTCGTAATTGTAACAAAGGGGTGACGCAACTTTGTCCTGGTGTAATCGAGGTATCTACACGTGACTGTAGCCAGATACCCGGTCCCGGTAGTGAATCATCAATGACTTCCTTTGGTATTTTTTCCCAGGTGGCACCTTCTTGTTTATTTCTTAATGCAGAAGAGGGATGTTCCCGGGAAAGGAAAGGGCCTGCAATCTGCATCGAGAGGGCTGATGGACAGAACAATCCTAATTTATATTGGAGTAGGGTTTGATTTGTCAAATTTTTTACTACTATATGCCCCACTACATATTGCACCTTTGTATCTGGGGAGGCGGGTAGTGACTGTAGGGATGATTTGATGACAACGCGTTCCTGTTCTGTAGCAGGTAAGGGGTTTCCTCCCTGTCCCACCGTTGCGGGTGGGTGTGTACGGTTGGGTTGGAGTGTAATGGGACGTAGGGATTCGGACACTGGTTCCGTGAGTGGATCCCGGGGACCGGGTGTGGTGGTACAGGGGATGGGCCATAAAGGGACGGGGAGTTCAAACCACTGGGCCAAGGGATTACATGGGGCGGGCAAGGAACGGAGGAGACCAACGGAGAACAGGAGTGCAATGGTTTCCACGGGGGGGATGTTTTCCTTTGCATGGGGAATAGATGAAATGGGTGTTTCTAAAATTGCATTGGGCAAACTAGGGACCACTGCATACAATTGCAACATAGCTCCCTCTTCACAGGTTTCCTTTTGGATCGCAAGGTCGGATTCTGTGAAGGTGTGAAACAGTGATTCTGCCAAGCGGGACCCATCGCCTCGGTATCGGAGCATGAGTTGTGGTGACGAGAGGAAGGAATCTTCCTGAATGTGCAAGCGAACAGAGCAGGTGTTTTCCTGGGCATTTTCGTGGTAGAGGAGCAATTGGCAAGGGGAGTCTTGCAGGAAGGAACGGATGCATTTTTCGAAAATTTTTTCTTTTCTACAGAAACTGGGCCAAAGATGAATGAATAGGGTGGTTTGGGTATTGAAGTACAAGGCACGTTGTACGGGATCCCAACGCGGTTCAAAACCACTTTGTTTTAGCCAATGAAACAGAAAGGGCAAGAGGTTTACTGGTGCGAAACCACAACGGCGTTGGTTACGGTATACAGCATAGGGCATGTCATTCCTTGAGGTTGTTGCAAGGTATCATTCGTACATACCATTGGAAAACATCGCTTACCATTTTACCTTCATGTTTTCGTTGGTGTACGGATTTGCCAACCCACGCCCCCCTTCTTTTTATGTATACTTATAGGTTATTAACAAATGATTATTTTTTTTATGAATAGCATACATAGGTTGTTGTGAAGAATGGGCGTTTCCATGGCTTGTAAACGTTGAACTCATTGGGACCCTATGTCATAAAATACCGAGAACTGAGGACAAAGGTCACCTCAGGATGCAAAGGAATGAAAGGGGCCGCATTATGAAGTCTGTTCGTGTGTCGAAACGACACTCGTCCTCGTCGCCAGATTGTTTTCCTTGCCCTCCTTGCCCCCCACACCATGATGATCATCATGATCGTCATGATCATCGGGATCATCGTAAAGTTGACAACTGTTTGTGCCCTCCTGTACCGGTGATCCATTTGCGTGGTAACGATGTACAGGAAGAATGTATTTGTGTTCCTAAGGTATACGATTGGGTCGTTGTTCCCAATGATGATCGCAACAAAGTACTTATACCTGATCCCTGTCGTGGGGAGATTGAGAGTCTATTGGTGGAGGGGGTACCCATTCGTGTTGATGTCATTCAACCTCCCATACCTCCCAAGTTCCCCATTTCCTGCGGTCCCCCCGCGGTGCAGGCCAATATAAGTTGTTCCGTTATACCCCCCATTCGCCATATTCAGATCGCTAGTCCCGTAAATGGTAGGCCGATTGATGTAGCCCTGGTACGGTTCCTGTTCGTGGTCAATGCGACGATCGTTTTGACAAGGGAGGACACAGATGCGGAAATCTGTCGTTTTGAAGCATCCACTCAATTGGATGATGATATAATACTCTGCCTCCCAAAACCATTGGATGAAAGCAATATCCGTTGTCGTGTTATAGAGTTGTCAATTTGCCCTTCCGGTGTCATTTTCGACGGATTGGTGGAGCTTAGTGTACAACTTTGTAAGGAAATACAGGTTGAGGCGGATGTCAAATTAGAGGTCATGGGTCGTTTTTGCCATCCACGTCCACCCATAATCCCTGAGTTCACACCCCGTTGTTCCTGTTTGCCCGAAATGGAATTCCCAAAACAGTGTCCTGATATTTTTCCTCGTCCGGATGCTAGTTGTCAGGGTGCGGTTAATTCTTCCGATGAGGGTGTCAATATTCAATTGCCGGATAAATCGACGGGTTCGGGATCGGCCTGTATCAACGCTGAGATCTGCAGCAATTGCAATCCTGTTTCCACAAATATTTTCTTCCGCTTCACAGCCGATTCTTCGTGTAATAATGCGCAAAGTTTTGTATTCGAATCCCAGTTGTTGGAAGCATTAGGTTGTTTTAGCTCCATATCAGAAATCGATGCTTTCATTGCCTCCCTAGGACTACCCCCAGCACTCTTCCCCATCCCAGGTTTCACGATCAATCCTGGATCTATTGCCCTAGCCGCGCAAGGTCACGGTGCGTTGTCCCCTATTATAGGTTCTGCACCCTTAGCATCCTATGTGCTCCTGCTCGTACAAAATGCCTGCCCAGCGATACCATCCCCCGTGACGCGGGATCTTTATATTCTCTTGATTGGTGATACGATGAACACGCTTTTTGCTGTGGCTGCAACGGTCCCGGGTATGAATCTCGAGGTACGTCCTTGTCGACAATTTTCATAGTATTTATATTGTACTCCCCGCTTTTCTTTGTATTATTTGGGAATGATCCTTGTTCGCGATTTCCTGGTCGTGGTCGTTACCCATGGGACTAGATGAATGCTATCATTGGTCCTATGGTTTATTTTCCAGAATCATTTTACAATGAAAATAATGGAATTTATTCTGTTAGTATGTCATTATGATCGAATGGTGACAGAAAAGGGGGGGTTAGAGGACGATGCAGAAACAGAGGCCATCAAGGGAACGATTTTGTAGATGGAAGGAAATATTATTTAGGAGTAGGATAGCGATCGCCCGGTGGTTCTGTGGTTCTTCTGCCCGTATCGAGGATATCGATGTCGGGGAGGAAGCGGCATGCAAGATGGGAAATGCATTCACGACGAGTACACCATCCGCCCCCGTGCTTGGGGGGTGTAGGGATCCGTTCCCATCCGTTGTTTCGGATTCCGAAGAATCGTCTCATGAACAGAAGGCCATGTTGGTGCGGAAGGAAGGGGCCGATGTTCGGTTGCAGGGGGAGGGAGCAGAGAAATCCGTAAATCCCATAGGGAGTCCTCCTGTTTCAACGGATTCTTCTGCATCGAATTCCGGGCCATCGTTTCAGAAAAAAGTCGTGATCCCCCCCTCCCAGAAATCGCCTAAGGATTTGTGTGGTACAAGAGCAAAGGAAGCGTCCCCGCGGGAAAAAGTTATGTTGCGCCGACCCGGTACACACGGGGTTATGAAGCAGAAGGGGGGGACATTAATACCGAAGGGTAAAGGGGTGAGCGGGCGGCGGTTGACAAGTTCCTCCCCGTATACTGGGGATATGGATACCAAGGGGGAGGGATGGGAAACAGCGAAGCGATCTCCATCGAAGGTGTCTACGGACGTGGCAGGGGGGGATCTTGATCCCCCCCAAGTTGTTGCTTCTGATGCAGGGGTATCATCCCCAGGGCAGAATAGGTTAGGAGGGGGGGGTGGAGAAAGGGAGGTTGCTGTTTCAGTACAGAATAAGGGGATGGATGTAGGTTCCGCTAAGAATTCCCTCCCCCCGTCCGCCTCTATCCCTTCTTGCCCATCCTTCGGACAAAGAATCGTAATTCCTCCCTCCCATCGAGTACCTATTCATAGGGATTTTTCTAATAGAATGTTGAATTCCTGTCGTATGCTCAAGAGTCCGGATAGGTTCAAGAGTCCGGAGTACCATCAACAACGGGGGATAGCTATGGTGCCTGTGAACAAGAGGAAGAGGAACAATCCTTATTTACGCTCACATAGTTTGCCTTATCATGAACTCTATAAAATGAGGCAGGGTTCCCCACGGCCCACTGGGGATGCTTTTTCCTATATTAGGGATCATGATACATCTGTACTTCATACGAAGGTATATCCCGATCATAAGGATTCTGTGGTCTCCAAGGGCAATATCTTACGGTGGTTTTCTCGCGATGCCCATACGGGGGGTAGGTCTTGATCTTAGTTTCATACATGTGATGGTTGTTTCGTGGTGGGAGTGATAGGGATGATGGAATCACAGAGGGCCCGATGGGGGATTGGGTTCCCTTATCCGTCCTATCCTGCTCCCTTCGTCCTGTGTGTTTTTATTGTCATGGTTTCTAGTTCTTTCGAAAGGAAATGGTCTATCGGTGGCGGTTTCCACCGGTTGATAGGGGTTCTGGTGTTGTGGGGGGGATTTTATGGACAGAGGTGAAGTGGGATGCAATTCCTGTAAAGCCCTCCGTTCCCTACTGGATTCTTTACTGAGTGGTCATCCTTCTTTATCGCCATCCAAGTTCACCACAGGCCAAAGTTCACTGCGGGGGATGCCCTTTTGTCGACTACATTCGTCTTATAAGCATCGAATGGGGAGATGAAATTTTTATGAACTACCCCGACTCCCAGCCCGTCCGTAAGGGAGCACAGAAAAAGGAAAAGACCAAACCGGCAGGTCAACTTCATAGTGTGGTTGTTCGCCCCCCTACTCACCATCCTTCGCGACATGGGCGTAAACCGATGGGGGCTCCGATTTTTGATAATCCTGTATTGACATCGGTTACGAGTCCTTTCAGGGGTCGGGTCATCAATCCTCCTAGTTTCTCCTACCAGGACGGTACACGACGTGGGGGTTGCTGTGGTAGATAATTCAATTCGATCCGTTGTGATCTAAAAAGGGGCGTACCGTGGGCGAATTCGCTTATGATTCCCACGCATGCTATGATCAATGGTAGGTAGCGGAGGGGATTTGCGCATGAAAAAAATCACCTTATCTCGTTTGCGGCCCTTTCGCGCAGTATGTACGGTCCCGGGGGATAAGTCAATCGCTCATCGTACGCTCCTCTTGGGTGCGTTGGCAGGATCAAGAACACGTATCCAAAACCTGCCCATGGGGCAGGACGTGTGTTCCACCATAACGTGTTTACGACAGTTAGGTGTTCCCGTTTATGTCCGTGGGATTGCGGGGGGGAATGGCGAATGGGAGGTGGATGGATCGAGTCCGTCTGCCTGGCGTGAGCCCCTGACAGTGTTGAATGCAGGTAATTCAGGGACCACGGTGCGATTGTTAATGGGTGCCTCAGCGCGATTGCCTTTTACCACTGTTTGGACAGGGGATGCATCGCTGGTCCGTCGTTCCCTGGCGGCTGTGGTTCGACCCCTACGGCGTATGGGAGCCCGTATTGAGGGGAGAGGGGCAGGGGAGTATTTACCTCTTTCCCTTCGTGGTGGTTCTTTGCAAGGGATTACAACTACGATTCCACAGGCGAGTGCGCAAACAAAGGGATGCTTGTTATTAGCGGGTTTGCATGCGGAAGGAGTCACTCGTTTCCGAGAGGGTTTGCCCACGAGGGATCATACGGAACGCATGCTTCCCACCTTTGGTGGTTTGTGTGGGCGCGAGGGGGACTGGTATGTGGTTCCGGGTGGACAAGTTCTATCACCAGCCACCCTATGGGTTCCTGGTGACATTTCGAGTGCAGCTTTTTTGCTGGCGACGGCACTCCTCACTAAGGGGGGGCATTTGCGTGTGAATCGTGTGGGTCTCAATCCCTATCGGACAGGCTTTCTCAGGGCTCTTCTGCGTATGGGGGCTCGTTTGCATGTTACTGTGGAGGGAATAGAGGCAGGGGAACCGTGGGGGAGTATAACGATCTCCTCCAGTTCCCTGGTGGGTGTGGACATTGAGGCTACACAGGTTTCCACTCTACTCGATGAGTTGCCCCTGCTAGCAGTCCTAGCTACCCAGGCGGAGGGTGTGACATCGGTTGCTGGGGCATGGGCGTTGCGAGGCAAGGAGACGGACCGGTTGGCAGCGACCACTAGGACCCTTCGTTCATTGGGTGCTGAGGTGGAGGAAAGGCGTGATGGTTGGGTCATTTGTGGACCAACACCCTTATACGGTTGTGCGGAGAGCTGGGGGGATCAT
This sequence comes from Pasteuria penetrans, assembly GCF_900538055.1. Lineage (NCBI taxonomy): Bacteria > Bacillati > Bacillota > Bacilli > Caryophanales > Pasteuriaceae > Pasteuria > Pasteuria penetrans. Next base: position 1,974,557 of record NZ_UZAC03000001.1, read on the forward strand.
CGTTTGGCAATGGCTTGGGCCGTGGCGGGTTGTTCTTCCCAGCGAGGGATTACGATACGGGGGATTGAAGCAGCAGCTGTTTCCTTTCCTGGTTTTTTTGACATCCTGCGGTCATGGGGATGAGAGGGATTGTGATAGGGGGGTCGTGCTTTCCAGGAGGTTTCGATGGGGTTGGGTGTCCTATGGACCATTGCATTTCATTTGGTATTTTCGTTACAATGTTCCTGTAGATGTTCCTGGGTCAGGTTTTTCATTTGCTACATACGATTAGGTTGTTCGATGGTTGCATTCTATGGTGGGGTACGGAGGTGAGGATACGGATGATAAGGGGATCTGGGCGAAGGACAGAGTACATTTCGCGTCGGCGTTTTCTGACCTATATGCTCGGAGCGGCGGGTGCCTTTATGGGTACAGGTATGATAGCCCCTATGCTCCGTTTTGCTGTGGATGCAATGGTAAGGAAGGGATCGGGGGCCGATCAGTATATTGATACGGGTATGCGTGTGTCGGAAATCACGGATAAGCCCACGAAGATCCAGGTTCGTCATCCCCATCGGGAGGCTTGGTACTATAATGAAGGTGCATCCCTGGCTATGTTTGTTCTGCTCTATCAGGGGAGGATTTTGTGTCTTTCCCCCCGATGCACCCATTTAGGCTGTCAGGTGAATTCCGATTCCGCGACAGGGGGGTTTCTCTGCCCGTGTCACATGGGTCGGTATACAGCGAGTGGCATTAACATAAGGGGTACACCTCCGACCAGGCCCCTTGATGAATATCCCAACAAAACAGTGAATGGCATGCTCCATGTCAAACCAAAGAGCAAGGAGCGCCATGAGAAGGCGGCTACCCCTGTCGGTTAGGGACGGTCCCTTGATGTGGTGACTTCGGGAATATGGGGAGGGGAGGATTCGACCGACAATGCTACGCGCCATGTATCGATGGGTGGATGAGAGGCTTGATATTACACCGGTGTGGCGTGATGTGGCAGACCACGAGGTTCCTGAGCATGTGAACCCTGCTCATCATTTTGCAGCGTTCATCTATTGTTTTGGTGGACTGACGTTTTTCGTTGTGGTTTGCCAAATTTTATCAGGAATGTTTTTGGCAATGAGTTATGTACCTGATATTGTCAATGCGGCGCCTAGTTTGAAATATCTGCAGAGTGAGATAGCCATGGGTACCATCGTGCGCGGAATGCACCATTGGGGGGCTAGTGTCTCGATTGTAATGTTGCTCTTGCATACATTGCGAGTCTTTTTTACCGGTTCGTACAAACATCCGCGTGAATTCAACTGGGTTGTAGGTGTGCTTATCTTTTTTATTATGTTGGGGCTTGGGTTTACGGGCTATTTGTTGCCGTGGGATGATAAGGCCTACTTTGCTACTGAGGTTGGGATAGAAATTGCCCGATCGGTACCTCTTATCGGTGATCAGGTTGCCAGTTTTCTGAGTGCCTCTCCCGATATGAATCTCAATCCGGGGACTTTGCCCCGTTTCTATGCTCTGCATGTGTTCTTTTTGCCGGCGATTCTGCTAGGTCTGATCGCTGCTCATTTCATTTTGATCCGGCGGCAGGGAATTTCGGGGCCCCTGTGAGTGGATGAATGAAAATTTTCTTTTGTTGTTTTTTTGTTGATTTTTAGCCTATATTTTTTCGGGATATTCCTATGAAGAGGGAAGTGGGGTGCAGTTATGGGAGGTGGTTCGCAACGATCCGATCATTCGTCCCCGTCCTTATCCCCTGAGCCTGTTCACTATGTGGGTGATTCGCGGGTGCGAGTTCGGAAGCGGAAGTCTTTTGCTCCCAGTTATGCTGATTTTCCCGGTAAAACGGAGGCCTTTTTCCCTGATTTTTTGCTCAGGGAGTGGATGACTGCGGTTGTCTTTTTGGTGGCTTTTTTGCTGTTGGTGATGTACAAACCTGTTGAGGTGGGGGAGGTGGCTGATCCTACCAGTAGTCGTGGTTATATTCCTTTCCCGGATTGGTATTTCCTTTTTTTGTACCAATTGCTAAAGTATCCGTGGGCGGCGGGGATTTATAAGCCCATTGCCTCGGTTGTACTGCCCGGTATTACCTTCGGGTCCCTTTTGTTGGTTCCCTGGCTAGATCGTCGTCCCGAGCGTCGTCCCTTTCAAAGGCCGGGCACCAGTCTCATTATGTTGCTTGCGGTGGGTTTGAGTGCGTCTCTTACGTGGGCAGCTCTTGTGGAACACAAGAGATCTGATGTACCGCCACCCGTACCCGATAGTTTTCAGGTGCAGAATCCCGATCACCCCGGTTATAAGGTTTTCAAAAGGGGTACGTGCATCGGTTGCCATGGTTCTGATCTCAAGGGTATCGCTGGGCCTAATCTAGCTAGTGTGGGTAGAAGGCTTTCCAAAAGGGAGATTATGTACACCATATGCAATGGTAGAAATTTGTCTAGGGAAAATCCTGGTGTAGGGATGCCTGCTAACCAGCATCCCGGATGTGGTTATTTGAAAGGGGGGAGAAGGAAGCGGGAATTGCTAGAGCGAGGATTGGGTGATCCGAATCAGTTTGCACAAGGAGTAAAGGAACTGGGACTGAGTGAGCGGGAGTCCGGTTTGCTCCTGGATCTGCTGTGGTTGGTTGATTTTCTATCCAAGCAAAAATAGTTTTAGGGATGGGCTGTCTGGTTGTTCGTATGTAATCACGGGGATTTTCCAAATCCCTGTGATTTTTTTATTTGTGCATGATGATTTTTATGGAAGGAAAATCCTTCCCCCAGTACATCACGTGCGTTGTGGATGATCATAAAAGCTTTGGGATCTAGGTCCCTAACCCTATTTTTTAGTTTGTGGAGTTCACGATTGGCAACAACAATGTAGAGAATTTCTTTATGTTCACCTGTGTATGCCCCTTCACCCTTCCAAACGGTGATACCACGTCCTATTTTTTCATTGAGCTTCCTTTTCAGTTCTGGTGCGTGACTGGATATGATGGTAACAGTTCGACAGGTCCGGAAGCTTCCTTCGATGATGAAGTTGATCACGCGTGCCACAATAAGGGTTTCTATCAGGGTGTACATGGTTCTCCGGGGCGTGATGATATACATGGAGGAGATGAGTAGGAGAGAATCCCAACAGAACAAGGTATGGCCGATCGAAATGCCCCTGTATTTGTACAGAACTTGCGCGATGGTATCTAGTCCCCCTGTTCCCCCACCCGTACGGAAAATGATACCGCAACCCGTTCCGATGGTGAATCCTGCATAAAGGGCAGCTAACAGGGGATCGTTAGTTATATCTAAATTGGGTATTTTTATGTTTGTCATGATTTGTAGGGCTATCCATAGGGAGAGGGTTCCGAATAATGAGTAGAATAGGTTTTTTTTTCCAAGGATTCTATAAAATATGATGATAGGGAGGGTATTCAGGATGAGGAGGATGTAGCTTAGGGGCCAGTGGGTTTGGTAATATAGGAGGAGTCCGAGGCCTGTCATACCCCCTTCGGCTAGACCAACCGGTAGGAGGAATAGGGTCAATCCGAGGGATATGAGTGAGGTTCCTATAGTGATGAGGATGAGATTGCGGACGTGGGGAAAAAACATGGCATGATGACCTCCGCGTGCTTTCTTTTGATATGGTTTTCCTACATTTAGTTTGATTCATTGAATGGTTCTACATTCATAATTTTATTAAGTTGGTTGTACAATGAAAGGAGCGTCGGGTTTACCATGTATAAATTGCCATAAATGGTAGTTTTTTATCTTATGAATAGGGTCTTTTCATTATTTTCCGTTTGGGAAAATGGAAAAAGACGCCAATCCTTTGGATCAGCGCCCTTGGTTTTATTCTCGGTTTTATTAAGGTGATACGAATCGTTCATTACGACAGTATCTGAAATGGGTATATACATCCTTCCGGAGGGGATTTTTAGTCCCAATTTCCGGCCGCCCAGGGAAACTTTCCCATGTATTTTTAAAATTATTTTTTAATTTGTATATATAGAAAATTCTGTTTTGTCCTTCATCTTCCTGCCATCCATTTTTAGTATAAATAATATGGAGATTGGTAATGAAGTAGATTCCTGTTTTATCAGGGTATTCAACACCAATTCCGACGGGCAAGGTCGTATGGGTGGTGATCTTGCATAGACCCCCCTGCATTATTTTTGTAGTTTCCGAGGCTATTATTTCATAATCTTTGCGGATTTCCGAGCCAGTCGCGTAGGCTGTTTCCAGATCGGGGGATTTCAGAACCTCCTTGTGCAATCTTTTGAAAAGATATCTTCGGGGTCTTCCCTGGTGGCATCCCGCAGATTCTTAAAGAAACTGAAGTCATTGTGGTATGGACCAAAGGAGGTTTCTTTATTGTGGGAAATGGCTAAAAGCCTTGGTACAACGACTCAATGGAATGATCGAGAAAAGGATCAAGGGCACACACCGCGAGGGGGGATGTCCCTAAGATTCCTTACGGGTCCATAGATTCCTGCACTACTGTATTAGGGTCGAGGGAAAGTAGTACGTGTTTTGGTTTCGTGGGGGAGTTGGCGAGATGTTCCAGCCCTACTCGACGATGTTCTAGGCGGGAGTTGTCGGATCGTTACTTTCCACGATAGAACCTGGAATTAGTTGACAGCTCGCTGATTTCTACATTTCTCCGATCCTGTTCCGAGTCCGAATTTTGGGTAAGGGTTAGTGGCTTAGTCAGCCATTCCTCTGCCATCACTTTCATTCGTTGAATTTGATCTGACGACCAATGGAGGTAGCGCTTCTTCCACTTCAAGTAGGGGCACATCAAATTAGCGTATGAACCAGGTCCGCATTCAGATTCAGCAACGTGCCTCTCCCCAAGGTTATGAGTAAGTTCATGTTGTAGGATATGAACATCGTAACTCCAACTAGTATACCTCCTACCCGTTTTCATCCTTGAGGGGTGACCTGCCCTGACAATCGTAGCAAGGGGTTTTCTTGATTCTCCCCCTAGTCGCCCTAGTTTCCCTACTTCAGCTATTCCCAGTCTGTGGTGGGGTTCCCGTGGATCATGACTTTGTGTGAAAAGAACCTTAATATGCGCAGAATGCGCAGGGGTGGGTAGGGGAGTACTCATAAAATCATATAAATTATCACTGTTAGGGTATAAAGTCTTAAACAGCTTATGAACATGGGCGATTTCTATTCCTATCCCTAGTTCCCCATAGAAACGATCATTCATTTCATGAATAAACATGCGTATGTCTTCTCTCCACTCTGGGTGTCCCACACGGTAGGAAGGGTCGGCATACACGGCAATACGAATAGACCGTGGATGAGCCTTCTTTGGCAATGCATCCGGTTCTGTTGAGTGTGATATGCTTCCGTCTCTGCCGTGTTGATTCTTTCCATCCTCTTTTCCAGAAATTTTATCACTTATCTTATCGTCGATTTTCTCTCCATTCTCGCTGTCCCTTATCGGGAGCTGGGTCCACTCTCGATAGTCAGGATTCCCCTTCCAAATCCCTACTAACTTCCCATTCTCCAAAAATCTAAATCGACGAAAGGATTGATCCGGAAATTGAATATAAACGTCAAGCATAACTTTAGAACTATTTTCAGCATAGTTTATAAATAATTCCGAAATTTTATAATACCCATGGCCTTCCTCCTGGGATACCCACTTTTTAATATGATGTTCGAAGACCGGATCGAGCAACTCAATGGGGAGCTTTGTCCATTTCTCCGGTTGCTTATGATCCTGATCTTCCCTATGGTCCTTACCCATAGAATAATCGTTAGACCCTACCTCTTCCCCTTTCTCCGGTATTTTGCCGCTGTGGGGGACCGATCCATGGAGATGGGAATTCTGGGCTAGTAGGGGCGGAAATACCGTCATAAAAAGCAAAGAAACACCCGCAAGAATGATCGAAATAGAACTACGTTTATAAATTTTCGTAATCACAAAAATATTCACACCTTTGATGAATAAAATATAAATCCTAGAATCATCAGAACTAAATATTATAATTAAAATTTTATATTATTTTCTATATGAGTACCATGCTTAAGACCATTTGCTTCCCCGTCTTAGACCTTTCTGACCCGTGATGGTTGGGGAGAAGGATCGTTGAACGGGAGATCCTGGGAGGAGTTTTCTAATGACAGAAATTTTCTCCCAAAGGTTTTATACGCATTTTCTATGACCATAAAAGCCGAGGGATCTTCCCTTTCCACAAGAGTACGGAGGGCTGCCAATCCACTGGTTGGAACTACTGTGTAGAGGATGTCTTGTTTTTGATGGGTGTAGGATCCTTGCCCCTCTAGTAAGGTAGCGCTTATGGGGAGTTTACTGGCGTGTATCTTCTTTATGATGGAATGTGTTTGGGGTGAGATGATGGTTATAATGCGTGCAGAATCAAAATTCTCTAGAACCATTTTGATGACAAGGGTGTAAACGAACATGTAGGTGAGGGTATGGAGAAAATTCTTTATGCCTAGATAATATAGGGTGCAAGAAAGAACAGAAGCGTCGAAAGCGAGGAGTGTCCAGTTCAGTGGGATACCTGTAAAGTGTTTTACAATTAGGGCTACGAGATCGGATCCCCCAGTATTGCCACCAATATGCAACACAATGCCTACACCGAGTCCCATTAGGGTGCCACCAAATAACACGGAAACCCATGGATCGTGAACGTGCCATGCGGTGGCAAGTGTTAGGGGTTTCGTGAGGGCTAGTGCAAAGGAGAGGATACCGACACCAAGTGAGGTGTGGAAGATGAGTCGATACCCTAGAAAAGGAATCCCGATGATTACCAGTGGGATATTGAGCCAGATTACGACGTCATCCAGATTGATGTTGGACATGTATTTCAACAGAACCGCGATTCCCGTGAAGCCGCCGTCACCAAAATGGGAAGGTATGACGAAAAAATTGAGGGTTGCGGCTATAACCAAACATCCAAGAAAAACGATGGATACATGAGAGAGGATTTTCGGCCAGGTTTGTGGTTGGAGCAGCTGTTGGAGGTCGTTGTTGAGGATTTTCCATTCTTTGGTTATATACCGTTTTATGGTTGGTTCGGATGTATTTCCAGCCATGGATTCCCGACCTTCTTCCTCCGAATGTATGTTTGTATAGTAACGAGAGGGGGTAGGTCATTACAATAGGATGGTTACTTAATGTCTAGTATAAATGCTGGTGATTTTTATATCAATACTCATAATTAGTATTATTTTAAAAATAGTAGGTACGCATTCCTTGCATTGGATAGTAATATTTGTATACATATGTAATGATGTTTGCATCCCTCATATGGTTGAAAAAGTAAGGGGAACTTTATAAACATGGGTAAACAGTCATCCGAGAGTACGGATAAGGTATGGTATGTTGGGTTTGGGAGGTATGTAGAGAATGCAATCCCTCATTGTGAGAATCAGGCCCGAGCTGAGTATCTTCTGGAGGAATTGCAGCAGAGAATAGCCCATTGTGGTCTGGAACTGCATCCTAGGAAAACCAAAATTTTTTATGGACAAGGAAAGTACAAGGGGTTTGATTCCCTATGGGGTTTACGTTTCACCCACGTCAGGCGTTGCTTGTGTAGGGAGTAGGTCAGCTACTATGGTGCCTTTGATCCCTCTGGGAAAAGCTCTACGCAGCTTCAATGACACAATGTTTTAACTTGTTGGTGGGGGGTGTACAGGAAGCCCAATAGCATGCGAAAGGTCCGCAGGTGGATCCAGTACATAGGAGGAAGGTACGGGAACATAGTTTGCTCATTGGTTATCGGCCATGAGGTCCTCATAATGCGGGAGTAGTATGTGTGGTCTTGTGGGAAGAGTTGGCCGTGACATGCCAGCCCTACGCAACCATGTTTTGGGCGGCGAGAGTAGTTTTTTCTCGTTGCTTTCTGCTGTGTTTTAGGACGCAAAATTCCGCCGTTGGATGAAGAGCACCCAAGGTCGGATGACAGCGAATTTTTATTTATATAGGGGAGTATTCTCCATAGGAAATTGCACGGATCCCTCTTTCCCCATGATAAAGGGGACCCCCCGTTTGGGCAGAGGTCCCTTTTATTTGTTTCCCAATTCAGTTTTCATCTCGCTATGATTTTTTTGTCAAAACGTGGGCAAACCCAGGCCAAACATAGGAAAGAGGCAGGATGATGGGAACTGCGAATATTTGACTCAGGATGGGGGGCCAGTCCGTGAAAAGATAAGGAAAATTCCTCCATAGATATTCTTGGAGGAAGGGCAAATGAGTCTGATGGGTGAACCAGTACCCGAAGGTTATGGTAATGACCGTGCCTATCACTAATGAACTACGCCAGTATGGGGGATACCATGGATGCGAAGGACCCAAACCAGAACCCAACCGCTGTATTAAGGCTATCAAACTACCATAACTCAATAGAAAACCTGCTATTACCTGCCATGTCTTTCCCATATGTATATACATATAGGATATCGATACAAAATATACTGTTAGGAGGGTAATGGAAATAATCAATGGATATTTTTTATAATTTTTTTTATTATTATATTTATTTATAAGGATTTCGCTGTTTTTCCATTCCTCGTGCCACTGAGACAGGCAATGTTCTAGCACCCGATATTTTCTTCCTAAGATTCTCGAATATATCCATACTATTGCTAAAATGGTGGTGAAAAGAGAAAACATCAATAAGAAAAATAAATTGTATTCTTTAAACATTATTTTAAATAATATGATACATATTCCTAAGATTATACCTATTGATGTTATGGTAATTTCCCTTCTTTTGGATGCAACATCATCATTGGGTATTATTATTTTACTAATGGGAAGAAAAATGGAAAGTATGAATAATCCGACATAGAAGGAGAAAATACCGGGAGATGGGATATAACCAGGTAAATCATAACCGTGAACAAAGGAATCTGATTCCATCCATATAATGACAGGTAAACAGAATAGGATTTTATGAATAACAAAATATAATATAAATAAAAATGATTTTCTCATAAGGATCACCTTTTATGGGACGAATTGAGGGGGGTGTCTATTGCACCCCTTTTTGTCCCCCCTTCCCGTATGTATGGGGTTATGCGGACAAACTGAGGAATTCAAAGGATAACAATTCCTGTGATGCGGGATAACGTATCTGTTCAACGAAATTTCCTTGCGGAACGTCGGAAGATGCAGTCTAAATTTTGGGTAGATTGTACTTTGAAAGCTGTTTATGCGGGGGTACAATGGACGTAATGGATCTAGAAAAAATCAACAAACTCCCCCACAGAGATGACGGTGGGCATAACTGGCTCCATAAGTTCTAACATACTTACAGGCTCCCCAACAACCCAAAGCTATAAGGAGTATGCCTATGGGTACACGTCCCCAAAAAAAGCCTAATCTTCCACATGCATAGAGACATCCATAACCAGAGAGATCGGAGAGACCGTCTACTATTGCGGTGCAATTATGGCACATGCTCCCGAATGGAAAAAGCGTTTGCTTCTATCATGTCCCCTTACCTCGTATCTCAAGGAATCTTCGTTGAAATTTTTTCGGATGATTTCACCCTCGTCATTTAACAAATTCCTATTCTCATCGAGATGGGTGGATTCCACATTATTTTCGCTGAAAAAGTAAACAGACTCTTTGTTATTTTCTGAGGTCACAGCTATTGTGGGGGTGGGTACATTTTTGGCCCAAAGACGCATAATGTACCCAAGATGTTCACCTGTTTTCTTGTGTAGTATTGGGTAGGAAACAAAAAATCCAGGAAGGGGGACCCTTAATACTTCCTTTAATCCATCATGTATATTACCTCTTTTTACATCTATTTTACATAATTTTGCTTTGTCCAACCTATCACTTATCATTTGGTGAGCTTCATGTGTATGAAGATCGGATGAGCCCATAGTAGCTGACGAAACCCTTGTAATGAAGGTGGAGCGAAGGGGCTAATGATCCCGGCGAGGATAGTAGAACGATAACTTTAGTGGGAAATCTACCTGTTCATAATATATTTTAATCCACCGAAATATTGTAATAAGTTTGACATTATCTCCCGAAGGAGAACCACAAATATATCTTGGTACTTCAGATTCAAAGAGGGCCCTTGGGGTAGGGCGGGACCTCCTAAAAATACATGGTGAGACTTCCTCAGAGAATTTACATGCGTGATGGAATGCAATTATGACCCCGTCCACAAAATAACGTTGAGGAACAGATATCGGAACGGACAATATCCACCGGCAGTGTACCACGCGGATCGATACCCTGACAATGGTCCCAAGGATATTTTTTTATTTTCATTGATACGAAATAAATGATGCGAGTGGATCAGAATGGATTGGACTGTACTCCAAAAATTTGGTGTTTTGACTCCGGAAGGATCTTTTTTATTTTTTCTTCCGATTCCCCGGACAAAAATTCCTCCCCTCGGAGGAGAGGAATGAGGATGAGTATTTCCTTATTATTATGATAAATTGTTTCTTCATAAAAAAACGCCCAGAGGGCGTCCATTTTTGTATACTTTTCCCTAGCATTACCGTTGAGGGGGTGGAGGGCCCCTCGCGAGAATTTCGTCTGAATCGGGTACAGATGGATCTCGGGGAATCTATGCGGAAATAGGGAACACAATGGATTTACAAGCATTTCTGGTGGATTATGTGGTAATCCTTGCGGAACCGGAAACGTGTGGATGGGAACTTACCCGGATTGGTAGTTTCCTGGGATGGATGTAACCCTGGGGGTACAGCATGGGTTTCTAATGTAAATCCTCTACCCGAGACATCACGAGCATTTTGTACCACCATGAAGGCCTGTGGATCCTCACGGCTGACGATTTTTTGTAACAAGGGCAATTCCCGTGGGGATAGGGCGATATACAGCACTCTTTTTCTATCCCCTGTGTAGGCCCCCTTTCCATTCAATATGGTTACACCGCGTCCTATTTCTTTTTGGATCTGGGCGATCATAGAGGGAGCTCGTCGGGATACGATGGTTATCGTATGAGAACTATTGAAACCCTCTAGGATCCACCGTATTACAGTGGAATAAACGGGGATCTCCGCCAGGGTATAAAAACCATTATGGAGGGATCCATTTTGCTTATAGAGGATATAGAAGGAAGAGAGAATTACGATAAAATCGAGGATAAGGAGCGTGTGGCCTAATTTCATGTTCGTAAAGTGGCGGTTGATAAGGGCTATCAAATCGCCTCCGGCGGTGTTTCCACCTGTTTTAAAGGTGATTCCTAGCCCTAAGCCAAGGAGTGCACCCCCAAAGAGAACGGTTAGCCATGGGTCCTTGATGTGATAATTGTGCATATTTTGTAGAATAGATGTGCATCGTAGGCCTATTTTCAACATAAAGATACCCGTTATAGAATGGAGAACAAAGTGGCGTCCTAGGAGCGGAAACCCTAGGAGTAGGAAAGGGATATTGAGAAGAAGAACGAGGGTGCCCTCGTCCCATTTGTGCCAAACATAGTTGATGAGTATAGCAATGCCCGTGAAACCACCGGCAGCGAATTTGGCAGGTTTGAGAAAGAAGTAAACGGCAACACCGATCAATAGGGAGGCAAAGAAGAGGATGCTAAGATGTCGTATGAGATACAACCAAGTCTTCAGTTTCGCTAGTTTCTTGATATCACAAACTAAACCCTTTCCCTCCTCCTTTAACATCAGCAGGAGGTTTTTTTCTTCCATGCTTTTAGTCATTCACGATCGTCCTCTCTACCTCCTATTTTTGGAACATTGTTGGGGGGGAGGGGGGCTTCTTCATACGCAGGTTAAGGTAATTTTGGGGTGGGAAACTGATTTTCTATAATAGAAACTCAGTTTTGTGATTTCATCACACCTATACCCTATTGTTTTAGTATAGTCGTTACCCAATAGTAATTTCAATTGTATATGTTATATTTATTTTATAAATGTACAGAAAATATTGTTCCATGTTGATTTAGAGGAAGATGTGCTTAGGACATACAACGTGTATAGTTCGGGAAGACATTCCCCCCTTTTATATTATACTATTTCAACGGATAGTTTTGTAGAATGAATTGAATCCTGCTTGATTATGGTGTTTGTGTCCATAATGGTGACAGCAGCGGTTATCGTTCCCACCGCACCATTTTTATTTTTAGTATCTATTAGCGGTGTTATTTTTTACAATAAATCCACCCATTCATGATCTGTGTATACTAATTTTTATCAAAAATATCATACACCAGTATTCAGAGGTCATTCGAACAGATGGGGAAGGGATATTTTTTTGAGATACTTCGAGGACCCCCCCCCTTCTACCATATGAGCACGGTGGACGATGATCAAACTCTCGGGGTCTAAGGATGTCACAAGACGATAAAGTTTTGCCAGTTCATGCTCAAAAAGAACAGTATATAGAACCTCCTGGGGGTTTCCTGTGTAAGCCCCTTTACCGCTTAGGATTGTGGCGCCCAGGTTCATTTTCTCTATAAGCTCATGTTGGAGGAGGGGAGCGGAACGGGAAATGATGGTAGCGGTACGACAGGGTTGCAGTCCGCCCCCAAGAATAAAATCGATGACACGGGCAACGATTACCATTTCGATAAGTGTATACATGGCGCGTTCGAGGGTGAGTGTATAGGCGGAAATCAAGAGGATAAGAATATCCCATAGGAGGATGACTTTCCCAAGTGATAGACGTGTCCGACGGTGTATAATTTGTGCTATGATATCCCATCCCCCGGTGGTACCACCGGCTTGGAAAACGAGCCCACAACCTATACCGATGAGAACACCAGCATGGAGGGATGAGAGGACAGGGGAATCCTGTAGGCCGAAAGGGTTATCCCCTAGGTAGGAGATAATTTCTAATGAAAATGCCATGCAAATGATGCCGAATACAGAGTAGAGAAAGGATTTCTTCCCAAGTATTTTGTATCCTAAACCTAGGGGGAGAATGTTCAAGAGGAAGAGGAGGTAGCTGAGGGGCCATCCGGTTCGATAATGGATGAGTAATCCCAAACCTGCAAAGCCCCCCTCTGCCAGGTTGGAGGGAATAGAAAAGGCGTGTATACCAAGCGCCATTGCCATGGTTCCGATCATAATACCGATCAAGTCCCGTACATAGGTGATTTGGATGACTTGTCGCATTTTTTTTCCTCTTTTTATCCAATAGGTAGTGATTGTAAAAAATTACCGTTAATTTTTGACCCTATTTTGAAAGGGTGAAGAGGTTTTTTTTTATCGTTTTGCATGGAACAAACTTTTCGAAAACAGGGCATATATTTTTCTAAGTAGGGGTTGTGGGGTGCATCGACGAGGCCCGGGTATAAATGACGTGTTTTCTGTAGGTGTTTCTTCCCATGGATTATGGTTCTCTACATAGTGGGGGTATTTTCTGTCGTCGGGTAGGGGGGCGGTATCTCAGCCAACCCTCCCACAGAACCACACGTGCTACTTTCGCATCATATAGCTCTTTTATGGTCTCATCTTCCTATGGTTCCATAGGGTTTGGCTCATTCAGAACCACAGTCCCCTGCTGTGTTCTATCCGGGTTTTGATTTGATGTTGCCTGGTCCAACCCACGATCATCTCCTCATCTCAGATTGTGTGTCTAGTTTAGATTCATCGTGTCTAACCTACGATCACTTCCTTGTTTCGGATTGTACGTTGGCTGGTTCAGGCCGGACCCTTCAACCTGGCTAGGGGCGTCCAGGTGTCCTCTGTGCAATAGTCTCTTGTGGTTCCTTAGGAGGGGGGCCCTAAATCAAGGTCCCTTCCTTTCTGCGCACCGGATATGCCCCCAGGAACCGTAGATTGGTTCGTCCCCCATGCTTCGTTCCGTGGTTCGCCCTACGAATCCCCCTGATTTACATCGGGGAGGAATCTTTCGTCCTTACCCTTTCCTAGAACGATCACCACCCTTGTTCCTTACAACAGCAGCCCTGGGCGGTTTGAAACCTGCCTACCCCCTACCGATTTCGGGGGGCCCATCCCCCCATCCCTCATAAATAGGGACACGACATACACAAAAGACCTCACGTACGTTTCCCACCGTAACAAGAGCTGTGGGATCGGTATCCCCCACGAAGGTACGAGGGGTTTTTAGACCGTGGGTAGGCACTATCATGATAAATGATATCACGTTGTTGGCGGGTATAGGAGCATTCCGTTTTTTATTTTTTGTGGGATTGCGCGTGTCTGGGACGAGATGATGGTTACTATATGTGGGGAATCGAAATTTTCCAGGATCATCCTATCTCTACAATATTATTTTTATTGAAAATATATAAAAATAATATTGTAATGCAAAATTAGAGTCACTCGAACAGGTTGGGAAAGGATATTTTTTTGACATACTTCGAGAATCTTCCCCCTTTTACCATATGAGCACGGTGAACGGTGATCAGACTCTCGGGATCTATGGATGTCACAAGATGATAAAGTTTTGCCAATTCATGTTCGAAAAGAACAGTATATACAACCTCCTGGGGCTTTCCCGTGTAAGCTCCCTTGCCGCTTAGGATTGTGACACCCAGATTCATTTTCCTTATAAGCTCATGTTGGAGGAGGGGAGCGGAACGGGAAATGATGGTAGCGGTACGACAGGGTTGCAGTCCTCCCCTAAGGATAAAATCAACGACACAGACAATGATTACTATTTCGATGAGTGTATACAGGGCTCGTTCGAGGGTGAGTGTATAGGCGGAAATCAGGAGGATAAAAGTATCCCATAGAAGGATGACTGTCCCGAGGGATAGGCGTGTCCGTCGGTGTATGATTTGCGCTATGATACCCCAGCCTCCGATGGTACCACCGGTTTGGAAGACCAGTCCACAACCTATACCAATGAGAATACCAGCATAGAGGGCTGAGAGGATAGGGGAATCTTGTAAACCGAAAGGGTTATCTCCCAAATAGGAGATAACTTCTAAGGAGGATGCCATGCAAATGATACCGAATACAGAGTAGAGAAAGGATTTCTTTCCAAGTATTTTGTATCCTAAACCCAAAGGGAGAATGTTCAAGAAGAAGAGGAGGTAACCGAGGGGCCATCCGGTTTGATAATGGATGAGTAATCCTAAACCTGTAAAACCTCCCTCTGCTAGGTTGGAGGGAATAGAAAAAGCGTGTATAGCAAGCGCCATCGCCGTGGTTCCGATCATAATAACGATCAAGTCTCGTATATAGGTGACCTGGATGGCTTGTCGCATATTTTTTCCTCTTTTTATCCAATGGGTAGTCATTGTGCAGAATTATCATGAATCTTTGACCCTCCTCTGAAAGGGTGAAGAGGGTTTTCTTTCATTGTTTTGTTATGGAACAAACTTTTGGGAAACAGTTGCATATTTTCTAAGAAAGGGTGGAGCGTACGGATGGGTCTGGGGTGGACGTGGTTTCTGGAGGGGTTTCCTGGGGGCTATGATTTTTCAGTGGGGGAAATTTTATACCCAAAACCTTACGTACGCTTCCCACTATAACAAGAGCTGTGGGATCGGTATCCCCCACGAGAGTACGGAGGGTTTTTAGCTCATGGGTGGGTACTACCGTATAGATAATATCACGTTGCTGATGGGTATAGGAGCCTTGTCCTTTCAATACGGTGGCGCCATGATTGAGTTTTCCGTTTTTTATTTCTTGTATGATCACGCGTGCCTGGGATGAGATGATGGTTACTGCGCGCGAGGAATCAAGATTTTCTAGGATCACCTTAATGACCAAGGTATAAACTAGCATATAGGCTAGGGTATGGAGAAATTTCTTTAGGCCCAGGTAGTACAGGGCGAAGGAAAGTACGGAGGCATCACAGGCAAAAAGCGTCCAATTCAATGGAACACCGGCAAAACGCTTTACCATGAGGGCTACCAAGTCGGTTCCCCCGGTATTACCACCAACGCGCAACACCGTGCCCAGACCCAGTCCCATCATAGCACCACCGAATAGAACCGTAATCCAGGGGTCATGGACATGCCAGGATGTAAAAGATTTTAGGGGACTAGTGAGGTGAAATGCAAGGGAGATAAGGGTGACACCGAGCACGGTATGGAAAATGAGCCGATATCCGAGGAAGGGGATGCCGAAAAGCACCAGGGGGATATTCAACCACGGAACCACATATTCTATGTCTATTCCATTCATGTAGTTGATTAATATAGCAATCCCTGTAAAACCACCGTCACCAAAACGGGCGGGTACAACGAAGAAATTGACGGTTGCGGCTATGAGTAGGCAGCCCAAGAAAACGGTGGATACATGGAGGAGAATGTTTGGCCACGTTTGTGGCTTCCGCAATTGTCGGAGATCCTTGGTAAAAACCTCCCACTCCCTGGCCATATATTGTTTCATAGTAGTTTGGGGCATCCTTCTGGCCATGGGCCTCTCTCATCTCCGTTCTCTCGCTCTGTCGTGTATTGTAGGATTTTATTCCCACACCATAGATTGGATACATTCCCGTGTTGTGAATCCTATTCCATAATGGAATGGAAGGCGGGGATTTAGATGTTGTCCCCGCCTTCTGGTCCTATCGAATTTGTAGTAGTCTATGCTGACTGTTTGTGGGGTTTAGAGGGCGGTGCCGGTGCCTTCGGTTCTTCCATTGTGAACCCTTTGCCCGAGATATCGCGGACATTTTGCACTACCATGAAGGCCTGTGGGTCTGCTTGGTTGACAATCTTTTGCAGCAGTGGCAGCTCACGTGGGGACAGGGCCACGTATAGAACTTCCCTTTCGTCGCCTGTATAAGCCCCGCGTCCATTCAGTATAGTTACACCACGCCCCATTTCTTTTTGGACCTGGGTCGTGATTAGGTGGGCTTGTCGGGAGATAATGGTCACTGTTTGGGATACGCTGACGCCCTCTAGAACCAAACGTGCCACGGTGGAGTAAATGAAAATCTCAACTAAGGTGTAGAAACCATTATGCAGGGATCCATATTGTTTGTAGAGGATGTAAAAAGAGGCGAGGACAACGGAGGAGTCGACAAAGAGGAGTGTGTACCCCAGTTTCATGTTTGTGAAGTAACGGTTGATGAGGGCCACCAAATCGACCCCGGCGGTATTACCACCGATCTTAAAAGCGATTCCGACCCCTAGACCGAGGAAACCCCCACCAAAGACAACAGCAAGCCACGGGTCGCTGACATGGTATTGATGGAGGTCTCTCAGGAAGGAGGTCCATTCTACTGCTGCATACAATGCAGCGATACCGGTGAGAGAGTGGAGAATAAAACGACGACCCAGGAGCGGTAATCCTATGAGGAGAAAGGGGACGTTAAGAAGGGTGGTAATTTTGGCGATGCTCAATCCATTGGGCCATACGTAGTTGACGAGCATAGCGATGCCGGTAAAACCACCGCTGGCTATTTTGGCGGGCTTGAAGAAAAAGTTGACGGCGATACCAACCAGGAGGAGAGCGAAAGAGAGGATGGTAAAGTGGCGGATGAGGTATAACCAAGTCCTGGCTTCAGATAGTTTTTTGACATCATCAACCAAACCTCGCCATTCCGCCTTTAGCATGGGCAGGAGGGGCTTTTTCTCTGCATTTGCAGTCATTGTACCATCATATCCTTTCTATCTCGACCTCCGGAATTCCGTCCCAGGAGGGGGAGGAAGTAGGATGGAGGGTTTTATCTTGTTATAGGAGTAGACACCGTTTTTGTACGGCTTGTCAACCCCTCCCATAAAAGTCGGAATCATTTGTCACTCACTAGGGGCCAAGGACGAGGGTGGAAGTTGGGGTTCACAGCCGATTGCGTGGATTAGGGCCAGAATGGATAATTCTATATGTGATACTTTGTATAGGCATGTGCGGATGAAATGTATAGTAATTTATATTTATGAAAGAAAATTCTGAAGATATTTTGGGTGTTCCCCCGTGTTCGCAGGAAATCCAATCTAGTGATGATTCCCAGGGGTTGAGATACCACCCATGCAGTTGGGTCCTCCTTGTTTGGGCCATCCTTCAGGATTTTTTTCTGTCGTTTTTCTAGTTTGGGTAGGAGTATGCAGTAAACTTTAGAATGATGCAAAAGCCTTGTTTATGATCAAGGAAAAGGATCGGAATGATCACACGGCATTTTTGTCCGTGGTTCTGTGAATATAACATACTATATTGTGGCGGATATCCATTTAGGGTTGTCTGCTGAAAATCGTTCTGGGGGAGGGGATTCTATTGATTTTCTTTTGTACGATCGTGAATGTCATCAGGACCCACCTCCTCCGTGGATGGAACGGAGGATAGAAGAGGGTTTGCTGAGAAATGCTGGTTACACTACGGTGCGGGAACGATGGAATCCTTCGAGGACAATTCGCATGGTGGTGGTGTAAACGAGGATGTTGGCGAGTGTGTAAAGAACGGTTCCAGTGCCTAGTTTATACCAGGCGAATAGGATTACAGAGGAATCGAAGGCCCAAATCGTGTAGTTGAGCTTGATCCCGGTAAAGTAACGGTTGATGAGTGCTACGAGATCCACACCCCCGGTATTTCCCCCCATTTTGAGAGCAAATCCGGCGCCTAGACCGAACAGGAAACCGCCAAATAAAATGGAAATCCACTCATTTTGGACGTGATATTGGTGGAGATTTTGGAGGGGTTCCAATATTTTTAGACAGAGGTAGAATACAGAGATCCCAGCCGCTGAATGCAGGACGAACCTCCTTCCTAGAAGGAAAAAACCCCAGATAACGAAGGGAACATTCATATAGAAATAGACATCGGAGATATTGGTGTGGAACACATAATCGAGAAGGAGGGCTATACCGGAGAAACCACTTGTGCCTAAGGTGGCAGGCTTGAAGAACAAATATACAGCGAAACTCATGAGCGTGCAACATAAGAAGAGGATCAATAGATAACGAAACAGGTCCATCCAAGCCTTTGGGTTACGAAATTGAAGAATATCTTCCCACAGGCCATGTATTTCAATCGATAGCCTTTTTCCCATACGCATCTTTTCTGCACCAATGTCCGATGAAGTCATTGATATCCACCCACTTTGTGAAGTTGTTGATCTATCCACCCCGTTTGTGAAGAATTGGTCCAATGCCTTGATTCCTTATTTTTAGAAATTTACGGTATTGGCACAAATTACAGTGACGGAAACAATCGTCATCTCAACTGCGTCCTTTTTCATGTTTATGGCTTCTACTGTCTCGTTGGTCCTGTTGGCCTAAGGATAGTAAAATCCGAAAATGCATGGTACCAACGGTGGCACAATGGTGGTAGATGGATGGCTTCACGGGCTGCTAATTTCCTATTTAGAATGGCCCACTACGGACGGAATAGGATCTCAAAACTGGAGCATTTTCTATGGGCGGGTTCAGAATTCGAAGTATCCTTTTCCCCATTATAACGACTTTGTATAGTATTCTCAATCGGAAGATGGGGTGGTTTTACGGTATTTTCACTATTTTTTGGTTGAGGCGTGGTAAAAAAACGGTTTTTTTATGCCTCAAAGACTAACATTTTCTTATTTCTTCCAATTTCATCCCATTGCTTCATAACGGTTGTGTTTCCAAAAACTCACTAGGATCAGGATGATAGGATTTTTGTTCATTTAGTAATTATTTTCTATAATAACAGAACCCCTATTTTTCGAAAAGGGGATGATGGGGTGAATTTATGGTATGCGCTTCCTACAGGACGGAAGGGTTGACGGACCAGTTCCTGATACGTGTGGTGTATGTGGGATTATATGGGGGGACGGTTACTGATTCCCACCCATTAGTATAGGGCAATTGGAGGATGAAGGGGGGGAGTTAGGAAGGATTGATGCTACCGAGGGATCTAGGTCGAACGTGGGGGATGTGTGTGTGGGCGTTGATTTTTTACTCGGAATAAGGGAGTTTATGAGGATTTAGCCTGCGCCATAACATGGACCATCAACTTTTCCAGAGACTTTTTGTAGAACTTAAATGAGTTACTCCAGGTCCATTTTTCTGTCTGGATATAACCAAAATTGTTTTCTAAAAATTTTGTAAATTCAGGGTACATCCCGGCATTCTTCAATCCCTTTACTCTCGGTTCATTGGATCCCATGCCGTCAAAGTCAGATCCAAAGAAAAGGTAATCTTCACCACCCAGTTCAAGAATATGTTCAATGTGTTTTCGGACCGTATCATAGGTACTCTTTTTGGGGTTTTTTCCCAATATAGGTGGGTAGAGCGCGAGTCCGAATAGGCCTTTGCGCCTGAAAAGTTGTCGTAGTTGTTCATCTGTCAAGTTGCGGGGGTGATCAAAGACATGCCTGCTTGCGGAGTGGGAAACAAGGATAGGTAGGGTAGGATCGGCGAAATTCAGGACGTCTCGGAAGGTTTTGGGACCTGCGTGGGCTAGGTCTAAAATCCAGGGGCCCTGGTGGTTTGCCATGGAGGTTAACAATTCTCTCCCCCATGGTTTTAAACCGGTGTCGTTAGCAACGTGGCAACCGCAAGCAGCTTCATTTTCAAGGTTCCAAGTCAGACCAATTTGGCGTACACCTGCCTCATGAAGCCATGCCAGAGAGTTAAGGTCACCCTGGAGGCCCTCAACGCCCTCGATAGCAAGTAATCCCCCCGGGGCCCTGGATTGGAGTAATGTATGAAAATCCGATCCTTTTTGTAATTTTATGACCCCTTGGGCGGTGAGTTGCGTCCGAAACAATCTTAGTTGGTTGCGTAGAACCGATCGTCTCTCCGAGAACGGTACCTTTTGGGGATCAAAAAAGAGGGGATAAACAGCGGCTTTGACCCCCCCCCTACGTTGTTTGGCCAGTGAAGCTTCCAGGCTTCGCTCTGCCTCGACGAGATCTTTGCTCTCCTTCTCGGTTTGCCATAAACGCCATAACACATCGATATGACCATCAAGCCACATGATCAGTACCCCGCTTTCTTTTCATAGTGTTTTTTTCCTTGCGATTTCACAGTCTGACTCCATCATATACCCATATCCCTGTATGGTGATTTTGGGGACGGTCAGATCTTTCTGTACGGAACCTCTGTACGGGGACCGTGCAGTTTCTTGTGGGGAATGCCCTATCTATGAATCTAGTCTCACCTTTTCGTAAAGCAATTGAGTAACATAATAACATTTTGTTATGACACTGTTCCTGTTTTGGTATCCCAGGGGTATTTATCTTATTTCATATGAATTTTTATAAAATTTTCACTGTGGAGTAGGGCTGGCATCTCAGCTAACCCTCTCACGTCGAGTAGGGCTGGCATCTCAGCCAACCCTCTCACAGAACCACACGTAATACTCTCGCATTATGCGGCTCTTATTGCCCCATCTTTGCTTCTAATACGTGCCAGTGGGCGAACAGGTCCCCGTACTTTCCTCGTATATACTGGATCCACCTTCGAGCCTTTCGCCTGCTACCGAGCTTCTTGTACTTCTTTCTGGCCCACCAGGCCAAAACGTTGTCATCGAAGCTACGTACTAAAGCTTTCCTCAGATGTGAGGGATAAAAGGCACCATAGTAGTTCACCCAGCCCCTCAATATGGGATTGGACATTTCCGCCACCTCATGCAATTCCATGTCTGGCCTCACGTGTTTTCTTATTTCCTTCCCCCGTTTCGCTATCTTCTTCCTCGATTTTCGGCTGATGGCTGGATTGTATCCCAGAAACCTTCTTCTCCCCACGCGGGTTACGGCCTGACGCGGGCAAAACGTGAACCCCAGGAAGTCAAAGGATGTTCCTTTGTGCTTCCCCGTCTTCCAGCCGTCCTTGCAGTAGAAGATTTTGGTTTTTCTCGGATGCAGCTCCAAACCACACTGAGCCATTCTCTGTTGCAATTCTTTCAGAAGATTTTCAGCTTGGGCTTGATTTTCACAATGAAGGATCACGTCATCCACATATCTTTCAAACTCAATATCTGGATGATGTTCCTGCAACCATCGATCTAGGGCATAGTGCAGGAACAAATTGGCCAGTAGGGGACTTATTACACCCCCTTGTGGTGTGCCCTTAGTCCTTTCTTCGATAGTTCCATCGGGTAGTTGCACCGGGGCTTTTAGCCATCTCTCACAATAACGGAGCATTCTTTTATCAATGCCACAATGCTCCAATGCTCTGATGAGCAGGTCATGCGGTATATTGTCAAAGAATCCCTTTATGTCAAGATCAATCCCCCAGGCATATTTCCAGCAGCGTCTCCTATTCTTATCTACCGCCTCCAAGGCAGATTTCCCCGGGCGACATCCGTAAGAATCGGAAACAAAGCGTGGTTCCAGAAGGGGTTCGAGTCGGTTCCTAACTACCGTCTGGGCTATCCTATCTCCTATTGTGGGTATTCCGAGAGGTCTCTTCCCACCGTCTGGCTTCGGGATTTCCACCCTTCGGACCTTGGGCGGGAAATAAGACCCTGCATTCATTCGGTTCCATATCTTGTATAGGTTTTGCTTTATCTTGGTTTCAAATTTGGCAATAGATACCTTATCTATCCCATATGTTCCACCATTGTGCTTAACCTGGAACCATGCATCTAGTACCTCCTGCTTTTTGATATCGCCCCTGGACGGGTTACGATCTGATGTTGCCTGATCCAACTTCCGATCATCTCCTTATTCCAGATTGTGCGTTGGCTGGTTCAGGCTGGACAATTCAACCCCTTCGCTCCACCCTCATTACAAGGGTTTCTTCACTACTATGAGTTGATCCGACTCTGTTCACGGAGGCCTTGGTATATCCTTAGCCCTTTACACCTGGCTAAGGCCAGGTGTCCGTGCGACAGTCTCTCGTGGTTCCCTATGAGGGCCTAAATCAGGTTCATTCCATCTGTGCACCGGATGCCGCCAGGACAGTAGGTGGTTCGCCCTCCATGGCTTCGTTCCAAGGATAGGTTCCGATACCCTTGTTTCGACATCGACTGCGCCTTTCGGTGCTTTCCCCCAATGGTTCGCTTTACTAATCTCCCTGATTCACACCTGACAGGATTCTTTCGTCCTGCCTTTTCCCAGAACGCTCACCACCGTTGCTCTTTACAACAGCAGCACTGGGTGGTTTGAAACCTGCCTACCACCAGCCGATTTCGGGGGGCCCCTCCCCCATCCCTCATAGAGCACGACACGACGCACAGAACCACACGTAATACTCTCGCATTATGTGGCTCTTATGGTCCCATAGGATTTTGTCCATTCAGAATCCCAGTCTGGTGTTACGTTCTCCGTACTTCCCTCTGCTGTGTTCTATCCGGATTTCGATCCGATGTTGCCTTGGTCCAACTGCGATCATCTCCTTGTCTCAGATTGTGCGTCCAGTTAGACCCATCGGGTCTAACCCACGATCATCTCTTTGCTTCGGATTGTACGTTGGCTGGTCCAGGCAAACCATTCAACCCCTTCGCTCCACCCTCATTACAAGGGTTTCTCCACTACTATGAGTTGATCCGACTCTGTTCACGGAGGCCTTGGTATACCCTTAGCCCTTTACACCTGGCTAAGGCCAGGTGTCCGTGCGACAGTCTCTCGTGGTTCCCTATGAGGGCCTAAATCAGGTTCATTCCATCTGTGCACCGGATGCTGCCAGGACAGTAGGTGGTTCCGCCCTCCATGGCTTCGTTCCAAGGATAGGACCCGATACCCTTGTTTCGACATCGACTACGCCTTTCGATGCTTTCCTCCAATGGTTTGCTTTACTAATCTCCCTGATTCACACCTGACAGGATTCTTTCGTCCTGCCTTTTCCCAGAACGCTCACCACCATTGCTCTTTACAACAGCAGCACTGGTCGGTTTGAAATCTGCCTACCACCTGCCGGTTTCGGGGGGCCCCTCCCCCCTCCCTCATAGAGCACGACACGACACACAGGTCCTTGCGCGGAAGACGAACATTGTGTTGTAGTAAGATCCATCCTGTTTATGGTACGTACAAAACAACAAAAAATCCGTAATGTTGTCAACATTACGGATAAGATGGAACAAGGTTCCATTACCATGGACAAAGCAATCTGATCAACAAATAGGGCACGATCGCACGATCTGCAGTGAAAAAGAATGAAGCGTTATTATGTAAAAAGGGGATGACTCATGCCCCCTATCTCTGATAGAATATTGATCACCAACAAACAATAAACTCAGAGGAGGGAAAACATGAGCATCCACACCCATAATACAACATTATCAGGAAAAATCAATATCCAAAAAGAAGAGTCATGGATAGCTAGAAATTCGATGAAGATAGGCGATCGGTCCATTGACTCCCCGTATTGTGGAAAAACACTGAAAAGTACGTGTCCCTTCTGTCATAGCCATAATGTCTTAATAGATGAGAAACTGATTCTAACCGATAGGACCATAATGGCAATGGCAAACGAAAAGCTGGCCCTAGCCAACGAGACAATGGCAATGGCAAACGAGAAGCTGGCCCTAGCTAACAAGGCAACGGCAATGGCAGCAGGGAATAAGGACACAAAATGGTCTGCGGTAGCCGGTGAGATTGGAAAATTACATAGTACGAATCCGTCCCCTGCCCCCCAAGAAACGGAACCCAATCCACTGATCGAGGATTCTCCATCCATAACTTTGCGTGACGGAAAAGATAAAGGTCCGGGGAATGCACGATCCGAAGGGGATGGATATCATCAATTGCACGATCCAAAAACTCGGGATCGATTCTTACGTGCTCAACGTTTTTTCGATGATCTCAAGGAGGGAATTACCTCATGGGGTCCCAAGGAGTGGGAGGAATCTAGGCATCTGATTGAGAAACTGCTATTATTGTGTTGCCCATCGAATCACAAGGAAAAAACGAAGGATTCCCTTCTCCTGAATGACGTTACTAGCCTTATGTTCCATCACGACGGTGGTAGTATTTTGGTGCGGGCGCTGATTGGATTGTTGAAAAACGCATGGATCCCAGAGATAGACCCTCTAACCGACCCAAAGACTTGGAAACCCGTTGTCGAGGACCTATGTAACTTACGCATGCGTGTAGATCGAACCCTCCATTGTCTGAAATATCCCCAGGATGAGGGGAATGGGGTCTATCATCGCGGATACAGCACACTGTTTGGGGAACTAGATCTAGAGGTTCCTAGGACAAGATGGGAATTTTCACCGTACTTGTTACCACGTTATCAGAGTGCAAAGAATACCCTCAAAGATTTCATTTATTGTCTTTATCTTCCAGGCTTCTCCTTGCGAAATAGTAGCAAACTCCTGAAGGAAAGGTTCAACCTTCAGACGCCCCCGGAAACGCTTTCGCAGTGGCTGCAACCCTATTACAACGATGCTATACAATATTTCGAAAGGGATCTTAGCACGACAGTATATACAGCCATAGGTATGGATACCCTCTTTGTTCCCATTCGGGAGGAGGGTCGTTATGTTTCGAAGGCGATCGCAGTCAGCACGGGTATCACGGCAGAGGGGAGGCGGGATATAATAGGGATCACCCCCTCGCCTGATGAGAATGTGGAATCCTATGATTAGCATATAGAGGGTGGCTAACGAAAGGGATATACATTTTTATTTAAATAAAGTTTATATAGTATTTTATTATATCATTCTATTTTTATTCATATTGATTGTTTCTTTATATATGCAATATGAATTTATATGTCAAGAATGTTGCTCTCTCCGGCCCCACAGTTGGCGTAAACGAATTGGGGGCCTTTTTCCCATGAAACTAAATAGTACTAATTTTCAGTTATGGAAAATGCAAAAAATCCCTCTTGAGGTATCTCCCCGAGCGGATCGCTGTGTCCATTATTGTAAAATATATGTAATATAATAAATTTTTGCTTATTACCCTATACATACGATTACTCTTTTGTTATAATTTGAAAAAATATATCTATGAAAATAAGGGAGTAGACATAGATGTCCTATCCCATAGACGATATGTGTGTCAAGAAGTCGGTCAAGAGATGAAGGTTGCTCGGCCCTTCGTAACCGGCTGATAGGTAGCAGGTTACAAACCGCCTAGTGCTGCTGGGGTTAAATGCCTTGGTTGTGAGCGATCTAGGAAAAGGCAGGGCATGACCCTGTCAGGTGGGAATCGGGGAGATCAGCGAAAGCGAACCGTTCGAAGACGCATCGAAAAATGTAGTCCATGTCAAAACCGATGTGGGTATCGGACGTCGGGATGAACCGTGGGGGGCGACCTATCTTCTGCCCCGGTGGCATGCGGTGTATAGGCGGGATGAACCCGATTTAGGCTCTTGATCGGAACTTGAGAGATCGTCGTACGGCGTCTGGCTGTCGCCAGATGTAAAGACCGAGGGCTAACCGAGGTTCCGTGCACGAAGTCGGATCAACCCATAGTAGTGTAGAAGCTTCTGTAATGGAAGTGGAGCGAAGGGGTTGAATTGCCTGCATGTTTCAGAGAAGTACAGCAACTTGGATGGAAATTACCGGAAGAGGAGACTGGTATGAAGCAAGCAACATCGGACCAAAATCCAGACAGATACAATATACAGCAGAAAGAGGTACTGAAGGCGTGGCATCAGGTAATGTCTAACGATGGAGGTCCTGGAGTGGATCAGCAGACGATTACCGCATTCGCATACGATCTGAGAAGTAATTTGTATGTGATATGGAATCAACTCTGCGCAGGATCCTACTTCCCCTCCAAGGTTAGGCGTGTGTGGATTCCCAAGTCATGCGGTGGAAAAAGGCCACTTGGCATACCCACGGTAGCAGACCGGGTAGCCCAGACGGTAATAAAGAATCGGCTTGAGCCTCTCCTAGAGACCCACTTTCATGGAGATTCCTATGGATGTCGCCCCAAGAGATCAGCGCATCAGGCGTTACGTGTAACCCGTGAGCGCTGTTGGGAGTACGACTGGGGAATCGACCTCGACATAGTGGGCTTCTTTGACAACATTCCGCATCACCTCATTTTGAGGGCCCTTGAGCACGTTGGGGCGGATAAAGTAACGTTACTCTATTGCAAGAGGTGGCTTAAGGCACCGGTATTATTACCTGATGGGACGAGCGAGGAAAGGGTTAAGGGCACGCCGCAAGGTGGAGTCGTAAGTCCCCTCCTGGCCAATCTGTTCCTGCACTACGCTTTTGATCAATGGATAGAAACGGAGCACCCCGATATACGTTTTGCGAGGTATGTAGATGATATTATCGTCCACTGCCGGAACAAAGCGCAAGCTGAACATCTTCTTTCAGAAATTCGGCAAAGATTGGCAGAGTGCGGGCTGGAACTGCATCCGGAGAAGACCAAAATCTTCTACTGTGAAGATGATAGGCGGAACGGGAATCATGATGTTGTTGCCTTTGATTTTCTAGGGTACGCATTCAAGGCCCGTGAGGTCAGAAGTCGTCGTACAGGGGTGAGATTTGTGGGTTTCGTACCAGCCATAAGCCAAAAATCTAAAAGCAAGATAGCTAGGCAAGTTGGGAAGCTGGGCATCCCAAGTAGAGTGGGCATAGATCTGGAGGAGATAGCAAACCTTCTCCATGCCAAACTCATGGGATGGCTTACCTATTATGGCGCCTTCTACCCTTCGGCCATTAGGAGTTTCTTGCGTGACCACATCGACCAAGTTCTGGCTCGATGGGCCACGAAGAAATACAAAAAGCTGAACAATTGGAAAAAGGCCCTGAGATGGGTTCGATATATACGGGGAAAGTACCGAAGGCTGTTTGTACACTGGCATCTGAATAGGACAAGATCCTAATGGGGCAATAAGAGCCGTATAATGGGAGACTATTAAGTACGGTTCTGTGAGAGGGTTGGCTGAAATGCCAGCCCTACTCGACAAGTAATTTTCCAGATCTTCATGGGAAATTAGAAAGAAAAAAGAGAAGAGAACAGGTGAGGAAAAAGAAACCCAATCTTTCAGAACAGCCTTGGGAAGATCATGAGGGCATAGGGGCAGAAGAAAAAAGCCGACTGCTTATGCTGCAGACATTAGCTACCACGGTCTACGGTTTCCCGAATGAGGAGAAGTCAAGCCGTACCCGTGTGATCGATCACCATGTGTCGATATTGTGCTGTTTCGTTATGGCTATCTGGAATTTACAAAGTGAAAGGGAATTAATAAATATTATAAATGGAAATAAAATGATAAGAGATATTATAGGGATTACGAAAGGGTTTAGTCGATCATTATATGATAAAAACATTAAAAAATGTATTGCAAAAAACGGAGAAACAATAATTTTTAACCTATTAGAACTTCTTAGTGAAGAAGATCAGAAGGTTATATTGTCGGAAATAAAGGAAAAATATCTTTTCTTGGATCAAGTGATTGTGTCGACAAGCAGACGGGCGAAAGATACGGCCACCCTTCGGAACTATAAGGGCTTTCACAGGGGAATAGGAGTAACCGTGGTGGCAACCATGGACGGCAGAATACCGTTGGTATTGGCCATGGGCCCCGCAAATTTAGGCGAGGTTGAAGCGTCCTGTTTACTGATCCCCGAGATATCAACCTTAGGATGTAGGGGCCTAGTAGCAGACAGTGCTTACGACGTACATGATCTGTTCGAATTATGTAAACAACACGGTTTGAAATTACTGGCTGGATATAATAAGAGAAGAGCCAAAACACCGAACTCCATCACCAGTCCACTGCGAAAGGAGAATTTTTATCGACTACAAACAAAGGGATGTAAGGAGTTAATGAAAAAACGTTCATCAGGAGAGCATTGTTTCACAATACTAAAGCATACAATGGGGCTAGATAAACATAGACCAACGTCATATAATCAGGCATTCATGCTAATTGTCTCATATATGATGACTATATGTTTTGATAGTATGATTCAGAAAAAGAATAACATAAACATAAGAAAGTCCCCGGGTAGACGTTTTTACCAGCAGATTTCCTGAAGGGGGCACCGATCTAATAATTTAAAATTTTCAAAAAACTATCAGAACATCCCGGTACGCACTATGATGGTAATATTTTACATAATAAGGAAGAAAAACCCTGGGATGAACTGGATAATTCCAATGAGCAGCAATTTCCAATTACATTGACGGTTGTACCAAGAAGGTACCTTGATTTTAGATTGTTATGTTCATCTTAATAAACTATATGTATATTTTATTTCTATAAATATTATTACACAATATCGATATCAATAAACATTTTTTTGGGTAGTAATACTTATAGACGTAAATAGGAGGGGGCTGTTCGCACCCCTCATATAGGGAAACTAAAGGAACGGGGCCTGAATGTCAACGATATACGTATCGTTACCACAGATGGGCATAGGGTTTTTCCCTTAGTTGTACGCAAGCATTTTCCTCACCATACGGTTCACCAACGATGTTACGTTCACGCGATTCGTAACATCATGAATGCAGCTCCTAAGAGTATGAAGAAGGAAATGGCTAAGGACGCTTCTTACGTCTTACGGTCTGGGGATATGGGACAGGCACTAGAACGGTGGTCTGAGTGTGCAGGGAAGTATCGGTTTGGAAATAAGGCGACGTGCGAAGCATGGGAAAGGCTCAGTCCTAAAAAAATCTCCCTGAGCTTACAAGCGGCATCCATAACCCAAAACCCCATACTTCTGCCCTATATACTGTCCACGAACTACACGGAATCGCTGAATGCTTTGTTTCGTGAGAGAACGAATAGCAAAAAAGGTGGATTCGTTGGTCTTGAGGTAGCGATGAAGGAATTGATGCTTACCGCTTTCTATTGGGTGGGGAAACAAAAAGAAAACCCCAACCCATTGCCTGTCGAGGATCTTCTTTCGATCCCTGCTGACTACGAGTCCGAAATTTCGAACGGAGAACCTCTCCCCACCACGGCTTATGACTTTCATCCCCTCTTATGCACGGAACAAGGGCAGGGTTGTATGGACGATGTCCATACCCTTGATTTCTAGCTAGCACCTTTCGGGGAAAATCCGTCTAAGGCGCCACGACGGTTTTTCCCCGGGAAACTCCCTCCATCCGACGAGTTCTTCCACGGAACGGAAGTACCATATTCCTTCTCAAGAATCCCACCGCCTAGTTCTGGGGGTAACCTATGTGGTACAATTCTTCCAGCATCAGACTGGGTATCCGCCGCCCATCTCAATATCCATTATACCCCTAAATCTCGCAACGGCCTATCCAGCCCATTATTTTCTGAATTTACAATAAATTAGCGATTAAAGGAAACACCTTATAAATATAAGATAAATCCGCCGTGGATACCAAAACAGGAACAGTGTCATAACAAAATGTTATTATGTTACTCAATTGCTTTACGAAAAGGTGAGACTAGATTCATAGATAGGGCATTCCCCACAAGAAATTGCACGGTCCCGTAATGTAAAGGATGTATTTAGTGCTGCTGTGAAAAAATAGTGATAACATTACGTTGTTGGTGGGTGTGAATTTTGGGGTTGCGTTCGATCGCTTGCATAAGTTCTTTTAGATATTCCTTTTGGGGTATGGTTCAATGTTTGCATGATATTTTCTGCGAAAATATAGGAAATAAGGGACCGTTGAAACGGTCCCTTCCAAAGTGGTAGTCTTATTTCTTTGAGGCCGTTCTACGTTTACGGAGGTAGAATAGGGCGGCTCCACTTATGAGAGCTGTTGCGGTTGCTAGCCCAATGATTTGTGGATAATCAGTAGCCGTATCAGCCAACCCCTTGGGATTGTCCATGATGGGTACATTTTCTGCGGGTATACGTTTTCCCATAGGGGGGTACCCCCCTCCCCCTGTGTTCATTATTGCGGGTCTTTCCCCCCCAACGGCCCTTCCAGGCCCCCAGGGCTGATTCATGTGGATGATTCTTCGATAGGCCGAGGGTCCTAATTCGTCGATCCTGTTATAAACCCGGACACTATCTCTGTAGAGACCATTATAGATGGATTGGGCTACCGAGAAGAGAGGTTGACGAAGTATGGCCTTCATAAAGCATTGCTGCCTAGCTACAGCAGTCGTACCGGTTATATTGATAAAGGAGCGGCCAAAGGGAATCTGGAAGGGCAGGGTCGAATTCTGTAGGGCATACCAGATAGGCCGCCCCCAGAAACGCTGGTCGGGTCCGTAGTACGTTTGGCCCAGCAAGGAAAGACCACGGCTTTCTACCCAATTTTGAATCCTGTTGAATGCTGTGCTATTGGGGAGAATGGTATAGTATCTGTTTCCTATATTGAGGGGAAGGTTGGCAATATTGTCCAGGGCGAAACGGTTGAAACGTATACTACCGTTCCCCATAGTGTTGATAAAATTGGGTCCGTAGGTAGCTATGGGGAGAAAACTGTTTCCATGGAGATCGTACGTGTTATACCCGTATTCATAGGATCCATAGGAGTTATTCCAGTATCCATTTCCATAGGAGTTATTCCAGTATTCATAGGGTCCATAGGTGGGATCCCAGTATCCATTTCCATAGGAGTTATTCCAGTATCCATAGGGTCCATGGAAATTGTCCCCATATCCATGAAATCCGTAGGGATAGATTCCGTGTCCATGAGATCCATAGGAATTGTAAATTCCATTGTTACCATTGTAGTTATTATAATTATTTATATTGTTTATTATGCCATGATTCCTGTTTAGGACACCTTGATTGGTGATGTTGAT
The DNA here is from genome assembly GCF_900538055.1 of Pasteuria penetrans. Lineage (NCBI taxonomy): Bacteria > Bacillati > Bacillota > Bacilli > Caryophanales > Pasteuriaceae > Pasteuria > Pasteuria penetrans. The sequence continues at coordinate 2,005,941 of NZ_UZAC03000001.1, forward strand.
ACTGTTATCCGTGGCATTGTAGTTGTTATGGTTTCCTTCTACGTTACCTACCTTGTTGACACCGGTAGAGTTGATGTGGTTGCTATGGTTATCCTTGTTGTTGATCTCCTGTTGGATAGAGGAGGTAATTCCCGGGTGGGTATCCCTATCATCAGAGGGATTCGTGGGGTTGTTGTGGTCCATGATCCCCGCATGATTGTTGTTGATTTGGGAGTTCAATCTGTTGATGTTGTTTATGACTTCCTTTTTATCTATGCTGCTGTTGGAAATCCTGTCGTCTCCTTTACCGTTCATTGCTCCATAATTGGTGATATCCCCGTGGTTCATCAATTCTTGTCGTTCCATACCACTAGGTCCCCCGGGTGGATTTTGGATCGTAGTTGACATAGTAAGGGAATTGCTAGGACCATTCCCGTTCCCAATTGCCCCTCCATTGCTGGGATTACCCATGCTGTAGTTACCCACGTTGGGATTACTTGTATTGGGGTTACTTGTGCCGGGATGACCCAATGGGAGAGCAAGCGATGTGGGGGAGCAGAGGAAACTACTACCCAGCATACATGCGATTGCTACACCCGCTGATATTTTTTGAAGAGGGCATTTGTTGGCTGATTTTTTCGTTTGGGACATTAGGAAGGCCTCCTTTTATTATGAGTAAGTAGTAGTACATATATAGAAGTTTATATATTACATGAGGGTATGAAGTTTTTTATTATGATATGTCCTAAATAAATTTAATAAAGTTTTATTCGATGAACCTATTAAAACATGGGCGAGAATAGTATACAACAGGTTATAATTTACAAAATTAATCATGATTTATGTAAGAAATCATATCATTATTATGTATACACCTTTTGTATTATAAAAATAGGTTGCTTTTCTTTTGCAATCATCACTTCTATTGCATAAGGTTGAAGAAGGTCAAGGATTGTGATTCTCCAATGAATGCCCATTCTATTCAATTGTATTGTAATTTAAATTTTTATTATAAATCATCATACTACTAGTATTATCTAAATAAAAAATGGGTTATAATGAAGATTCCTGTAAAAGTATTCTAAATATAGAATTAAAGGAAAATAATATTATATACATATTTAATTATTATATAATATTTTTTATACACGGGTTCATCGGTTCCACTCTCCCTTACTTCTTCTGGTGATAACGGAGACAGAAAAGGGCCGTAATCTAACGGACAATCCCGCTTATGGGGGCAAACCCATGTGAATACATAGATCCGGCTTCCCGATAGGGAAGAGGGGTGTGTCTAAGATGAATGGTACTACTCTCGCATGGTACTCCTTAGTGTCTTTTATAGTTTTCAGGGCAATCGCTTTGTAATAGAAAATATCCTACCCGCAGATCTCCATATCAAACGCTTATGTTGTTTCCGGATCGGAGGGTTCCTGGAACCCTCCTGTGCGATCCCCCCAAAAGCAATTTTCAGGGGGAAGGGGGTTCTTCCCTGTTGGCATCCCGTAGATTCCTAAGGAAGCAGGCTATAGGAGGATGACCATCCCATTCACCGGATACGGTCCTTCATTGAGAATGGCCATCCTAGGGCCGTGATGGGCGTTGGTAACACGATCGGAGGAATCAAAGGGTTCTGCGACCCTGTAAGCGGAAGGTTCCTCCAAACCTGATCCCCTAGGCGTCCGGATGTTCTGGGGGCCCGTATCCAACATAAAAGATTTCCCCCATACCCTTCCATCCACGTCCTATACAGAAGCTTCTACACTACTATGGGTTGATCCGACTTCGTGCACGGAACCTCGGTTAGCCCTCGGTCTTTACATCTGGCGACAGCCAGACGCCGTACGACGATCTCTCAAGTTCCGATCAAGAGCCTAAATCGGGTTCATCCCGCCTATACACCGCATGCCACCGGGGCAGAAGATAGGTCGCCCCCCACGGTTCATCCCGACGTCCGATACCCACCTCGGTTTTGACATGGACTACATTTTTCGATGCGTCTTCGAACGGTTCGCTTTCGCTGATCTCCCCGATTCCCACCTGACAGGGTCATGCCCTGCCTTTTCCTAGATCGCTCACAACCAAGGCATTTAACCCCAGCAGCACTAGGCGGTTTGTAACCTGCTACCTATCAGCCGGTTACGAAGGGCCGAGCAACCTTCATCTCTTGACCGACTTCTTGACACACGTATCGCCTCTGTAAGGAGGAGGGACTTCTCCGTTATCGGGGGAGGAGGCGTCGTTCCTCCCCGCCTGCCCACAGAGCCTACGAACGGCACATAACGGCTTCTAACCAGCTTTGGGAGATGGACATCCAGCATGAGCGACTTCCCAATGGTACTCCAGTTTTCGTTCTGAGCATCCTCGATGTTTTTGATAGGGTTGTTGTCTTCTCTGACAGCTACCTATCCTGTAAATCAAGGGATGTAGTGAAGGCAGTTCAAACGGCCCTGGATCAATATGCTGAAAATGGAGAGGATAAGCCCGTACTACGGACAGACAATGGTTCGCAATTCATCAGTCATGAGTTTCATGGATTTATCGAAGCAGAAGGAATCTATCACGAACGAATACCTGTTCAATCACCCAACCACAATGCACACATCGAATCCTATCATAGCCTTGTGAGGGTCAATTTTTTTGAGAGGTTTGAGTTCTGTGATTTCAAAGAGTTTCATAAGGAACATGCTGCATTCGTAAAACATTACAATGAGGAATATTGTCATGGGAGTTTGGGAAATTTGACACCCCACGAGTACAGAAAAATTATGAAACAAGTCCCATCTGGGGAACGATCTAGAGTTGTAAAAGTGATCTAAATACAATATTAAACTTTCTATTTAATATAAAAATAAAAAGACATATTTTTTTATCATTAACATATATGTTTAACATAATAAAGACGTTATATAATGAAATTATTATTTATTTAACTCGTTCTCGCCATTATTTCCCCCCTCTATTCATTATCCCCCCACATACTAACGGCTTCGGGTGGTATCAACTTGTTGATAACCACGCGAGGCAGTTGACTGCGTCTGAGAAAGGATGGTAGAGATGGTGGGATGCACGGTAAAGAAGACACAGGGACGAAACAATCCCTTGAACCGTTCTCCGGTATTCCTAAATGGGTTTTCCCATGGGTATTGTTGTAGCCGCCTACACCCCGCGGGCGCGGGGGGAGATTGTGACATCGGTTGATGAATTGGGAGGCAGTGGGAAAGGGATGATCACGGGCCTAAGGGGACGAACAAGTTATGAATGATAAATTAAGGAGTTACTATATAAAAAATGGGGATTGATCCTGCTCCGTACCCCCACAGGGAAGATGTTGAACTATTGGACCGTGGTGGACCCAAAACCGGGGGTTGAACCGATCGGAAGTTGGATCAGGCAACATCAGATCGTAACCCGTCCAGGGGCGATATCAAAAAGCAGGAGGTACTAGATGCATGGTTCCAGGTTAAGCACAATGGTGGAACATATGGGATAGATAAGGTATCTATTGCCAAATTTGAAACCAAGATAAAGCAAAACCTATACAAGATATGGAACCGAATGAATGCAGGGTCTTATTTCCCGCCCAAGGTCCGAAGGGTGGAAATCCCGAAGCCAGACGGTGGGAAGAGACCTCTCGGAATACCCACAATAGGAGATAGGATAGCCCAGACGGTAGTTAGGAACCGACTCGAACCCCTTCTGGAACCACGCTTTGTTTCCGATTCTTACGGATGTCGCCCGGGGAAATCTGCCTTGGAGGCGGTAGATAAGAATAGGAGACGCTGCTGGAAATATGCCTGGGGGATTGATCTTGACATAAAGGGATTCTTTGACAATATACCGCATGACCTGCTCATCAGAGCATTGGAGCATTGTGGCATTGATAAAAGAATGCTCCGTTATTGTGAGAGATGGCTAAAAGCCCCGGTGCAACTACCCGATGGAACTATCGAAGAAAGGACTAAGGGCACACCACAAGGGGGTGTAATAAGTCCCCTACTGGCCAATTTGTTCCTGCACTATGCCCTAGATCGATGGTTGCAGGAACATCATCCAGATATTGAGTTTGAAAGATATGTGGATGACGTGATCCTTCATTGTGAAAATCAAGCCCAAGCTGAAAATCTTCTGAAAGAATTGCAACAGAGAATGGCTCAGTGTGGTTTGGAGCTGCATCCGAGAAAAACCAAAATCTTCTACTGCAAGGACGGCTGGAAGACGGGGAAGCACAAAGGAACATCCTTTGACTTCCTGGGGTTCACGTTTTGCCCGCGTCAGGCCGTAACCCGCGTGGGGAGAAGAAGGTTTCTGGGATACAATCCAGCCATCAGCCGAAAATCGAGGAAGAAGATAGCGAAACGGGGGAAGGAAATAAGAAAACACGTGAGGCCAGACATGGAATTGCATGAGGTGGCGGAAATGTCCAATCCCATATTGAGGGGCTAGGTGAACTACTATGGTGCCTTTTATCCCTCACATCTGAGGAAAGCTTTAGTACGGAGCTTCGATGACAACGTTTTGGCCTGGTGGGCCAGAAAGAAGTACAAGAAGCTCGGTAGCAGGCGAAAAGCTCGAAGGTGGATCCAGTATATACGAGGAAAGTACGGGGACCTGTTCGCCCACTGGCACGTATTAGAAGCAAAGATGGGGCAATAAGAGCCGCATAATGCGAGAGTATTACGTGTGGTTCTGTGAGAGGGTTGGCTGAGATGCCAGCCCTACTCGACGTGAGAGGGTTAGCTGAGATGCCAGCCCTACTCTACAGTGAAAATTTTATAAAAATTCATATGAAATAAGATAAATACCCCTGGGATACCAAAACAGGAACAGTGTCATAACAAAATGTTATTATGTTACTCAATTGCTTTACGAAAAGGTGAGACTAGATTCATAGATAGGGCATTCCCCACAAGAAACTGCACGGTCCCGGGAATATGCTCCCGTTATGCCGCTTCAGGTCTATTATACCAGGGGGCCTAATAGTTATTACCTGATAGGGGGTGAGTTGCCTATCCCCACTCCCGAGACTGAACCCCCAGGTCCGATATGCGGCCAAGATCCAGAAACTGCACGGTCCCGTATTTGTTTAAAAACACTTGTTTATTCTTTATAAACATGTTATTATTTTGGTGTGGGAGTTAATTTCAGGATCATCCCACAATATATACAATAAAAATAGGAGATGTTATATATAGTGAATAATTTTTCTAAAAATTCAAAAAAATCGATAGCTAAACTGGCTGCCCTCCTCGCTGCCGGAAGTATGTTCGCAGCTTATTCTTTGCCATTGTCGTTTGTAAGTGCAGATGATACGAGTAGACCACCTGAAGATACGAGTAGACCACCTGAAGATACGAGTAGACCACCTGAAGATACGAGTAGACCACCTGAAGATACGAGTAGACCACCTGAAGATACGAGTAGACCACCTGAAGATACGAGTAGACCACCTGAAGATACGAGTAGACCACCTGAAGGAACACTTACAAAAAAACAAATAGTTGATAGCTTCCAAGTTTTTGAAAATAAGTTGAAAGGAATACATGAAAAATCTTTGAAGATTTTAAATGATAAGAAGCTAACAACGAAAGAGAAAAAAGAAAGTATTAAACAATTGAAAAAGGAATTGGCTGAATTAAAGGAACAAAATCCAGATCTTGCTAAGCTCGCGAATGTGAAAAAATTGATAACCAAAATTAGTAGAATACAGGAAAAAATTTATACCAGAGATCAAGTTAATAAAATCCTTCAAGAAACAGCGGATGATATCCAAGATAGCATTGATAAAATAAAAAGAAATAAAGTAGAAATTAATGGTAAATCGGAGGAAGAGGCAGTGAATAAATATCGTGAAATGTATCGTGAAGCGGATGATTTTTTACGGGGTATTCATAATAACCATGAGAATGATCCTGGTAAGTGGAACCTTCATCATGGAATAAGTGCACAAAGGAAGGCAGAACTCGATAGAAATGCAAAAACGGAAGCTGACAAAATACTCGCAGGAATTTAGCAGGAAGTTGATGGCGTTGATTCAAATTGCGGCATTTTCAGCAATACAACGCAGGGTCGTTTATCCACAAGGGATTTAGCGCGGAATACCCCCCCCCCCCCCCCCCGGGGGGGGGGGGGGGTATTAGCGCATAAGGATTGCTGCGGAAATAGTCAATGCCATGAACATGATGCCAACAATTAGCCAAACAGGGGGTTCATACTCATCGGACGGAATACCTGTTTGGCTAATTTTATCGTCATTTTTCCATGGGCTTGAGGACAGAACCTCGTTTTTATGCTTTCACCTACTATTTAATATGATCATATTAAACAGTAAATGCATGTGATTATAATAAGTAAAAATTAAGTTATATAATTAAAAATAGTAAAGTAAGAAACCGTGAGAATGGTTTTTTTAGATTCATAGCCATATATGGGAATGAGTACATCGATGATCAATTTTTAAATTATGATAATTTATAACATACATTCAGAAGGGCCGATCATTGAATTATGAAGGTAATTTTCTGTATTTACAGGCTTACTGTCAAACACTATTTCGTTCTTTTCACTGGCAGTATTTTTACATTCAACATATTTTTATCAGGAATGATGGATGTGTCTAGGGCATCATCAAATTCATCGCTATCGAAGTCATTTTCATCCATGTCGGGTGATTCATCCTCATTAAAAATACCTCAGGAATTTCCCCTACCATCATCTGTGGAAGGGGTGCAAAGTGATACGGCAGCAGTATCTGTGGATGAAGGGGGATCCAAAGGTGATGCTCCCCGGAATAGGATGAAGGTATTAAAACCAGAATCCGAGGAAGCTCGGGATCATTTTTATGAAGGAAAATTATCAGGGGATTCATCCAGAAATATGTTAAAAGAGTTGGAATCGAGGAGGGTAGAGCTGGAGAAAATAAAGGATGAGATGCAAAAAAAATTATCCGATAAAGAAAAGGAAGTGGAGGATAGTACGAATAAATTGCGAGATAAGATGAAATTACTCAGGAAGTTGAAGGAAAAAAATAATGGAGTAGGTTCAGATGATGTAGCAGAACAAATAAAAAATCTGATGATAGAGATTGAAATCATCAGGGATAAGATATTCAAAAAAGAAGCTATTTTGGTTAGGCTGAGGGATGAAATTACAGAAAAAGATAAAATTATTAGAATTATTATAGATAAAGGTAATAATATTGAAAAAAAATATACTATAATTGAAAATGCCAAACCAAGTTCAGCAGTAAGGAAATGGACGAGGACCGTTAGTACCCAAGAGGTGCCTAATTCCTGCGCGGTTCGAGCCACTCATAATGGGTGTGGTCTAACGGGGGCAAGGGGTTATCAAGTAACGGGGACCGTCAATACCCATGGGGTGTTGAATTCTTGCATGGGTACGACAGGCATTGTTTGCAACGGAGGCAGGCCAATGAAAGCGAGTACAGACGGTGCTATGGTCGCATCAGGTCCCTCTGAATTTTTTCAAGAGATGGGGATAAAGGCAGGGAAAATCGGTAGAGAGGTCGTGAGTGAAGTTAAGTATTACTTTCAATATGTTTTTAATATTTTCAATATATCTTAGATATGTGCGCCAAGCTAGGTGCATAAGAGATAAGGGCGGGCCCCTAGGAATCGACCGGTAGGTGGTGAATTTCAAACTGCCCCAACGCTGCTGATGTTAAGAAGGTTGCATCCCAAATTTGGTGTCACCCCCCAAAAAGATGATTTCAGGTTCCTTATCCTTGCTCATGAATCGCTCCTCTGGAAGGTATGGGACCGTGCAGTTTCTTGTGGGGAATGCCCTATCTATGAATCTAGTCTCACCTTTTCGTAAAGCAATTGAGTAACATAATAACATTTTGTTATGACACTGTTCCTGTTTTGGTATCCACGGCGGATTTATCTTATATTTATAAGGTGTTTCCTTTAATCGCTAATTTATTGTAAATTCAGAAAATAATGGGCTGGATAGGCCGTTGCGAGATTTAGGGGTATAATGGATATTGAGATGGGCGGCGGATACCCAGTCTGATGCTGGAAGAATTGTACCACATAGGTTACCCCCAGAACTAGGCGGTGGGATTCTTGAGAAGGAATATGGTACCTCCGTTCCGTGGAAGAACTCGTCGGATGGAGGGAGTTTCCCGGGGAAAAACCGTCGTGGCGCCTTAGACGGATTTTCCCCGAAAGGTGCTAACTAGAAATCAAGGGTATGGACATCGTCCATACAACCCTGCCCTTGTTCCGTGCATAAGAGGGGATGAAAGTCATAAGCCGTGGTGGGGAGAGGTTCTCCGTTCGAAATTTCGGACTCGTAGTCAGCAGGGATCGAAAGAAGATCCTCTACAGGCAATGGGTCGGGGTTTTCTTTTTGTTTCCCCACCCAATAGAAAGCGGCAAGCATCAATTCCTTCATCGCTACCTCAAGACCAACGAATCCACCTTTTTTGCCATTCGTTCTCTGTAGTTCGTGGACAGTATATAGGGCAGAAGGGGGACGGTCAGATCTTTCTGTACGGAACCTCTGTACGTAAAAAACCCTGCTCCAGCAAGGAGCAGGGTTTTATTTGTTTAAAAATGTTAATTGGGAATCCAACCCGAATCCTGTATCTATCTATTCAGGACCTGTTTATAGTAATTTTATATCTATATTAAACGATGATATTGTTTGTTTGTTGTAAAAGTTCAGAATTTTTTTGTACAAATAACATCGAATTACGAAAACCATAATATTCAACCCTTGTCAAGGTAGATCTTTGCAATTGTCCGTGAGGCCAAATTCATATAGAAATACGTCTTGCAAAATATAATCTCACAGTGTATATTGTAGCAAATGTTCGCTGTTATTACCGAAATGATGGTAAAGGGAATGGGAAAAAACATGGTTCGCAAGAAATCGCACACAAAAGAGTGCCCAAATACTTCACACCCTATTGTCTAAGATATTCAAACCCACCAAAGTCTAAACATACTTTCGAAAGGGGAGGAAGAAATGAGCACTCCACGTCATTGTACCACAATTTCCCGAAAAGACAACCCGTCAAGCCAGCCCCTTTTTCATGTTTCACCTCTGCAGTACAGCTATGGGGACTTCATAGCCAGCGGGGATCCAACGCAATTGAAATATATTGTTGAAGAGGCAAGAGAAATAGAGAATTCCCCGCTTACTCCTGTTGAACAAAGGGATAGGGTTAGGAAAGTAAGAGAATCCCTCTGCGCGTTGTCAGAGGAATTCGAACGTGAGGAAGCACCCCCCTCCCGGCCCAATGATCGTAAACAGGGTTTTGAACAGCAACAGTCGAAAGAGGGGGAGGACCCTATTGCTGAAAAATGGTGTCCAAAGCCCAACAATGAGTCATTGAAAGAACAAAAGGAGGAAAACAACGCTAAGAGGGGGGGATCCAAAGCCCAGGGGGAGAGAGCAGCGGTAATCTGGAAGAGAGACCAAAAGCTCTTAAGGATATTATCTACAGATGCAATCTACGGATCAGACGACATAACAGTGTCTAAGGAGGAACGTGAGATAGCTTCCCACCTGGCAAAAGCCGCTAAAATTTGTTTAGGGGATAACGACATGGCTGTTCGAATGCACCAGTTTATTACTACATATCCCAAACAATCCACAAGGATGTTTCTCTCTACGTTCATCAGAACCCCACTAACGAATCATAGGGTGGATGATATTGAAGAGGAGTTTTGTACAAACGGTTTAAAGCACGCTATAGAGCTAGGTTTGTGCTTTGAGCAATGGTATAACCATGGAATGATACCTGGAAACTCTCGTAATGGGTTCACCATTCGTGAACGAAACGGGTTGAAAATACGCATTCCTCAATTGCGTGAGGCCGTTACCACTCAAATGATTGGCGATTCGGGTATTTTGGGATATCGTGATCTCAAATTAGTGGAAGGTTCTTGGATAAGAGGCATATCATTTCAGAGTATATCCGAACTCTTGTATGAGGCAAGGGGTATCGAGATCTCGCCATCCACTCTAAAATCCCATATCCAACCTCTTTATAACAGGCTAGATTCTTTTGGTAACCAGGATTTGAGCGGTTACAAATGTTTTGGCATCATGTTGGATGCCTCCTATGATCACACTGACATCATCACCCATAAGGGTAAGAGGAAAAAGAAGCGTAAACGGGGAAAACCCGTACTTACAGCCCTCGGGATCTTCATAGATGACGAGGGCATCAAGCTGGTATATTTGGGTTGTAAGAGCGTGGACAGTGAATCTACCGACAATTATGCCCTGCTTGTTGGGGAACTGGTGAAGCGGGGTTTCTCTACAAAGAATGTGGAGTTAATGTTGAGCGACCGTCATCGGTCGTTCGCCGGTTTACGAGATAAGATATTTCCGCAAGCCGAGCTGCATTACTGCGGTGTCCACCTCACTCGTAACCTAGGAAAAAAGATCCCGAAATGTTTGAAAGGACCATTGGGATCGGTGTTTTTGAAGGCAGCTTACTGGGTCTTAAAAGGCACCACCAAGGAAGAGGTTTGGGAAAGATTTGGGCTTCTCAAGTCCGCCCTCGAGTCCACCTACGGTGGTGAAATGAAAGACTCTATAGAATACTTATGTGTAAATATAGAATCACATACGAATGTTGTCAAGTTTTTTAGTAATCCAGAAATTATTAGGGTTTTATTGAATACTAATAGGATTGAGAGTATGAATAGGCTCATAAGCCGCTGGGCTGATTGGAAAGGTGGATTTCGCAGCACAGAGGAACAAGAGAGAGCAGCCCACATAGCTGGACTGAGGATGGAAAAATCCCCCCTTATTTTCCCATTCAAGGAAGGGGATCTAATCCTTGATGAAGAAATTTCTGATAAGGAAAAATGTTTTGAGTTTAGAATAGGGCGTGTCGAGAAAAACTGTCGGAGTCTTATGGAGATATGTATAAAGGGATGGAAAGGAGATTGCCAAGAATTGGGGAACATCCTTGCCTCGTTGGCAAAACAAACTATTGAATGTTGCAATGGGCTATTATGGATACGGCATAATCAGCTTTTGTTATAGAAAATGGCTACAATGGTTTGATACGTCCTGGTGGTATCCGGCTTACCACCGTACCAGATTCCCCGGTGTCCTCTTAGCCCACATTCCTGATCCCCTCGGGGGAAGAATCTAGGGGATCCCGTAGGTGATGTACGGAATTCCTGAATGTAGGTTCGATTAGATTCTGGGGGCGTCACTGTGGGTACCCCTGTTGGTCCCCCGGTTTATCAAGGTCCCATGAGTATACAAGGATCTCCGAAAACAGGTGCCACTGCCTCCCTGGGTTTCGGATTCCCCGCGCAAGGGTCTGTACAATTTAGGCCCAGTCCTGATCCGGATACCGCAGCTGTTAGCGATTTCCCGCTGGTCTCTCCCTAGGTTCCACAAGGTCTGATACACACCACCGGGGTATGATATGGGTGCCAGTGGAACTTCCCAATCCCCTGGGTCTAATGGAAGGGACGGAATCCCTAACACTGCAATGCAAGTGTGCAAGTGTTACCAGGCCTTTGGGAACCCCCAACAAGATTTTACAGGCCTCACAAGTACACATTATGGGGATCATCATCATCTGAATCTGACACGATAGGGGCAATCCTTGTATCATATTCATAATTATCAAATAAAAATAACAATATAAATGCATCTATGAATATATATTAAATCATACCCAATGAGGCCTGAAAGGTATAGAGAAAGATAGATACAAGGGTTCGGGTTGGATTCCCAATTAACATTTTTAAACAAATAAAACCCTTCTCCTTACTGGAGCGGGTTTTTTGACGTATGGAGGTTCCGTACAGAAAGATCTGACCGTCCCCGTTTGCTCTGTTTGCAGGAATTCGTTACGATGGAGGGAATCTATCGTAAGGGATGAGGAAAATTTTCGGGGTGTTCCCTGATTATCAATTTTGATTCAACTAGGAGAGAAAATATGGATTCAACTGTGAAGGATTCATCAACATCCACATTATCTTCCTTCCAAAGGGAAGTAGATCAGTTTCTACAGCAGTATAAGGAGGGATACTTCCCTCCCCTGGCTCTGCTAGCACGGCTGACCGAGGAAGTAGGGGAATTTGCGCGTGAGATCAATCACCAGTTTGGTCCCAAAAAGAAAAAGCCTGAAGAGCCAGTAGGATCCCCTGCCGAAGAGCTAGCAGATATTCTTTTCGTTGTGATTTGTTTTGCTAACGTCCTGGGAGTGGACCTGGAACAAGCTTATCGAGAGGTCATGACAAAATACCGTGTTCGCGACTCGCAGCGTTGGACACGCCGTACCAGTGAGCTACCCTAGGCGCAATTTTTGTAGTTATAAAAAATAATTTGCTGACAATCACATAAAATAGAGCGTTCTTCACAATAGAAACAGGGTGGTGATTGTTATGACAATCCGAATTGCCGTGGCAGGTGCCCATGGTTGGATGGGGCGTGAGGTGGTGCGTCTCATCGACCGCGAGCCCAATTTTGAGTTAGTCGCAGCGGTATCCCCTTCGCAGGCAGGCCAATTGGTTCATAGGACGATAGGTGCTGGTCCCCCATCGATGGTTTTCGTCGCAAGTGTACAGGATGCATTATCCTCTGCCGATGTCCTGGTTGATTTTACCCATCCTGGGGTGGTGCAGAAGCATATCGAACTGGCCCTTGAGGCCGGTGTAAGGCCGGTGATTGGGACATCCGGTTTGAATGAAGCCCTTGCAGACCGGTGGGCTGACTATTGTGAGCAGCGTCGAGTAGGTTGTGTCATCGCCCCCAATTTTGCGATTGGTGCCGTTCTGATGATGAATTTTGCTGCGCAGGCCTCCCGTTATCTCCCCCACGTGGAAATCATTGAGGCACACCATGATCAAAAGTTGGATGCTCCCTCAGGCACAGCGATTAAGACATCCGAAATGATCGCCAGCCGCCGACCGGCTCTAGAGCAGGGCCATCCAGAGGAGAAGGAAATTCTTCCAGGTGCCCGTGGTGGTTCCACACATGGTTTTCGTATTCATAGCGTGCGTTTACCCGGTCTCTTCAGCCATCATGAGGTTCTTTGTTCAGGGGCAGGACAATTGCTAACCATTCGTCACGATGCGTTGAATCGTGAGGCTTTCATGCCTGGTGTTAAGTTGGCAGTGGAGAAAGTGGTTCACTTGAAGAACATGGTGTATGGGTTAGAAAAATTATTGTTCTCCCCCTAACAGAATTTCATGGTCCGCGTCGATGATCCTCGTAAGGGGATTTTCAAGCGGGCGGGTTTCTTTGTTTCTTCGGGGCAGGTGTGGGATATAGCGGGGGTGATAGGAATCGTTATAAGGATAGCCATAGCGGGTGCTAGTGGTCAGATGGGTCGCAAGGTAGTTCATTTGGTAGATCGTGAGCCTATGTGGAAATTGGTGGCCGTTGTATCCCGTACAAAGGCGGGTTGTACCCTGGGCTCTGTGATTGATGATGTTGCGGGGCCTTCCTCTGGTCTTATTTTTCTTGATAGCGTAGAGAAGACTTTACAGGCAACCGCTTGTGATGTTCTCATCGATTTTACCTCTCCTCAGGTTGTCCAAAGGCATATCGAACTGGCCCTCAGGGCCAGAGTCAGACCTGTTGTGGGGACAACAGGATTGGATCAAAAGGTCCTGACGGAGCTGCGAAAGCTTTGTCTTCTTCATAGGGTGGGTTGTATTGTTGCACCTAATTTTTCCATAGGTGCTGTTCTCATGATGATTTTTTCTGCCCACATTGCACAATATATGCCTCATATAGAAATCATCGAATCCCATCATGATCGTAAACGAGATGCGCCCTCTGGAACGGCTATCAAAACATCAGAATTGATTCTCCATCATCGTCCTGAGATTTCCACACAACAGGGGGGAGGGGAACAACGGGGGAAGTGGGCATCCGTGCGTGGAGCAGCTTATCAAAATTTCCGTTTACATAGTGTTCGTTTGCCATCCCTGGTAGCTCATCAGAAATGTCTTTTTGCCCGATCAGGGGAGATGATGACCATTCGCCATGACTGTTGGAACCGGGAGGCTTTCATGCCTGGTATTCGCCTGGCTGTTTTGAAGGTGATGAGGATACAGGGGATGGTCTACGGATTGGAAAACCTATTGGATTTTACCTAATTGATTTTCAACGTTTCATCGTACGTAATTATGGGCAGATAGGACGGAGGGGGATATAAAAAATGATACAGGGGGCGGGGTGGTTGAGCCAATGGATAGAAGGCGGGCCGCTGCCTTTCAAGTTCTGGCCGTTCTGGAAAAACGGTCGTTTTTGGCGTATCTGGTAGGTGGATGTGTACGTGATATACTGAGTCATAAGGTCCCACTGGATTATGACATTGCCACCTCTGCTTTACCGAATGAGGTCCTCTCCTGTTTCCCTCACAGTATCCCTACAGGTATCCAACATGGTACAGTAACTGTGTGCGTAGATGATACCTTCATTGAAGTGACAACCTTTCGTACGGAAGCAAAGTATTTGGATCGTCGACGCCCCAGTCAGGTCACTTTTGTTACCTCCCTCGCAGATGATCTCTCGCGGCGCGATTTTACCATCAATGCTATGGCTATGGACAGGCGCGGTAACCTCTATGATTATTTTGGTGGACAGGAGGACTTGCGGCGTTTGCGGTTGCGTACCGTGGGCCCAGCTAGTGATCGTTTCCGCGAAGACGCCCTGCGGATGGTCCGAGCAGCCCGATTCGTGACCCAGCTGGGTGTGACAGTGGACCCTGTGGCGGAACAGGCGATGCTGGCTTTGCGTAATCTTTGCCGTCATCTGGCGGTAGAGCGTACGGTAGCCGAAATAGAAAAGATGTGGAAAGCTACCAGGCCGGCAGGGGGGGTTAGAATCCTCTTTCGGTGTGGTCTTACCTCGGCCCTTCTTCCTTTTGCCCATTGGCCGGAGACGGATGTGGATCTCATTCCCCTGCTGGATAGGGTGCAAGATGTTGATGTGCGCTGGTGCATTTTGTTGGCCTGTTTTTGTACCACGGCGGAGCAGGTGGCTTCCCGTTTACGCGCACTGAAACTATCCAATATCAAGCGTGCCCGAATTGGTACTTGTTATCATCTCTCCGAACGGGTACAGCCCTGGGAACCCGTTCATGTGAAGATGTGGTTGCTCAAAGAGGGGTTGGAGTCGGTACAGCGTGTAGCCTTGTTTGCTTATCATTTAGGTAGACTTACACGGGAGGATGTGCGTCGGGTTCCCCTCTGGTGGGATGAACTTCATATTCATACGATCCGCCAACTCCGTGTGACTGGGGGGGAGCTACTTCAGAGAATCGGGAAGGAGCCGGGACCCTGGGTTCGATCCGTTTTGCAACAACTCTTTGAAGAGGTGGCCCTTGGACATTTACCTAATGACCCGGAACGTCTATTTTGGAAAGGGGAGCGTTTGTCTCGTGATCATTCCATCTGATGAGGATAGGGATCTTGCAGGGTTCGCTGTTTTGTCCCGTCTCTCAACCCGTTGGTTGGGTAGGAATTATTTCCATTACAGTGTAACTACCTCCACGCAAGATGAAGTTTTCCGGCGGGCGAAACGGGGACAGGGGGAGGGGCTTGTTGTAACAGCGGATCGCCAGATTTCTGGGAGGGGGCAACATGGTAGAATATGGCATACGTTTCCGCAAACTTCCCTTTCCTTCAGCTTTTGTTTACCCCGGGGGTGCCTGACGACCGGGGCACAACCCCTTCCCTATCGGGTGTCCCGTATAGTTTCTGCGACGATTGGAACCTGTATAGGGAAATCCCCGGATGTGGTATTTCCCAATGATGTTACCCTAGCGGGAAAAAAGGTGGCAGGCATCTTGGTGGAAGTCAGGGATCAGTGGGCGATTGTAGGGATTGGGATCAATGTAAATACACCTGAGAAAGATTTTCCTTCGCCCTTGTCCACGCGGGCAACCTCTTTGTCCGAGATGAACGGGAAAGGTTGTTCTCGTCGGGTACTCTTCTTGCAACTCCTGTCCAATTTGGAGAGGGATCTGTATTCCCTCGCGGGGGGGGAAAGTTATGGTTGAGGTTTCAGCAGGTAGGATAACGGTGCGTACTTTGACACGTATGTATGAACGGCGGGAACCGTTAGCGATGGTTACTGCCTATGATGCGCCTACAGCGTACTGGGCGGAGAGGGCAGGGGTTGATATTCTCCTCGTAGGGGATAGCGTGGGGTCTGTCGTATTGGGTTATGAGACAACGGTCCCCGTAACTATAGAAATGATTCTCCACCACACGAGGGCGGTTGTACGTGGGAGCCGGCGGGCCTTGGTAGTGGCGGATGTTCCCTTTTTGGTCGCCCATTTTTCATTGGACAGGCTTCTTGACTGTATAGGTCCCCTATTGCAGGATGCTGGTGCAGTGGCTGTTAAGATTGAGGGAGGGAGTTCAGAGATTGTTCATAAGATTTCGTGTATTGTGAAGGCGGGTATTCCTACAATGGGGCACATTGGTCTGTTACCGCAAACAGTTCATTGCCTGGGGGGCTATTGTGTTGTGGGGAGGGAGGAGGATTCCGCCGATCGTTTGTTGAAGGAGGCATCCTCCCTAGCGAAGGCCGGGGTATTTGCTCTTGTGCTTGAGTGTGTTCCAGAATCCTTAGCAAAGCGGATTGCGGAGCAAAGCCCAATTCCAGTGATAGGAATTGGTTCGGGCCGCTATTGTCATGGCCAAGTCCTTGTTTTGCATGACTTGTTAGGAATGACAATGGGGTGTGTCCCCTCCTTTGTGAGGACCTATGCCCATATCGGTCAAGCTATGGAGGAAGGTATTCGTTTGTATGTGGAAGATGTGAAGGCGGGCCGTTTTCCTGCAGCGAAGCATACCTTTCCTATTACTGTTACCCGGGAGGCCTCTGCTGCCACAGACAAGGATGGAACTTAGGAAATGGTGAGGGGGCAGGATGAAATGGGGGTGGGTTTCAACTTTACATAGGGGAGGGGAATCGATCTACGGTTGCTTCCCCTAAGGGTTCGGCTTGATTCCAGTGGTCCCTTTCCCGAAGGTGTACCCATGTTATTGTGGAGGGTTGTCCTAGTGAAAGTGTGTACTTCTGTTTCTGATTTTCATACATGTAGACGATCTTGGGCCAAGGGCGTGAAGGTGGGTTTTGTTCCTACTATGGGTGCGCTACATCGAGGTCACCGGTTTCTGTTGAATCAAGCTCGTCGTGAAAACGATCGTGTTGTTTTATCTGTGTTTGTCAATCCCTTGCAGTTTGGTGAGAATGAAGATTTTGATCGTTATCCGCGGAATTTGGTTAGGGATCAGGAACAGGCTCGTGCAGAGGATGTGGATCTCTTCTTCGCCCCCTCAGCTGAGGAATTGTACAGGGATTCCCATGCCACACGTGTTGTTGTGGATCGCATTTCAGAGGGTTTATGTGGTGACAGTCGTCCCGGTCATTTTGATGGGGTGGCCACTGTGGTTTTTATGTTGTGTCAACTGGTTCAGCCCCATTCCCTTTATCTGGGACGAAAGGATGCACAGCAGATGGCTGTGATAGAACAAATGGTGGAGGATCTTCATTTGCCTCTTCGTGTGAGGGGGATTCCGACGGTACGAATGAAGGACGGTTTAGCTCTTAGTTCACGAAACCGTTATCTCACCACGGAAGAGAGGAGGTTGGTTTTCTGTTTTTATCGTTCTTTGAAATGGGCGATGGTGAATGTTTTCGATAAGGGGGGATTTCTAGCGCGTTCTGATTCGCATACTGTGAAGGATGTGGAGGATTTCTGTCGGTTCGTGCTGATGAATTCTAGTCTGAAGGAATTACCCTCGTTTACTGTGGAATACGTGGCTCTACGTACTTATCCAGGATTGGAGATACCCAGGGATTTATTTGTACGTCCTTTAGTTTGTTTGGCGGCCCTATGGGTAGGTAACACACGTTTGATTGATAATATTTGGGTTACCCGTATAGGTTTGCGAGATATGTTAGAATGATATTTTTGGAAATGAATTCTATGCAAAAGCTGGCTTTTAGCCCAACTCCGGGTTGGGAATGTCGTTGGGTAGCCCTTGCTTCAGGGATAATTGAGTCTACTTTTCTTCCTAAATAATTTAGTTTGTTTATTCAGTTGATGGTACACGGGCCCACGGTTGCATTCCCCATGCGGTATCATCCCCAAAATAGGCAAGTGTAGGTTCTTTATTCCTGCCCGTGAATCATTCCCCGGGGGTATTTTCTAATCAATACTCATGAAGAATACAAAAATTAAAACTCATGGGGGCGTGTGTACTAAAGGAAGAAGATTGCTAAGTAGGGGAAGGAAATAGGGAGACACGTGAGTCCAGATAGGGAACTGTCCGAGGTGACAAAAAGGTCCAATTTCATATGGAGAGGCTGGATGGATTACTATAGCGCCTTTTTGATCCCTCGCAACTGAGAAAAGCTTTATACAGATGTTTTGTTTTGGTGGGCTGAAAAGAAGTACAAGGAGCTCCATCAATGGCATGCAAAGGGACTACAGATGGATCCGGTATATATCCGGTATATAGAAGGAAGGTATAGGGACCTAATAATGCGAGAGTATTCCATGTGGTTCTGCAGGAGAGGGTTTGAAAGGAGATTTTCAGAATGAACATGTTTAGAACAGAAAAGGGAATGGCTAGGAAATTGGTCCTATTTCGCTTATGGATGGGTTGCAGCATTCCCATGGTGTATGGGAGTTTGTTGTTCATGGCATCTTCTTTGGTTGTTGCTTCCAATGAGCAAGAGAGGCAGGGAGAGGCCAATGAACGGGATCAGATGGCTCAGGCCATTCAGAGAGAGCAAATTGCTAGGGCTGAGGCTTATCAAGGGGAGCAGCAAGGTGATGGGTTACATAGTACCCAAGCAGGAACGAGTTCCCAGGGACATGGATGGACATCACAATCATCAGGATCAGGGGGGCAGCAGCAAGGTGATGGGTTACATAGTACCCAAGCAGGAACGAGTTCCCAAGGATATGGATGGACATCACAATCATCAGGATCAGGGGGGCAGCAGCAAGGGCAGAAACTGAGGGAGTATGCGCGTTGGATAAAGGAGTTTGCAAGTGGACTATCGCGTGGGGAAAGGAGAGAGTTTCTGCTTAGGTTATCGGTTTCCGCGCGGCATGATTTTTTGGAATTTCTATCTAAGGATATTCGGGAAGGGTATTTAAGATTGCTTTCATCAGAGGAACGGGGACAGCTAGGTGAACTGGTGGGACGGGACTTAAGAAGGTCATGGGTATGGGATCCGGATAATTATAGAGGTATAGGGCGTCTTATGGAGGATATTTTTCAATGGAATAGTGTGAAAGGACGACCACAACAACAGCCGGGGGGGCACGGTGCTCAACGGGGATTGGATCCCAATCCATCGACCTCCGGTATACAACCATACAGCTGGTCCCAACAACAACCAGCAGGGCATAGTGGTCATCTGGAATTGGATCCCAATCCATCGACTTCTGGAACACAACAGGGGAATCAGCAACGAGGGCAACAGCAGCCAGAACATATGGATGAAGAGAATAGGAATTTCTTGGAGAATAGGAATCTCTTGGAGCAATTTGCAGAACGGGAGAAACAGATAAATATGAGAACGAGTTCTCTAGGATATGGAGCATCACCACAACTACCCGGATGGATACCAGGGAATACGATATCTGGTCCGGTTCATCCTTCAAACGTGGGAACCAGCTCCCCAGGACATGGGGCATTACCGCAACCACCCGGATGGGTATCAGGAGATCTAACGTCTGGTCGGAATAACCCTTGGGCACCATCATGGAGATTGTTGGAATGGCTGGGGAACCCCTCCTATTTCTATTGTTTATTAGAGGGTCCAGTTGCGGGTTGTTCGGGTGGCGTCCCCCTCCCCACCGGAAATAGAGAGCTCATTGGCCAATCTAACGCAAGCACAGAGGGACCTGTAGAAGATAGTGCGTACGGCGACGAGCATGCACCAACCCCGGCAGGGAGGGGCAATACGAACGATAATGATGTGCGAGCAACGGAGAATGCAAAGGACAGTGACTTTCATAGAACAACAGAGAACGTACAGAAGCCCCCCAACCCAGAGTTATAATAGGAAGGAGTCCCATATTGGAAGCCGGTTCATTCCCTTTTTGACCCAATCGAGATTAGGATCCATAGTTTAGTAATTATGTAAAAAATGGGAACACTGGGAACACAGGGTCAGGTCCCAAATATATATTTTTATTTTAATAAAATAAAAATATTTCAAATATCAATACACGATAGAAGTCCTAGAGACAGGGGAGATCCTTTATCTGAAAATCTTATCCAAAGAATTTGTACCTACAACGGGATACTATCATTAATAATTAGGATAAGTATATTATTATTAATCATAAAAATAGGACCCCCTCTAGGGTCTTCTGGTTCTGTACCCGTTGAAATTTCGTAGACCTGGATTCATTGAACCCCACCGGTTCCTACGGGGCAAGGATGGACGCGAGGTGGGGTCAAAAAAACAGAAAATAGTGTAATTTCTGGTACGCGATGTTGAAAATATGATATAAAATCATATTCAATAGTCAAAATACCAAAATATTATTTTTATTTGCAATATTTATAATTTATGATTTTTTTGTGAACGCGGGCCACATCCAAATTTTTCATTGCGCTTTTGGGGACAGGATGATTACAATGACCCCAGGATGGGTGATTCAGGGAGATGGTGTGGTGGGAGAAGGCGAACCAATTACAATAAGGGGAAGGTACTAGTGAACTTAGAAATCACTACCCAGGGTCCAGGGAAGAAAGGGCCACCGTTTACGAATCACCCCATTTACTTGGATCATGCAGCGGGGACATCCTTAGCACCAGGGGTCCTTGAGGCAATGTTACCCTATCTTACAACAACCTGGGGTAATCCTTCCAGTCCACATCATTTTGGGAGA
Source organism: Pasteuria penetrans (assembly GCF_900538055.1). Taxonomy (NCBI): domain Bacteria; kingdom Bacillati; phylum Bacillota; class Bacilli; order Caryophanales; family Pasteuriaceae; genus Pasteuria; species Pasteuria penetrans. The sequence goes on from NZ_UZAC03000001.1 coordinate 2,026,813, forward strand.
AAGATGCGTAATGCTCTGGAACAAGCCCGTTTCTCCCTGGCAAAGGCCATGGGGACACAGCCAGAGGCAGTAACTTTTGTGAGTAGCGGTACGGAGGCTAATCATCTTGCCCTGCTAAGTCTGGCTACTATGGCGAAGCAAATGGAGAGGAACCATTGTATCGTTTCCCGTGCAGAACATGTCTCCGTTCTTAGACTTATGGAGAAGCTAGAAACTCAGGGACTCTCTGTCACCCGATTGTCGTTATCCCCGCGGGGGGAGATTTCCCTGAAGGTCCTGGAAGAGGCACTGTTGCCCACTACAGGTTTTGTTTCCCTCCATTACGTCAATAACGAGACGGGGGTTCTGCAACCGCTGAGGGAGATTGCTAACCTCCTACAGAAGAGGGACATAGGGTTGCATACAGACGCTGTTCAGGCTGTGGGATTGGTCCCTATAGTAGCCTCCCATTATCCCAATACCATTTTTACGCTAGCGGGTCATAAGATAGGGGGACCGGCTGGAACAGGGGCCCTACTTCTTCCCCCTACCCTCACGGCCTCCCCGCAGCTTCTTGGTGGGCATCAGGAACAGGGAAAACGAGCAGGCACAGAAAACACATCAGGTATTGTTGGTCTCGCCCATGCCCTCCAATACGCCGTCACCCGTAGAACGGTCCATCGGAGGCATTTGATAGCCCTGAGGGAAAGATTTTTGGCTCTATTACGTGAGGGAGGGGTGTCCTTTCAAGAAAATGGTGACCCTGATCTTACACTTCCCCATATTCTCAACCTCAGCCTGGCCAATCAATCTGCACCTTCATTCTTCATCCGTTTAGATTTGGAGGGAGTTTCCTGTTCGACGGGATCCGCCTGTTCAGCGGGGGCATGGAAACCATCCCATGTACTCACAGCGATGGATTTACCCGCGGAACGTATTTCTTCTGCTCTTCGGTTTAGCTTTGGCCCATCAACGACATTACAGGAGGTATCGGTTGCGGCACAAAAGGTGGTTCGTGTATATCATTCCGCATCCCCATAGGGATTCTGGATACGTGGCTACGGTTGTTTTACAGTGGGAGTAGTAATGGGGGGGAGGGGGGAATGACCAGATCAACCACCCATGGAAATACATCAGAGGATTTCATCCGTGGTACACTGGTTGCTGTTCTTTACCATGACGAAGCGACTCACTATAGTGTATTTAAACTCTTCGTAGAAGAGGCAAAACCTGTCATCGACCAAAATCGTATTGTGGTCGTGGGTAGTTTGGTGCGACCGGAACGTGAACAAGTTTACATCTGCTATGGTATGCTAACGGAGCATCCGCGTTATGGTGTTCGTTACCATGCTAATAAAATTTTACGCTCCCTGCCTCAAACGCAACAGGCTGTGATCGAGTATTTATGTAGTCCACGCTTCCCGGGAATTGGTTTGCGAACGGCATCGCGTATTGTGGAGGAGTTGGGAAACCAGGCCCTGGAACTGATTCTACAGGATCCCAAGGTCCTAGAAAAGATACCCAGCTTACCACGGATCCGGGCTGAACAATTGGTCACAGTATTGGAAAAGGAACACTCTCAACAAAACATACTTCTTTTTTTACATGGCCTTGGCCTTAGCTCGCTCTTTGTTGCGAAGATATTTGAAAAATATGGGGAGGAAGCAGAAAATCTCATTCGAAATAATCCCTATCGTCTCATAGAGGATGTCGAGGGAATTGGTTTTGTAAAGGCGGACGATATTGCCTCCCAATGCGGGATCCCGCCACATTCACCCTTTCGATTTGAAGCAGCCGTTCTATGGTCCTTAAAGAGAAAATCGCAGGAACAAGGGCACGTTTTTTTACCAGAGGAGGATTTACTCGTATCTGTCCAACAAATCCTAGGGAGTTCTTCCTTTCGACAATATTTTCCCCCGGATGTTCGTTTTTCGCTCCTGTCCGGCCTATGGAGTCAGCGTCGCGTGATTGTGGAGGGGAAGCGATATCATTTGCCCCATCTCTATCGTGCCAGCTTGGAATTAGCCACCCGTATCCAGGTTATGCTGACGCGCGAACCATCAGAAGATCTTCCCCCCAAGGAACTATGGAATTCCCTTCTGGAAGAGGCTGAGGGGGAAAGTGGAATTTCCTATGCCCCTGCGCAGAGGGAGTCCCTACGGATGGCCTGTGTGGAACCTTTATCCCTCCTGTTAGGGGGACCAGGGACCGGAAAAACCACCGTGCTGCGTTCTGTTTGTCATCTTTTAACCACCATACTACCTAAACACACGGGAAGCAAAGATGTTCGCATTCTGTTAGCAGCCCCCACAGGACGGGCTGCTAAGCGTCTACAGGAATCCACTGGAATGAAGACAACAACTATCCATAGTTTACTTGGTTGGCGGGGCGGGCAAACTTTCCAATATAGTGCTGAGAAGCCACTAGAGGGAGACTTTCTCATCGTTGATGAAGTTTCCATGTTGGATATTAGCCTTGCATATCGTCTCTTTGTCAGTATCCCTGAGGGGATGAGGGTGCTTCTGGTAGGCGATTCCCACCAATTACCGCCTGTGGGTCCGGGAAATGTATTGCAACAGCTGATACAAATTGCCACCATTCCCCGAGTGACCTTGGAAACCATTTTCCGTCAGCAAGAGGGATCCTCCATTGTTCAATTGGCTGCTGATATGCAAAAGGGCAAGCTCAACCTCAATGCATTGACGGGGCAAAGTGATTGTTATTTTTTCCCCTGTAGTGGCAATCAGGTGGCCGAGTTGGTGGTTCGTGTGGTAACCCGTGCCATTCGTAAAGGACACACACTACACGATGTTCAAGTATTGGCCCCTATGTACAAGGGGATCGCCGGAATTGATCATCTGAACCGTGATCTCCAGGCTGCTTTGAACCCGAAGGACGCTGATAAGGGCGAAATTACGGTATCCGAAGGTTTGGTGTTACGCCGAAAGGACAAGGTACTGCAACTTGTCAATCATAACAAACATCCCGTTTGTAACGGGGAAATGGGTTTCGTTAGTTATGTGGATGAGGAGGCCGTGCGGGACGAACCGGTTGTGCAGATCACCTTTGAGGATGGTTTGCAGGTTCCCTACTTGCGAAACGAGTTGAACCAGTTGACTCTGGCTTACGCCTGCTCTGTACATAAAGCGCAGGGTTCGGAATTCTCAGTAGTCATTCTTCCTGTGCTGGCGTTTCATGGTTGTATGTTGCAACGCAATCTTCTGTACACGGGGATTACAAGAAGTAAGAATACATTAGTAATATGCGGAGAATTGTCTGCCTTTAGGACAGGAATAAATCGGCAAGAAAATGTAATTCGTTATGATCGATTAGCGCAGCAGATCATAGCATCCATGTGGTAAGAGGTTTTTTGTATGTGCAATCCGTGCTTCCCCATACTAGTGGTGACGGGGAGGTGGATATTTCGATGCGTGTACCCGGGATCTCATAATCGGCAGGCCTGGGGGTTCAATGGACAACTGGGTCGGGGTAAGAACGGATACCCCTGCGCCGTTTCAGGCTCCACTTCCAATGGTGCACGCTGGAGGAAGGGAAGGAATGTGTTGCGTTGTCCTAATTGTAATTCACACGATCTTGGCAAGGTAGGAACCAATCAGTTGTACTGTTGGCACTGCTTTATCGAAATGACTACTGAAAATGATCGAATTTCCTCTGTTTATCAAGTGGAAGAAGACGGTAGTCTTAGTTTGCTCAATGACCTATTCCCAGAGAGTGCGGTGGGAGGCGATTCTACCCATTTGTGATGGGTTAGGGTGGATGAATTTCATTCCTTTGGATCCCGTGTTGTTGTCCCTTGTATTGCAAAAATTATGTGCCCTGGATCTTTGTAAACAGTATCCTTCCAGACCACCCGAACCCTCAAGGGGATGGAAAAATGAAGATCACGACAAACAACATGTTGAGTGGTATAGCCAACGGCAATGCACTGGGCAACGTGGGGAAATTAAACTTGTTCACCTGGGTTCTGGGCGGGTTGGCTTCCGTTGCGGCTGTTCGTATGCTCTGGTCGCGATGTGGTAAGAGTAACAAGGGTAAAGGTTGCGATTTCAAACCAAAACACGGTCCAAAACACGGTCCAAAACCGAAACATTCCCAGCAGAGTGGTGGGAAACCCATCATGTTGGTGCTGTTCTATGGAAATGACAGTAGATGAACGTTCTGGGCCCATTCGAATCACCAGGGGGATGAGGAAAATGAACAACATGACCAACAGTGTGACGAGCGGGAGAACGAATGGGATCACAAACCATAGTGCAATGGGGGGTTGGACAAGAAAAAATATGCTCACCTGGGTTTTAGGTGGGCTGGTTTCCATTATAGCTTCCCGTATGATTTGGTCGCGGTGTAAAGGTGGGAGTTATGATCTCGGATCTAAACAGTGGTGGATTAATTTTGCCAGGGCATGCTGTAATAGAGGATCCAGGGGTTGTGGTTTTACCAAAAACCTTTGCCGTTTCATACGATAGATGCCGTTTCATACGATAAAAAAATTATAAATATTGAAGACGATTGAGAAGATCAATGAGGGTTGGAAGGCAAAAACTTGGGATACCTAAAAGGCAGCGGTTCTTCCCCGCTGCCTTTTACCATTTTTATCATTCTCCTATCTAAGATGCAGCCGTTCCTATTCTAGTGGTGTCGGATGTTGGATCCGTTGATCCTGATTCTGATCCTTATCGCTAAGGAAATTCATTTTGGTTCCGAACGGGGGTCCTTGGTAGGTAACCCACCAAGATTTTCAGAACCTCTTATAATTTTGTTTATTATAAAAATTTAATATGAGTAGCCGCAAAACAGACGCAACACTCGATTGATTGCAATTTTATAGTATACATTTTAATTATATATAAAATAATTATTTTTAACAGATACTAGGACCATGATAGCATTAGATTTACCTGCAGAGAACCCGTGAGGAAATTACTTTTCTGCCATTTAGGGACAATTACCCGGGTACGCAGGTTTTTCAAATCCCATATCTGAAGATCATTTTGTATTATTTTCTCATCTGTCCATCTCGTGAAGGTGGTAGTTATCCATATACCCCTCACTCCCATCCCAAGGCAAGCTTCCTGCTGCAATGGATTCATGTTTCCGAATATTGGAATCCCCTTTTCTGCAACTATCCCCCCTATTCCCCGTACCAGGGTGTACGAGCATAAAAACCATTCCCCCCTCGTACCCTAAGTACAAATCTTCGTGCGTCAACCCGGGGAAGGCCGAATGGTGAAGAAAGGGTGATAACGGTGCAGTGGCTCCATTCGAAAATGTTTCGCCTCTCTGCAGGGGCCCTTTTATTCTCCCTACTCATCATTTGTTGGTCCCAACTGACCCCTTATCTCTATGGTATTTGGTCGATCAGTCGAACCGTGCTAAAACCCTTTCTCCTTGCAGCCCTCGTTGCTTATTTTTTGCATCCGGCTATCGCGTGGTTTCGTGGGTGGGGCATACCCCACACAATGGCCATTCTAACTGTGTATGCATGCCTGATTTGCTTTCTTGTTGTGCTTTTTATGCTCACGTTACCTACACTGGAATTCCAACTTGAGGAACTTCTGCGACAATTCCCCAATTGGAATCTCCGTTTACAGGATTTTTTACAATCCTTTCAAAACCATGGCAAAAAAATCCTTCCCCGTGTGGTTTGGGATGGCATCAATAATTTCAATGGTCACATGCAGACATCCCTCACCCGCTGGGTAGAGGGTATGATCAATCGCATAACCGATGTAGTGGATAAGTTGTTCATGGTCCTCATTATCCCTTTTCTTTCCTTCTACATGCTCAAAGATGCTCGTTTGATCCAGCGGTATTTTTTACGTGCCCTGCCTGTAGATTGGCGTAGGACGGGCCTACAGATTCTCCGAGACCTTGATTGTGTGCTAGGTCAGTACATACGGGGCCAGTTTCTCATTTGTATGCTCGTTTTCATTGCCACCTATCTTGGTTACGTTCTGATCGGTCTTCCCTACCCACTCCTGCTTTCCGCCCTTGTAGGCATTACGAATGTCATTCCCTACTTTGGGCCCTTCATTGGGGCATTACCTGCCCTCATTGTTTCCCTGTTGCTGGCTCCTCAATTGTTGGTTCCCGTTTGCATCGTTAATTTGTTGATCCAGGTTGTGGAAGGTAATCTCCTATCGCCCCATATCATAGGACGAACCCTAGATTTGCACCCCCTCACAGTCATTTTCGTTCTCCTCTTAGGCGGGGAGATCGCGGGGATTATGGGTTTGCTCCTAGCTATCCCCTTTACCGCCATGAGTAAAGTGATCGTAGGCCATTTGATCCACCATCGCGCCCGCAATAGGCGTGTGCCTACCTCACCCCCTTTTGAGGCATAATAGATTCCGAGGGCTGATGTCTTATTATTGCATTGATGGAAAGATCCGGCTTATAATGAATGCCTAGGATGGACTTGGTCTGTGTTTATAGTAGGGGTGGGTGGATTAGGATGGGCACTCCGCGTTGTTTTTTGTGGGTTCCCCTATGTTGGTTTGAGGGAGCTCCTTTTCCGTGTGTTTTCTCTGTGGCAGTCACTGAAGAGTGCCGGTAGGGGAATCAAGAGATGGGGGGGTCGGGTTTTGCAAACGGATGTTCTTTGTCGACGTTTTCTAAGGTTTTTCTCAGAGCGTGATCATCGAATACACCCCAGCGCATCCCTTGTACCGAAGGATGATGCCAGTTTACTCTGGATCAACAGTGGCGTGGCCGCCTTGAAGCCTTACTTTGATGGGAGGGAAACGCCTCCCCATCCACGTATAGTCGGTGTGCAGAAGTCCCTCCGTACCAATGATATTGAAAATGTGGGTTTTACTGCTCGACATCATACTTTTTTTGAAATGATGGGCAATTTTTCCATTGGGGATTACTTCAAAAAGGAAGCAATCGAGTGGGCTTGGGATTTTCTCACATCAACGCAGCATGGATTGGATTTACCAAAGGAAAGACTCCATGTAACTGTTCATCCAGAGGATCACGAGGCTTATGAATTTTGGAAAGGGGTAGGTGTGGCCAGTAAGAGGATTTATCGCGTTAAGGAAAATTTTTGGGATTTAGGCGTGGGTCCAAGTGGTCCTAATACAGAAATTTTCTATGACCGTGGTCCTGAATGGGGGGATCAAGAGGGGCCAGATACGGATGGCGATCGTTTTCTTGAAGTATGGAATTTGGTGTTTTCCCAATATAATCACCTTCAGGATGGTAGTTACATACCATTGCCTCGTAAGAATATTGATACGGGAATGGGATTGGAGCGTATGGCTGCCATAGTACAGGGGGTGAAAACAACGTACGAAACGGACCGTTTTACCCCCATCATAACGGCCATGGCTACAATCGCACGGGTGCGGTACGGTGAGGAGGAATCTGTGAACCGTTCGATTCGCGTCATTTCCGACCACATCCGTACCCTGACTGTGGCCATGGCCGATGGAGTTCTACCCTCTGCCGAAGGCCGTGGTTATGTGCTCCGCCGTTTGCTGCGTCGCGCAGTTCGTTACGGTCGTTCCCTAGGGGTAGAGCGTGCTTTTTTGCGTGATTTGGTTCCTGTTGTGATTGCTACCTTACGAACTTCCTATCCCATGCTTACGGAAAGGGAATCCTGGATTGGTGATATCATTACGGGTGAAGAGGAAAGGTTTCACAACACATTGAGAGAAAGTTTGGGGCGGCTTACCCTTTTGATAGAGACACTGCGCAAGCGTGGTCAGCATACGTTATCGGGAGAGGATGCTTTCTGCCTCTACGACACTTATGGCCTTCCACTGGATGTCACTGTTGATGTCCTACGAGAACATGGTTTGCGTGTGGATGAAGAGGGTTTTTCCAAAGCCATGGCAAAACAGCAGGAGCGAGCGCGTACGGCTCGGGGGCAAACCCCATCAGGTATCCAGGTTCAGAAGATTTCTAACCCTAAGGGGGGTATACCAGCTAGTCGTTTTGTAGGTTATACTAGTATGAACTACACGTCGCGGATCCTGGCCCTTTGGAAGGGGGGGGAACCTGTATCACAACTCTCCATTATGGAGGAGGGTGTGGTTGTTTTGGACGCTACGCCCCTTTATGCACAGGGGGGAGGGCAAGTCTTTGATCAGGGTTGGTTGATCGGAACGAAGGGTAAGGCACGTGTGGTGCGGGTGCTAAAGGGTGAACAAGGGGAATATCAGCACCACGTACAAGTGCAGAAGGGTTGTTTACGGGAAGGGGGATCCGTCCAGGCCACAGTGGATGCCACACGACGTCGTGACGTTTCTCGTAACCACACAGCCACCCACCTTCTTCATCGTGCCTTGCGGGAAATTTTAGGCCCCCATGCCACACAGGCTGGTTCTGATGTGAATCCTGATCGGTTGCGATTTGATTTCCCCCATCCGGGTCCGCTCACCAGGGAAGAACAGCAACGGATTGAGGATCATATCAATGCAGTGATTGATGCGGATTTACCTGTGCAAACCTTTACAGACACCCTAGAGGAAGCCAAACGCCATGGTGCAATGGCCCTCTTTGGCGAAACCTATGGGAAAAAGGTGCGTGTTGTTCAGATCGGAACGGATAATCTGGAACTCTGTGGTGGTACACATGTGGGGAGAACCGCTTCCTTAGGTTCCTTCCTACTGGTGGGGGAGGCTGGAATTGGTGCTGGCATACGACGTATAGAGGCCGTGACGGGACACGAGGCCCGGCTGCAACTGTTCCGCGCCCGGCGGGAATTACGTTCTCTGGAGAAGCATTTGCAGACCTGTCCAGGGGGAGCGGAACAACAACTGCTCGCCTGGAAAGAGCGCATGGGGCAATTGGAAATTCAGGTCCGACGTATGAAAAAGGAGCAGCTAGAATATCAGGTTATTCCCCGTGTATTGAAAAAAACACGTTTCCTCGGTGATTTACCTCTACTCGCCGTGCAGTTAGAAAAACAGGTAGATGAAGAACAATTCCTCTTTCTCCTGGACCGTTTACGCGAACATGTTTCGGGTGTGATCGTGCTAGGTAATGTTACGGGTCATCGTGTACAGTTACTGGCCTCTGTGTCCGAAGAATGGGTTGAGAGGGGTATTCGTGCGGATCACCTGTTGCGGGATGTAGCACAACGGTGTGACGGTCGTGGAGGGGGTAAACCCCATATGGCACGTGGTGGTGGAAAGAGTGTTGATCGTTTGCCGGATGCCTTGAATTACGTAGCTTTCTGGTTGGAGAAGTACCGTGGAAATGAGGGGAGGGAATAGCTTCTATCCCTCTGTATTGTCATTTTATGTTAGGGGGGAACAAAAAGTAGAAAGGATTCATAGGGGGTGATTCCTTTTGCAGGGAAGGCATAGCAATAGAGAAGGGAGGAGCACCATGGATGAAACCAAACGTTTTCGATTTTTCGGAGAGAGGGAAGTGAGTCCTGGGGAGGTATTACGCCATGTGTATCAGGTGCTGGAAGAGGATAGCAACTATGATGCCATGACGCAAATGGTGGGTTATTTGTTGACCGGTGAATTAGCCTACATTCCTCGGAAGAATGATGCACGCGCCTGGATTAGCAAAGTAGAACGGGATAAATTGTTGGAGGAGTTATTGCAGTATTATCCGGGAATTGTCAATACCAGTACAGGTCTTACATCAAGGAAGTCAGAAAATGGCAGCGATTCAACCAAGGGGTGACCATTTGCAAATCGAAAAGACCTCCCGCGTTATGGGGTTAGATCTGGGGGATCAGAGAATTGGTGTGGCCATGAGTGATTCCCTCCGTCTAACAGCCCAGGCGATCACCACTCTTTCCCGGGTAGCAGGATGGTATGAGAAGTTAGACAAGATTATGCAGGCATATCAGGGGGAAGTGGAAAAAATTATTGTAGGCTTGCCTATTCAATTGGATGGCTCCGAGGGAGACAGAGCAAGATCCTACCGCCGTCTAGCACAGCGTTTGGCAATCCGATATCAATGTCCGGTTGATTTGTGGGATGAACGATGTTCGACACGGGCGGTGGAACGCGTTTTAATTCAAGGTAATGTAAGTCGTCGTGATCGCCGTGGACTTACGGATCGTTTAGCTGCCGTGTGGTTTCTACAAGGATATCTCGATGCCCAGAGGGGGCATGCAAATCAAAACAGTGGGGGTGGGCGAGATGAAAAACAATAGGGTTGATGAGGAAGCGATAGGTGATCATGTGCTCATTCCTAATCGGGAAGGTAAGGAGGAGGGATTTGAGGTACTATTTGCTTTTGTGCAGGAAGACACGGGAAACAGATATATGATGGTTTCCCCTTTGGAACCAACTGCTGAAGAAAAGGAGTCCGACGAGCAAGATGTCTATGCCTTTCGTTATCGTGAGGAAGGGGATCGTTTGGTGCTCTTTTTTATCGAAGACACCAAGGAGTGGGATATTATTGAGGAAATGTTTCAATTGTTTTTGCAACAGAACCACTCCTAACCCCTCAGAATATGTCCAGGGGGGCGGGGAATCTGGATAGGGAAAAGGGGTAGAACATGGACAAGCCAAAAAAGTTTTTCTTCTATAGGATGATAGATACATAGGATAGTTGTTACGGTAACCCAAAGACCACATGAACGATCCTTCAAAAAGGGGGAAATGGGGGAATTATGCATAGGAGTGAGGTAGGGCAATATGTACAGGAGGAAACACACTACCCGTCGTACTAGGTGGATCATGGCCCTTCTCGTGAGTTGGTTACTGTTGGGAAGTTTTTTTTTCTATTACGGATTAGGATCGGATACGCGTTCTCGGATCGTATACTTACAAATTCTCCCTAAGACGTCAACGAAAAAAGTGGGTGAGATATTAGAAGACGTCGGTGTGATACGGGATAGGTTTGCTTTCTATTCCTACGTTGCCTTTCTCCGTCTGCTCCCCGATCAGATAGTGGACCGAAAACGGGTTTCTATCCAGGCTGGTACCTATGCTATTTGGCCGGATGAGCAATTGTGGGATGTTATGGACAAGCTGGAAAAAGGGAGAACTTCGGTGCACAAGCTTATTGTTCCTGAGGGTTCCAATGTGATGGATATTGCTATGAGTTTGGAGAGGCATGGCTATGATCCCAAACAATTCCTGAGGGCCCTACGGGATCGTCGGCCTTTCTATGAATTCGAGTCCTATATCGGCTATGTAAAGGGAAAAAAATACCAACTCGAGGGGTTTTTGGTGCCCGCCACCTATCCATTATCCTTCCCAAGGACCCCCTCCTCGGAAACACAATTGGTAGACGATATGTTGAAGAAGTTCCAAGTGGAATACTGGGAAGGTCTCCATCTTAAGGAATATCTATATTCCTCATCCAATAATAATAATTTTGATTTGAATGAACTGATCACCATTGCCTCCCTGGTTCAAGGGGAGGGTAAAATCATTGCTGAATATCCTAGGATTGCTGGGGTTATCCTCAATCGGCTTCGACAGGCTGGGAAATATAGATATCTATCCATTGACGCCGCCAATCTTTATCCCTTTCGGGTTCGTGGTGAATTCATCACAGCTATGCGATCTCGCGAAAAAAATTCCGACGATCCCTATAACACCTATAAAAGAGCGGGTCTGCCTCCCGGGCCCATTGGTAATCCTGAGATCCAGGCCGTCCAGAGTGCCCTATCACCAGAGGAACACAATTTTCTGTTCTATGTATTGCGTTGTGATTCCTCGGGTCTGCATAGCTTTGGCTCCACATTAGCGGAACATGATCGTTTGGTTCGTCAGAACCAACCCTGTCCCCCTGCCGCTGCGAGCCAATGACGTCCCAGTTTTCCTTCATTACAGGGATTCCATACAGGGATTCCGTAATCAACAATCAAAAACACACCTCGTTATTCCGGAACGTGGAGAGGAAAACGGAGGTGTGTTTTCGTATGGAAAAATTTATAGGATATATCGTAGATATAGGTAGATGTGTGCTAATAGGAGTGACAACACCGTGACGGGTAGCCCTATCCATAGGAACTTCATGTAACTGACTTTATGACCTTCTCTTTCCGCCATCTGGGCCACAATGACATTGGCGGAGGCCCCAATGAGGGAACCATTTCCCCCTAAACAGGCCCCCAGGGCGAGGGACCACCAGACACGATCAAAAACTGGATCGGATGGTGAAATATGGAGGTGACCGGCTATCTCCTTTATGAGTGGTATGAGGGTGCTAACGAAAGGGATATTATCAATGGTGGCTGATGTAATACCCGAGATCCACAGTAAAAGGGACGCTGTGAGGGCTGTATCCCCGCCCGTGAAATCAAGAGCATATCTGGCTAGATCTTTGATAATTCCCATTTCTTGTAACCCGCCCACAAGTGAGAATAAACCCACAAAAAAGAAAACAGTACCCCATTCGATATCTGCTAGAATCTTTTCCGTTCTTCTGTGGGGTTCCACGGTCCAAAGCATTAAAATGGTTGCACCCGTGATGGCAAATACGGCAGGATCGATGTGGGTAACGGTGTGGGAAAAGAAACCTAAGAGGGTTAGTATCAGTATGGTTAGGGATCGGAACAACAACTTAGAATTACGGATGGCATCCTTAGGTTGCAATTTCATGATCTCTTGCCGTCTCTCTGGTTCCACCTGCAATTTTTTGCGGTAAAGGAAATAGAGGAGTCCCATGATCACACACAATATGAGTAGGGCAATGGGCCCCAGATGGAAAAGAAAGGAGTTAAAAGTGAGATGGGCATTATTCTGACCAATCATAATATTAGGGGGATCCCCGATGAGGGTAGCGGTTCCCCCGATGTTAGAGGTGATGATTTCTGTGAGAAGAAAGGGTATGGGGGAAATACGAAGCATTTTCGTCAGTGAAAGGGTTACGGGTACAACGAGCAAAACTGTGGTGACATTATCCAAAAAGGCGGAAGCAACGGCTGTGAAAAAACCTAATAAAACCAATAAGTAGCGCGGTTCTCCCTTGGCATATCGTGCCAGGGACCACGCAATGGACTCGAATACACCGCTTTTTTGTGTGATACGAACGAGGATCATCATACCAATAATGAGAACAATGGTTTTCCAGTCAATGAATTGAGATAGGGCCTTATCGAAGTCTAGAATGCCTGTAAGTACCATACAGGAGGCCCCTGCGAGGGCTAACATGGCCCGATCAAATTTTTCCGTGATCATTACTGCGTAAGTAACCAAAAAAATGACAATAGCGCCGACCATCAAAAAGGGGGAACCCTGTTCCCCGAGGACCCCAGTTGCACCATGGGTCGCCTCTGTAGCAGCCGAAGCTATCCTGTTTATCGCTAACATGAAGTAATTCCTCACTTTATGAAATTTTCAGATGACAACTCTGGTCATCCTCGTTTCCTTTATTTTACCTGTCCTATACAAGAATCCCAATAGTCAATTTCCTGTGTGCAAGGGGGGTATTCAGAAACCCGTGTCGGGGAAAATCCCGCTGATTGATTCGTTCTGAACAGGGGCATGAAAATTAAGGAGGGGATTGTGGGTGCAAGGGAAGACAGGAATTTTCTCCAGCCTGCTGTTGAGGTGTTTCGAGAGGGAACACCCCCAATCCTGGGGAGCACTTGCTTATTGGTTGAATTTGTTTTTTCAGGATTCCCCCATAGGAGGAGAGGATGGTATCAGGGACGACCCTCTTTCTACTATTGATTCCCTTGTTTCCCTCACAGAAATAATGCAAGAAAGGAGCGGGGACTGGTATAGCGATGCCCACCCCTATATCAGGGACATAGGGAATATCAATAATACCTCATTATATAGGAAAATAGCCAGTATCAGTTTAGCCCTGAAGTCCTCCCCTCCCTTATCACCTTTTCTTTATGTACTTCATCAGCAACATATGTTGTTACAATGGAATACATCGAATGCATGGCGTCCCCCCCAACATTCTTCTTCCAAGCGTTGGGGCCAAAAAGGAAAAAAGCGTACGAGTGTAGGGGAAAAGGTACGCTGGGCTACCGTACGGCCTAAACGTAGGGATGGTATATCCCTATATCATACCTGGATTTGCCATCAAGATGGATTGTGGTACGGTGAAACGCAGGAAGCGGTGGATCAACCCAATACCTGGATCAAGAATGTTGCCCTTCGCGGCCAGAGGGTCTGGAGGGATCTTTATGAAAGTCGGGGGGATGGGTCTGGATTGACATGGTTGAAACAATGCATATGGGTAGGTAATCATAGGTTAGGCAGCGAAGAAAATCGCATGTTTCTACAAAACAGTGGACAAAAATTCATTGTTCAACGATCCCATGAGGAACCTGTTGTACAACGGATGATGCAATATGCTGGGAAGCACCCCCAGTTTTGGCACTCTTGCAATGGAATATGTAGGGTACAAAATATGGGAGAATGGGAAACAGGGTTGCAAAGTGTGGTTCTATCCTTTTCCCGGAATAGAGTACCTATTCCTCATCAGGTATTGAGTACCAATGTATCCTTGGGGGAGGAATTATCCCATTGGTTTCATGTTTTCTTCCGTTGGCAGGAAAAGATGGCCGGCTTTGTGGTCCTTCCTCTGTGGAAGCAGTCAATTGATCCCACCCATGTTGCCACCGCCTCGCATCGACGAGGATATTCTATCCTACTCTATTTGTATACCCTGTTGCTAGAGAGAACCCAATGCAAGTCATGATTAGCACCAGGTTGTACTTGATAATTCATTAAATATTTTTAACTAAGTAAAAATATTTAGCTTAATAATTAGTTAATAATTCAAAATATTATATAAATGCGAAAATGTGACTATAAGTATAGACGTTTTTGTTTATAAGGTTTAAAATCATCATATGAGGGTTTTTATTCCTATTAAGTTACTGTTAACCCAGTTAGGAATATAAATTTTTTTCAACAGACGTATCACTAATTATAATTCATGGAGGATACTTACTTGAAAAGGAAACAATATTCAACAGAGCTCAAGCAGCGAATTATTAAGGAAACATTGCGTGTAGGAAATGTTGCACAGGTGGCCCGTGAGAATAATCTACCCGTACAGCTATTATATCGTTGGAAAAAGGAAGCCACTCTTCATAATCGAATCGCTCCCCATAGTAGGGGTATTTCCAATACCATGGTAGCAACCGTTAAGGTTTTGCGGGACGATTATGAGAGATTGAATCAGGAAATGCGGAATCTGCAAGATGAGGTCAATGAACTCAAGGAAAGTATGAAAACACCAGCGGGGTCCTCTTCCTCATCTACACCCTCATCCGTTTCCCCGTCCCCGACGGTATCGGAGGATGCCATAAGAGAAGGGAATACTTCTCAAAAGGATACTCCCAAGAAGATGATGACCTCTTTTGTAAAACCTATTATGCCCTCACAGTCCTTTCCCAAGGGTTCATCTTTTCATGAAGAACCCCCCTCACAGTCATCCCCTCAGGTTGATCCGCCCCGGCAATCTACCATTTACCGTGCAGAATTTCCCAAGAAACGTTGGACGTAGTTTTCATATTATAATATTTGGGGTTATGACGGTGAGAAACTTACTATTTTCCCTTTCCTATCCTATGGGATATACCACCATAGAAGACTGATGGGGGGTACTCGGGAAAAGATTCCCATTGTTCCCGCAGGGCTAGAATTCCCAGTTTCTCGATCCATTTCTAATCTCCCCATGGGGTTTCCCCCATTTTATCTTCTCCTTACCCCCTTGGGGGAAGAAACGAAGGAGCACAGGAATCTAGATTCCATAGTTCCCCAACCCTTCGATGATCCGATATCTCATTTCCCCCAAACGATGGTGCTATGAATGGGGATGTATATGACGAGGGGTGCAAACATCCCCTTCTCATTATACGTCCATTACGTCCATAGGTGTCGCTATACAAAATATGGGTTTGTTGAAGTTCACATGTTGTACAATATATTTGTATAAATAGAATGTACATATACTGTGTCATTTACTATACTATGATGGAGTTGTAGATCCTCCCAAAGTGTAAGCAGCCCGATTTTTTCTCCCCCCAAGGTTGATTCGAAAGGATGGGGTTTCCTTTCTTCCTTCTAATTTCCCGCTTGTAGATCCAGAGGGTTACTCAATGTTATCTATACCCGGGCGGGATTAGGATTGTGAGAGGAGCAGTCTGGGTGTGTGCGATCATTGGGATGGTAAGGATTGCTCCACTCCAGTATACCGTAGTACGGTAATCAATGAGCCCAGTGGTAGTGGAAAAGGGGCAAGGGGATTTTTCGATGGGTGGGAATTTGCATCAGGGCTTTTCGAAGGACTACTGGGTGTGTATCATGTAGGAGAATGGTGTACGGAAAGAAACCCCCCATTTTAGTTTGCAGATGGCGGGATAGAGCTATCCACCCTGTTAGGATTTAGATATTTCGGACATCAAGGAATCTAAGGTACGTCTTCCTTTATTTTATTCTGTGATGATGCTGGTGCAGGGTAAGGATGACGGCCAAAGCCACTGTTCCAGCCACGTCATTTTTTACTCCCACAGACATGAGTCCAGTAGATATGGATGGGAGGCGTAGTTTTGTTTTTACACTAACGTTTACGATATACTGTGACGGTTGCCAGACTCATAGGGATCGAAGGTGGATTTCTCCATGAAGGGGAGACTACAAAAGATCATGGCGCGATGTGGTTGCGGATCACGTCGTACTTGTGAACATTTGATTGCTACAGGTTGTGTGAAAGTCAATGGACGGGTGGTTTGTCAACAGGGTATGTGTGCCGATTCCCTTCGTGACGTGATTACGGTGCGGGGAAAGAGGATAGAGCCCCAGGGTCTTCGTACCCTACTATTTTATAAACCCAAGGGAGTCATTACCACCCTACACGATCCTCAGGGTAGGCCAACGGTGGCTGATTTTTTTTCCTCCCTCCAGGAACGATTGTACCCGGTCGGACGTCTAGATGTGGACACGGAAGGTCTTTTGTTGATGAGCAACGATGGGGCGCTAACACAACGAATTTTGCATCCCCGTTATCGCTGTCCCAAAGTCTATCATGTAACCGTATCCCACCCGCCCGCGAGGGCTGCTCTGCGTCGTCTTGCCCAGGGAATTTGGCTGGAGGACGGGAAAACGGCACCGGCTGATGTTTTTGTTCACTCTGTGGATTCTACAGGGATTTGCCTCAGACTAACCCTCTATGAGGGTCGTAAACGACAGATTCGGCGTATGTGTACGGCCATTGGGCATCCTGTACTCAAACTCATGCGGGTTCAAATCGGTTTTCTACGGGCTAGAGGCTTGGGTGTGGGTCGATATCGAGAATTGACGGACCTAGAAATCCGTTGGTTGAAGGGTTTACTGGACTGAGTTCATAGATATGCTACAATGGAAGAGAGGGATGGGTGATTGTGGTGGGGGTGTTACTATTTTGCGAGAATGGGCTAAATGTAGTTGTGGACACGCAAACCCACCGGGAACCCTTTTGTGTGAGTCCTGTGGTCATCCTCTGAGCGCCGAGACCGAAGAATTGCACAAATTTTCTGCCGCCATGCGTTACGAGGGTGTATCACGTCGTTCCCAATCCTTTTCTTGCTCTTGGGTGGATAGGATCTGGTCCTGGCTTTCCTCTGTACGGACGGCTATTCTTTTGATTTCGGTTACGGCGTTAGCAGCGGGGCTGGGTTCCTTCTTGCCGAGGGAGGATTCTTTTTCTATACCTATCTCCTCTGAGGCAGTGAGGGAGAAAATGAAGTTCGCTGCCTACAGCAGTGAATATGGTTTTATAGGTCGTTTGTTTTACAAGTTAGGATTAACGGACGTATACGTTCAGTGGTGGTTTCTCGTTCTTTTGTCGTTGATCTGTTTGTCGTTGATCGTTTGCAGTCTGGACAGGGTGGTACCCCTTTACCGGGCCCTACATAAGCAGAGCGTCAGCAAGAGTGTTCTATTTTTACAGTTGCAAAAGTATACCCATTGTGAGGTAGTAACCGATGGGGAAACAAGATTGGCGACCTTGGGGGAGGCTTTGCGACGTTTGCGGTATCGTGTTCGCCGCGAAGGGGGGGCCTTATTAGCAGAAAAAGGACGTTGGAGTCGGTGGGGTCCTTATATCAATCATGTGGGTCTGATTCTCTTTTTTTTTGGTGTAGCCCTACACGTATTGCCAGGTTGGTATTTGGATGAGTCAATCTCTCTTCCTACGAGGGGGGGAAGGGAAATCATTCCTATTCCCGGTACCCGCTATGCAATCGGTAGTGGTGGAAATTTCCGCGTGGAGTATCATGGGGATGGAAGAAACCCGAAGAGAATACGTACAAGTCTCGTACTGTACTCCTTTCATCCGGAAACATCACAGCTGGATTCCCGTCCGTTGAAGGAAGGGAACATAGAGGTTAATGAGCCCTTTCGGTATAAGGAATTGAAACTATTCCTTCAACCAAACCAAGGAAAAGTTCCTGATTTACGTCTACAGGTGAGGAATCGATCGGATGGATCAGTTTTGGGTACCTTTCCTCTATCTCAGGGAGGTGAGGTGAAGGCAGGGGTGGAATACCCCATGAACGATGGGTTTCGTTTCAGGATCCTGCAGTCCCTCCTTGATTCGAACGGTATTGTAGGGGAGGTGCTAGCACCCGGTCACAAGGCTGGGGAGGGGGAACGTTTGGCATACCGTTTCAATTTGAATACACAACAATTGAATGAGCATTTGTTTCCTGGTGCCCCGAGGAACTATGAGTTACGTTTTGATGGTATAGAATGGTACTGGGGAAATTCTACGATAGTGGCTCACATAGATCGGTCCTTACCCGTTATTTTTGGGGGCGGGTTGATTTGTGTGATAGGTCTCTTTGTGGGATCCTATGGCCAACATCGTCGGGTCTGGTTGCGGCTGAAGGGGGATACGTTGTACCTTGGTGCCTATACCAACAAGTTTGGTATAGGATTGGAGCGGGAGTTGAATGCCTTGCCTCTAAAAGTGGGTGGGTCTATCACAAGGAAAAAAGTGGAGAAAGGGGGAGAGTAGGGCTATATAGGTAGGCAAGCAGGTGATTGTCACGGAAATTGGTGTTCGTTCTTTTAGTTAGAGTTTGGGTAAGGATCATAGTGGTTCGGGACGGTGGTTTTTTCAGTAGGCCAGGGGACCACTGTGGGGAAAATTAGGGGGGAAAATTCCCTATGGAACAATGGATGGATAATCTGTTATTGGCGGCTTTTTTTTTCTATCTGGCAACTTCCATTATGTTTTTTGCGGCGGCGACATCAAGTGCAGCGACTCCTCGTCCGAATGGAAACAAGAACGAAGAACGTAGACCCTGGCAACGTTGGGCTGTGGTTTCCCTTTCCATTGGACTGCTTTTACACATATCTAGTTGGGTAATCCGATGGATTGTCAATGAAACTTTTCCTATTAGTAATCTTTTTGAATTTTTCTCATTTTTATGCTTGACTATCACCCTATTGCTGTTGTTCCTTTTACGCGTTTATCCTGCCGCAGCTGCTTCCCTGGGGTCTATTGTCATGGCTTTGGTAACAGCTTTTATGGCTTATGCCGTTGTTACCCTGCCCCGTGATATTATGCCCCTTCCTCCCGCGTTGCAAAGCTATTGGCGTTGGATTCATGTTCCTAGTGCCTGTGTGGGTTCAGCAGCTTTTATTGTGGGATCAATGGCTGGGGTTTTGTATTTGTTGCGTACATTGGATCCCGCCCAGTCTAGTTCCCGTAAGGTTAGGTATCTAGAGGTTTTTTGGTGGAGTTGTCTGTCATGGATAGGATCTGTTCTTATGTTCTATGTGGGTAAAGTATTAGGTTATCAGGCCCATTTTGAATACATAGCTGAGGATGGTCAGGCGCAGGACATCACCTATAGGTTCCCTGCCTTATTAGGACCTTCAGGGGGACTGACAGATGCCTCTGCTGATTTCTGGCACGGGATCTGGATTGAGGTTCCTAGCTTTTGGGGTGCAGATAGGGTTTCCCAAGCCAATACTTTTGTATGGGCTTTGTTAGTCGGGGGTGTGCTATATGGTATCCTTCGTTTCGTAGCACGCAAGCCCCTATCCTTGGTGTTGCGTTCCCGTGTTCAATATTTGTCCCCAGATCGCCTAGATGAGTTGGAGTACCGTGCTATTGTTATGGGTCTTCCTATTTTCGCTCTAGGTGCGCTTTTTTTTGCATCCATATGGGCAGAACAGGCCTGGGGTAGATTCTGGGGCTGGGATGCTAAGGAAGTTTGGGCAGCGGTTACGTTTGGGTTTTATAGTGTCTATCTTCATTTCCGTCTCTCGCGAGGGTGGCACGGTACTCGTTCGGCATGGTTGTCCATTGCCGGTCTCAGTATTGTTTTGTTCAATCTCCTGTTTGTGAATCTTGTGATTCCTGGTCTTCATAGTTATGCTGGGTGATCGCTGTATAATAGCAGGGGGCATGATACTGTGGTTTGGACGGTTTGAACACTGACTATATTCTTGTTTTCTTTCGTTTGTGTTTTTAAAAGATGTGTTTTTTCGTTGGATACTAGGAGAAAGCGCTCGGCAACAGGGGCCATGATAGGAGCTATAGTAGCAGGAGGCATAATAATATGGGCAAAAAAGGATCTGTTGGAATGGGGGGGTTGGGATTGGGATGCTGAGGAAGTTTGGAGATTGGCTTCGTTTTTATTTTTTTCATATGGTTTTTTGTCTTCATTGTTTCATTTTAATGGTATTCATTTTCCTTTCTCGCGGGTTCCTTTCACGCGAAGGTGGTCCATTGTTTGGTCCATTGCTATGGTAATTGTCGGTTTTACTATGAGCCTCGCGAGCGGTGGTTACGTTCCCCTTATCTCCTAATCGCCTGGATGAGTTGGAGTACCGCGCTATTGCCATTGTTTTTTCGTTTATACAAAGTATGATACTATTTGCTAGAAGCCATCAGCACTGAGAAAGAATTGCCAGAGGTTCATTCAAAAGGAGATACCAACTGATCCAGGAAAGAAAGAAACGCCCCTGCTTTTGGAAGGGGGCGCTTCTTTCTAAACTCGGATCTTGGCCAAACTTCGGACCTGGAATATCCTTGGGCGGTTTTTGCCTAATTCTGGATTGCAAGGATGAATTAGGTGGGGCCCACTTTTCCCCATAATTAGTTTGTTTATTTTGTTTGTTGTACACGAGCCCATGCCAAAGAACATTTGTCTCTATTAATTTATAAAACAAATAGAAACAAAAGTATGCGCTTTTTTCTATTATGTATATAAAATAATTGAATGAATTTTTATTTTATGTGTATTAAACACTATATTAATATTATGAAACATTCCGGTAATTTACCCCCTGATCGTTTTCTAGGTGGCTATTGCGACATACGATAGCAAGGTTCTCATAGTTCCCCCAAATCCGAACCCCAAAACGTTGGCGAAAGTCAAGCTTGGTGGCGCATTTCTTTCCCTCTATAAGAGCATGGGTAGCCTTGTCTCCCCGATGGTAATTTGTAATGGACTGTTGCCCTATCTGTAGGCTCTCTGCACCTTTTCTAATGTTCTTGTGGTCGTGCTGTAATCCTCCCCCGATGAGGGCGTGCAGATTATTGTAAGCCTCGGTAAAAGTGGGATCATCGGTGTCATACCATTTTCCAACATCCTTTATAAACTCGTAGGCTTCCCCAAGTTTATGCCAATCTGCAAGATGAAATATTTTTTCCAGGAGTAGCCTCTTGGATTCGGGAAGTAACCCTCTGTGTTTTTTCTTCAGGGCGTCTTTTACGAACCCTTTCATCCTGCACAGATACTTCCCATTTTTGAGTTCCTTATACATACAGTCCACTTTTTTATATGATTACCATTTACAGTAATTTTTTATGTTTTATTATAATTTTTAAATCATTGTGTAATTTTAACTTATTATGTATGTCAGTGGTTGTAATTCACTACGATGATATGATTTCCGAAGGATGTGGACCCAAGAAAATCAACCAGGGGGAAATTACAACCGAAAAAGGGATATCACCGAAAAATGTGGGAGTTACTATATAAAAAATGGGGATTGATCTTGCTTTGCACCTCCACAGGGAAGACGTTGGAATATTGGACCGTGGTGAACCCAAAACCGGGGGGGGACCGCCGAAGAACCGCGCGCTACGAGGGGAGGGTGTGTCTGTCACTTCGTCGCGTTGGGGGCGTCTTTTTGGGGGGAACATCAAATTTGGGATGTAACCGGTAAGTTTGGATTATTTGGGATCTATTTTATTTTCTTTATACAATATCTCGTATATTAGATTAGGATTTCCATCTTCCTCGGTCCCCATCATGTTGTGGGGGCTATTTGTTCATGGGTTTGCATAACCTTTGTATCGCCGGCACCATCGTGCAATTCGTTACCCCCAGGGGCTTCTTTTCAACCTGTCCCCTGTCCCTCGAAACTGATTCAGTTTTGATTTTCCTTTCCCCGGCGACAATATACTCCATAGGGTCAATACTCATATATATATAAATTATGGTCATATCATATCTTAATATATACAGGACAGGAGGGGGGAATGTACAACCCATAAGATTCTCTAGGAAACCCATAGGAGAAGGAGAAGGGGGATAAGTTTATCGTTACGGTAAGGACATGGCGTAGAGATCACAAACGGCGGTCCGGACTGGTAATCAAACCTCCTGTGAGGGCCAAGTTGGCTTGGGATCGTTGGCGGATACGTTTGCATGAGTCATTTCGTCAGCAAACGTCTCTGTACCCTTTTGTAACCATATTGTTTTTTACAGGATTGGTTTTTGGGATTGTATTGGTTTCTGCCCTGGAGGAGGATCGACAGGAAACATTATTTTCTTATTTATCTAATTTCTTTACTGATATAAAACGAAACTCTATACAAGATTCTGGAGCGATCTTTCAGCATGTGGTTGTGGAACGGTGGCAGCAACTGGGACTCATGGGTTTACTCAGCTTATCCATCATGGGTGTTCCTTTTCTATTGGGTATACTCTTTTTACAAGGATTGGCTTTAGGATTTACCATGAGTTTTTTAATGCACCAACTGGGATGGCATGGATTGGGTTTAACTCTTGTGTCCGTGATTCCGCATAACCTACTGAGTACACCGGTATGGTTACTAATTACAGCGGCAGGTATGACCTTCTCTCTACACTTTCTCCGGTATCGATGGTGGTCACAACGGAGGAACCATCTCTATCCTCAATTTATGATTTTTGTATTGTTTGTCCTCGCTCTTAGTGTTGTCCTGGTGGGTTCAGCGGCTTTGGAAGTTTTTCTATCACCCTATTTGATAGAATGGATGTTGTCGCTTCTATTTACAGTCTAAGAAATCATATATTGCGGTGGACGGTATTTTGTTTGACTTTCATTTTCCTGCTCGCCTATAATGAGGGCGTGAACAGGGGGGAGGTCGCATGGGGCAGCAGATGGAAAAGATTCAGCAGCGGCTTGCTGCACACCGTTACAAATTAACTACACAACGTGAGGCAACAGTTCAGGTATTGTTAGAAAATCAACAGGAACATCTGAGTGCAGAAGATGTGTACCTGCTCGTCAAAAAGAAAACTCCGGAGATTGGTTTGGCTACCGTTTATCGTACGTTGGAATTGCTCAGTGATCTGAAAATCCTCCACAAAATCAATTTTGGTGATGGTGTAACACGTTACGAATTTCAAGATGAAAATGCGGAACACCATCATCATCACCTTCTCTGCCTTCAGTGTGGATGCGTCGATGAAATTATGGATGATCTCCTCGGTCCAGTGGAGGAGTACATAGAAAAGTCATATTTTTTTAAAATTGTAGATCATCAGTTGACATTCCATGGATTTTGCAGCACGTGTCAGGGGAAGGGGATCACAGAGTCAGATCGCGGGGATTTGTCATCCACAGGGGGTATTCTGGAAGAATCCGCTGCACCGTCACGGAATACCCTCCTTCCCTTACCCATTGTGGGACCTAAGGGGGGCCGAGGTTCTTCACGTATTACCGTAGCATCACGGAGGGAAGGGGGGGGTTGTAGGAATGGGGGGAATACCCCTTAGGATGGTGGGTATAGTAGGTCCTGTATTTTTATGGTTCTGGTATATTTTTGTAGACGGATTTCGTGATGTAAGCAATTGGGATACGCTGAGATCTCAATGAACCAGCCCTGCCCGTATGATATATGGATGTTTCCATTCTCTATGGAATACACCATGCGCGTACATGAATCATAATGAGTTTCCCTCTCCTATCTGTAGCGAATAATACTTATATGGATACAATAGGTCATGGCTCCATCAATAGGTGTGTTTTTATGGTAGAATGAATGCATAACCATAAGTACAATAAATGGTATTGGGAGAGGATAGGATCACCTATGGGTTGGAAAAGAGTAGTTGTCATTGTATTAGACAGCGTAGGGATAGGGGAGCTACCTGATGCACATTTACACAACAGTGCAGGTTCGCACACTCTCTTACATACGGCGGAGTATTGCAAGGGTTTGGTTCTGCCGACATTGGAAGAGTTAGGGTTGGGTTGTATCGCATCCTTTCCGGGTGTGGGGGGGGTAGTTCATCCGCGGGCCTCCTACGGCCGTTTGGCGACTCAGTCTAAGGATACAGATACCATGGTGGGGCACTGGGAGATGATGGGTGTGGTGACACGGAATGTATTTCCCACCTACCCCCAGGGATTTCCGGAGGAGATGCTCCAACTACTGGAGAAGAGGACCGGTAAGTACATTTTGCGTTCCAGCAATCGCCCTGCCTCAGGTACGACGATTTTGAAGGAACTTGGGGAGGAGCATATGCGTACGGGCAAGCTCATCCTTTATACCTCCGCCGTGAGTAGTATGCAAATTGCGGCTCACGAGGAAATTATCCCTCCGGAGGAGCTCTATGCGGTTTGTAAAGTAGCACGTGAACTAACGCGTACAGGCCCCCATGCAGTGGCAAGGGTAATTGCCCGCCCCTTTGTGGGTACCCCGGGTTCCTTTGTGAGAACGTCTAGACGACACGATTTCTCCCTGATGCCCCCAGATCCCACGGTACTAGATGTATTGCACACGGAGGGTATACGTGTGGTGGGAATAGGTAAGATTGGCGATATTTATGGCAATCGGGGTCTGGACCGGATTTGTCATACAAGTTCTAATCAAGATGGGATGGAAAAACTCCTGACTTTGTTACGAGAAGAACCTGGGGGACTTCTGTTCATCAATTTGGTTGACTTTGATTCCCGTTATGGCCACAGGCGTAATCCCAAGGGTTACGGTGCTGCTTTGGAAGAATTTGATCATTTTCTACCCAATATACTGGAGCAATTGGGGTCACAAGATTTGTTGCTGATTACAGCAGATCATGGAAATGATCCCACCTACAAGGGAACGGATCATACACGGGAATATGCTCCCGTCCTGTGCTACTTACCTGCTCATCCACAGGGATATGATTTGGGCACGCGTACAACCTTAGCCGATATAGGAGCAACAGTGGCAGAGACCCTGGGGGTGAAGGCTCCCTACGGAACCAGTTTTCTACGAACGGCCTTGGGTGAATAGGTAAGAAGCGGGTAGGTTTTTTCTTGTATGGGTGATTGCTTTTTCTGAATAAATAAAAATAATCATTGTGATTGATTCCCTGTTCAGTCGGAACCATGGGGGATTCCTGAGGGGATTTGGGTCCCCCTATTGTTGTTGGGATTCATTTTTTTGATCCCCAATGTCTTATTCCTTTAGTACAGGGGTATTGTGGGGAGTTTGTTTGCACTCCTTGAATGAGATCTTATTGGGCAGGGGTCATGGGCAGCATCCGGACGGGTGTGTGCATTTTTCGGAGGGGATTTTTAGTCCCACTTTTTTGCCTCCTTGGGTGACCTTTTCCTGTATTTTTTTAAGCATAATTATCTTATTAATTTGTATAGATAGAAAATCCGTTCCCGTCTTCCGACCTCCTCTCGTCCATTCTTAAAAAATTATCTATACATATTATACAGAATCAATTAATTTACTATTAGCAATCAATGCATACTATTTTTAAATACAATTAATATCAGAAAAAACCAAATCAACTGATTTTTAATTCGCGCACCAGCACCATGTATACAAATATTACTATCCAATGCAAGGAATGCGTACTTGCTATTTTTAAAATGATACTAATTATAAGTATTGATATAAAAATCGCCAGCATTTATACTAGACATTAAGTAACCATCCTATTGTAATGACCTACCCCCTCTCGTTACTATACAAACATACATTCGGAGGAAGAAGGTCGGGAATCCATGGCTGGAAATACATCCGAACCAACCATAAAACGGTATATAACCAAAGAATGGAAAATCCTCAACAACGACCTCCAACAGCTGCTCCAACCACAAACCTGGCCGAAAATCCTCTCTCATGTATCCATCGTTTTTCTTGGATGTTTGGTTATAGCCGCAACCCTCAATTTTTTCGTCATACCTTCCCATTTTGGTGACGGCGGCTTCACGGGAATCGCGGTTCTGTTGAAATACATGTCCAACATCAATCTGGATGACGTCGTAATCTGGCTCAATATCCCACTGGTAATCATCGGGATTCCTTTTCTAGGGTATCGACTCATCTTCCACACCTCACTTGGTGTCGGTATCCTCTCCTTTGCACTAGCCCTTACGAAACCCCTAACACTTGCCACCGCATGGCATGTTCACGATCCATGGGTTTCCGTGTTATTTGGTGGCACCCTAATGGGACTCGGTGTAGGCATTGTGTTGCATATTGGTGGCAATACTGGGGGATCCGATCTCGTAGCCCTAATTGTAAAACACTTTACAGGTATCCCACTGAACTGGACACTCCTCGCTTTCGACGCTTCTGTTCTTTCTTGCACCCTATACTATCTAGGCATAAAGAATTTTCTCCATACCCTCACCTACATGTTCGTTTACACCCTTGTCATCAAAATGGTTCTAGAGAATTTTGATTCTGCACGCATTATAACCATCATCTCACCCCAAACACATTCCATCATAAAGAAGATACACGCCAGTAAACTCCCCATAAGCGCTACCTTACTAGAGGGGCAAGGATCCTACACCCATCAAAAACAAGACATCCTCTACACAGTAGTTCCAACCAGTGGATTGGCAGCCCTTCGTACTCTTGTGGAAAGGGAAGATCCCTCGGCTTTTATGGTCATAGAAAATGCGTATAAAACTTTTGGGAGAAAATTTCTGTCATTAGAAGACTCCTCCCAGGATCTCCCGCTCAACAATCCTTCCCCCCAACCATCACGGGTCAGAAAGGTCTAAGACGGGGAAGCAAATGGTCTTAAGCATGGTACTCATATAGAAAATAATATAAAATTTTAATTATAATATTTAGTTCTGATGATTCTAGGATTTATATTTTATTCATCAAAGGTGTGAATATTTTTGTGATTACGAAAATTTATAAACGTAGTTCTGTGAGGGACTCGGCTGAGATGCCGGGTCTACTCGACAAAAGCTCTGTTCCATGATCCCTTCCGGATCCTCCCCGATATGCATGGTGATCAACGGGGTTAGGTGGGATAGAAAAGGGAAATACAAGACAAGAGTGGGGAAATGTATAGAGGACAACCGTTTGGTTTCTGAAATGAAAAACTTAATATAGGAAAGGTTGGTTTTATGATTCCAATTGACTTGGATATAGACAGAATGGAAAAAAGGATGGAAGAACGTATACAACATTACGAACAGGAGGGATTATCGCTACAGGAATCCATCCCCCATGTAGTGGAAGAGATCGAGGAAGATTCTGAATGGGATCCTTGTTCCATGGGGAGGGCTTATACTTTTATAGCCAATTATCAGTTTAAAAAACAAATTTTAGGTGGCCGGGAGAAACACCAAAGGGGTCCCGATTTCCCAGAAGTAGCCCGAAATGGTTATAAAAAACGTAAAAAACGCACCAGCAAAGGAATTGTGGTTTACTATGACCCCCAGCCAAGAAAAGGGCATTTCCGATCTGCGGTTACTAAACCCTACAAAAAATATACGAAGTCGTGTATAGATATTCTTTCCTCCTTGCGTAAGGCTGGTATGTCCGTAAAAAAAATATCCGAATTGTCGAATGACATTCTGCGATCAAAAATCTCACGCTCCACTGTGTCAAGATTACTTATGGGACATCTAAAGGAAGAGAATAGAGGATTCAATGAGGAACCCATAAGAAACCCGCATGAAATTAGGACCGTAAAGGTGGATGCTTACTACAAACCCGTTCGTGGATTCGGGAAAGTAGCTGTCTATGTCATAAAAGCGAGTAGGAAAAATACATCAGGGGTAAAAACAGATGAGGTTTTATCAAGTTTGGTAAGTCCCCCCGAAACAGCTGAAACTTGGTATGAAGCCTTCCAAAATGTTTACGACCGTGGTTTACGGATGGGTCCTGATACCCTTTTTATTGCTGATGGTCATAAGGGAATCAGAAAGGCGCTGAGCCAAGTATATCCCGAAGCAGGTTTTCAAGGGTGTGGTGGCAGACCGGGTAGCCCAGACGGTGATAAAGAATCGGCTTGAGCCTCTCCTAGAGCCCCACTTTCATGGAGATTCCTATGGGTGTCGCGCCCCAAAAGATCAGCGCATCAGGCATCACGCGTAACCCGGGAGCGCTGTTGGGAGTACGACTGGGAAATAGACCTCGATATAGTGGGCTAGTGGGCTCTTCTTTGACAACATTCCGCATCACCTCATTTTGAAGGCCCTTGGCACGTTGGGGCGGATAAAGTAACGTTACTCTATTGCAAGAGGTGGCTCAAGGCACCGGTACTATTACCTGATGGGACAAGCCAGAAAAGGAGTAAGAGCACGCCGCAAGGTGGAGTCATAAGTCCCCTCCTGGCCAATCTGTTCCTGCACTACGCTTTCGATCAATGGATAGAAGCAAAGCATCCCGATATACGTTTTGCGAGGTATGTGGATGATATTATCGTCCACTGCCGGAACCTATTAGGCCCCCTGGTATAATAGACCTGGAGCGGCATAACGGGGGCATGTTCCCCATGGGGGTAAAGTTAAAGAGGAAAGAGAGGGCGTGTTGATTGGTTCGTTTTCTTCGCCGAGGGGTCACCGCCAGATGGATTCGCCATCCCTTCGGTCTCTGCAGAAGGGGATTGATGATGTAAAGAGACTCTTAGGTAGTAAGGAACTGGAAATCAGTCGGTTGAAGGAAAGGATGGGGGGAAAATGAAGAAAAATAGCTATAACATGGAATTAAAGAAGAAAATAGTTAGAGAAGCTTTACATGACGGTAACGTGTCCGAGATTGCCCGTAAACACGGACTCATCCCCAGAACGGTCAGGAGTTGGGTGAAGCAGTACGGGGTGAAGGGGGATCTCTGGGAAAGAACTGAGAATGATGCAAAGAAGGTGTCCCTGAGTGAACAGGATGTTTCTCATAAAACCGTTCTCGAATTAAGGGAACAGATCTACCAGCTAAAGAAACAGTTGAAGAAACAAAAGGAGGAGGATCAGCTCAGAATCAATATTCTGGAGGACCTTGTAAAAAAGGCAGAATCTCTGCCCCCAGAATCGGATTGAGGTGGCAGAGTGCTGTATGGGGAAAGGGTATTCACAGAATAAAACCCTAGACATTGTTTGCGTGTCGAAGTCTGTTTATTGGAGACAGAGGAGGAATCAGAGAGCCGCCACTCCGCAGGATAATGGGAAGGAAGTGGTTAGTATAATGCATTCTAGGAAGATAAAAGAAAGGGGGAAATTTCCAGGATATGCCCTGGATAAGCAGGGGAGAAAGATAAGTGATGAAAAAATCATGGATATTGTGTTAGCACAAATAACGGAAAATAAATTTGATGCTTGTGGTTATCGAAAAACCGCATACAAACTTAGGAAAAAAGAGGGTATAATTGTCAATCACAAGAAAATGCATCGACTCTGTAAGGAATCAGGAATCCTTCGCTACCGGGGAAAAAAGCGTCGATCCTCCCTACCAGCCAACAGAGCTTATGAACGGAAAATAACGGCTTCCAACCAACTTTGGGAGATGGATATTCAGTATAAACGACTTGCGGATCATACCATGGTTCAAGTTTTTAGCATCATAGATGTTTTTGACAGAAGTATTGTCTTCTCTGATAGCTATCTGTCCTGTAAATCAAGGAATGTAGTGAAAGGGGTTCAGATGGCTCTAAACAAATATGTTGGAAAAGGGGAGAACAAGCCTGTAATACGAACAGATAATGGTTCCCAATTCATTAGTCATGAATTCTATGGTTTCGTTGGGGCGGAAGAAATCCATCACGAACGAATACCTAATAAATCACCCAACCATAATGCGGGTCTCCGCTGTTCATCCACCCGCTATGAACAGCGGAGACCCAAAGAAGGTCGGAAGACGGGAACGAATTTTCTATCTATACAAATTAATAATATAATTATTCTTAAAAAATACAGGAAAAGGTCACCCAAGGAAGCAAAAAAGTGGGACTAAAAATCCCCTCCGAAAAATGCACACACCCGTCCGGATGCTGCCCGCTGAGCCAAGTATATCCCGAAGCAGGTTTTCAAGGGTGTCAATTCCACAAAATGGTGAATCTTTACCAGGCCTTCAGAAAGGATAGACCGAGAAAAAAAGAAGTGAAGTGGGAACCCATCCGAAGCCGGATTTATCAAGACATTTTTCATGTTCTTGACAAAAAAGAGGCCCTTCATGGCTTAATACGCTTTAGTGATGACTATCAATCCAAGTTGCCCAAGCTCGTTGAAGGTCTATGGGCTTCCTTTGATGATGTGACAACGTATCTCGATTACGACCTAGCGGATGCTGTTCAGAATCGTACAACGGGTTCCTTAGAGAGAAATCACAGAGAGGCCAGACATTATACGAATGGAGTGAGCTGTTATCCTACCCTTGATTCATTCCAAAGGGTGATTGATTCCGTGTATAAAAATTTCAACTTAGAGCAGGCAAAGAAACTTAGTGGGATGGATAATCACTCTGTGTCCGCATGGGGGCTGGGAGAATTCGCTATCCCTGCCATGTATCCCCTATCTTCACACTAAAAAAAGAATATTCTTACATTTATTTTCAGGAAAACCAAACTACCCTGAGTATGGGTATGGCTTCCATTTTTTTACATAGTTGCCATTTACAGTAATTTTTTATGTTTTACCATAATTTTTAAATTATTGTGTAATTTTAACTTTTATTATGTATGTCAATGGTTATAATTCATTACGATGATATGATTTCCGAAGGATGGGGAACCCAAGAAAGTCAACCAGGGGGAGATTACAACCGAAAAAGGGATATCACCATGTTTTCCCTCCTCTGGGTTTATTGTCTTTGGGTGATCAATATTCTACCAGAGATAGGGGGCATGAGTCATCCCCTTTTTACATAATAATGCTTCATTCCTTTTCACTGCAGATCGTGTGCGATCGTGCCCTATTTGTTGATCGGATCGCTTTGTCCATGGTAATGGAACAAGGTTCTGTCTTATCCGTAATGTTGTCAACATTACGGATTTTTTGTTGTTTTTGTACGTACCATAAACAGGATGGATCTTACTACAACACAATGCTCGTCTTCCGCGCAAGGACCCGTGTGTCGTGTCGTGCTCTATGAGGGATGGGGGAGGGGCCCCCCGAAACCGGCAAGGTGGTATGCAGGTTTCAAACCACCCAGTGCTGCTGTTGTAAAGAGCAATGGTGGTGAGCATTCTGGGAAAAGGCAGGACGAAAGAATCCTGTCAGGTGTGAATCAGGGAGATTAGTAAAGCGAACCATTGGAGGAAAGCATCGAAAGGCGTAGTCGATGTCGAAACAAGGGTATCGGGTCCTATCCTTGGGAGGGTTGGCTGAGATGCCAGCCCTACTCTACAGTAAAAATTTTATAAAAATTCATATGAAATAAGATAAATACCCCTGGGATACAAAAACAGGAACAGTGTCATAACAAAATGTTATTATGTTACTCAATTGCTTTACGAAAAGGTGAGACTAGATTCATAGATAGGGCATTCCCCACAAGAAATTGCACGGTCCCAATAGGGCATTCCTTTCCACAAATATGGATTCAAAAACCAAGTTCCCATGGTTATAGTAGAAATCTAACCATAAGCGTTACGTTTCATTGTATCCGGCCCAAATCATTCATACTATTCAATTTATTATTTACATTAAAAATCGTCTATACATATTATACAGAATCAATTAATTTACTATTAGCAATCAATACATACTATTTTTAAATACAATTAATACCAGAAAAAACCAAATCAACTGATTTTTAATTCGCGCACCAGCACCATACATCATCCATGACCAATACGTGTAGGTTTGTCCCGGGACTCTATATCTCCTATAACCTGATTCTCCCGTTCTTTTTTCCTTTCAGGCCAAAATGGCCTTTAAGAGTAATGCTTAGTCCGGGCGCCCCCCTCTGGTGCGCAATAAAGGTTCAGCAGCTTGGACATCTGGTAGATATTCCGTATTGGAGTAAGCCACCATCTCATCTTTTCCATCCCCCCGGATTTGGTATGCGGAATGGGGTCGGGGGCACGGTAAGAGAAGATAGGGACGAGACAATCCCTTGAACCGTCCTTCGGTATTTCCCAATAGGTTTCCCCATGGGTATTATTGTAGCATGTATTTTACCATTTATATTATTCATAAAAAAATATTATTGGTTAAAAAATACCTCCAGGGGAGCGATGCGCGAGCAATGATAAGGAACCTAAAATCACCTTTTTCAGGGGACACCAAATTTGGGATGCAACCACCGGGGATTGTTCTTAGATTCCTGAATTGGTGACTAACCTTCCTTGACCCTGGGGATAGGTTTTGGTAAAATCGGGAACCTACGTAATCTTTTGGGGGATCATGGTTTCCGAGGATTGGGTTGGTTTGGCCCCAATAGGGTCTTTCATTTTCTTTGAATTCTTCAATTGCGATATTTTTTGTTATACCCATTCATCTCTCGCTCCCTTTCAACCATTGGTGGGGAATGGAAGGGGTGTCTGATGATAAAGAAAGGGTGTTTTTCCCTATGAGCATATCTCAACAGACATTGGAAATAGAAGAATCAATTCGGAAAAGAATTAGCTCTACCCCAGAGGTAGTGTTCATTTTGGGCTCCGGATTCAATTCCTTAGATCAAATCATAGAGAATGTTGTAGATATACCCTATACTGACATACCCCATTTCCCTAACACTCAGGTTATAGGTCATTCGGGTCGCCTATTGTTCGGAGAGTTGGCAGGACGACATGTGGCTGTGTTGGCAGGTCGTCTTCATACCTATGAGGGCTATCCGCAGGCAACCATTACCCTACCTATCCGAGCCCTACAAAGACTGGGAGCACAGTATCTCTTCGTAACCAATGCAACGGGGGGGGTAAATGAAAAATTTCGGGCCGGACAATTGATGATGATTTCGGACCATATCAATTTCATAGGGCAAAATCCCCTCGTAGGGCCCCATGACCCCTCGCTCGGTGAGCGTTTCCTGGATATGACGGCTGCATATGATTCCAGTATCAGAAAATTGGCGCGTAAGGTAGCCAAGGAACGGGGGATCCATCTTGAGGAAGGGGTTTATGCGGGACGCTTAGGACCTGATTATGAAACACCTGCGGAAGTACGAATGTTCAGGATAATGGGGGCAGATGCCGTTGGTATGTCGGTCATACCCGAGGTGATTACAGCTCGGCATGTGGGAATGCGTGTATTCGCTATTTCCTGTATTTGTAATCCGGCGTTGGAACCCGGTTCACCACCGCTAGAACATACTGAAGTTGTGGAGGTTACTAGACGGGCCTGTAATTCCTATATTTCCCTGGTTCGAGGTATGCTGGAATGTGATTGGAGGAACATAAAGTAAATAGAAAATTTATGAATTGAAAAGAACAGGGATCGATGAATAGAAAACATCCTGATCAAATCATCATCCCGACCATTATACCCTTGGGTGTCTCGTTGTGAATAGTATTATCAGTCAGAAAATGCCCAGGGGACAGTATTGCAAGCAATGGAGAGAATCTACAAATTATCAAAATTTTTGGGAGTAACGCTGCATTTGGGATGCAATCCTGTTTTCTGCAGCCTGCAGTCTGGTGGTGGGCTGCCTGATACAATATTTTCCTAGCAATTCGCCCTTGGAAAAATGAGCGAGGATGTAGCAGGGTTGCTTCCCTTAACAATGGGAGCAGGGAGGAATGAGCGTTGGAGGAAATTACGGTACAGATCATTCGTCTGAAGGGTAATGAGGATTTATCCATGCCATGTCGTATGTCAGCACAGGCTAGTGGTTTCGATTTACCGGCGGCTTTAACCCATCCCTATACGCTGGAGCCACAGAAATCAATACGAATTGCTACGGGTTTTGCTCTAGCCATTCCTCCAGGTTATGAGGCTCAGGTTAGACCACGTAGCGGCTTAGCGTATCGTTACGGGATCACGATCCTCAATACACCAGGAACGATTGATGCAGACTATCGGGGGGAGATCGCCGTCCTATTGATCAACTTCGGGGAAAAACCCCACACGATTCAGCGTGGGGACAGGATTGCGCAGCTTGTCATACAGTCCGTTCCCAGGGTCGAATGGGAGGAAACAAAAAATCTTTCTCCAACGAAGCGGGGGGCGGGTGGGTTTGGCCATACTGGTATACGCGGATAAGACTTCGTATTCGTGTGTTTTGGGGTGCTGAGGGGGGGAGCAAACAACCCCTCCTCATTTATATCTATAGTGTTACCAATTCATACGTCTACTATGGGGGTATCGTTCTGGGATTTCAGTAATCCCCCCAAGTGGTGAGTGTTTCCTATTAAAGTTTTTCTTCTGCTGTCCTCGTCAAAATGAGTCGGCTTCTTTGTTTTGTCTTTATTACAAGGATTGCATTGGCCCACTATGGGTTGATCTAACCTCGTGCACGAGGCCTTGGTCATCCTTGGAAGGTGGCTCACAATAGGGGGTACGTTTTCATTGTAATAAATTTTATATAATACTATAAATAGTTTATTTTTATTTATATATATTGTTTCTGTATACATTAAATATGAATTTATATATGGGGAATGTTGCTTCCTCCTGTTTCATGGTGGGCGTAAACGACCTCGCATACTTTCAATGGATCAAGATAGGAAAAATAGTTAGTAAATTGGGAAAAAGAAGAAGATAGGATCGGAGCCCCAATATACGTTTTTTTACTACAATAAAAATATTTTAAAAATATTCTACATATGAACTTGTGAGGGGGGTTCCAAAGATGGGGGAAAATCTTTGGGAATCTTGTTCAGGAATTCACATCCACAACGGGATGCTGTCTGCTTTTGAATCCCTACACGCGAAGTGGAATAGGACCTATCGTGGATCATCCTTTCAAAAACCATAAATTTATAGTTTATAAATTTTAAAAATAATAATATAATAAATGTAGATCAGATATCACCCCGCTCCAATCTATGGGGAGATAAAGACAGGCAAAGTTGAAGGATATATATATCTTGATATTTAATTAAGAATATTACAAAAATAAAAGGAGGAACACCGCTATGAAAAAAAATCATAACAGAATCTTTTATTCTACTCTTGTAACAAGTCTCTTTTCGCTCTCTCTTTTCTCTTTTTCTCCGGCAGGAGCCGAGGAAAGTAATTCGAAGAATAATTCAGAATCGCAATTATCAAATCAACCGCAAAAAAATAATTCAAAAGAAACAGAACCACTAAAACCAGCAGATAAACCAGCAGATAAACCAGCAGATAAACCAGCAGATAAATTAGCAGACAAATCAGAAGATAAATCAGCAGACAAATCAGCAGATAAACCGGCAGATAAGCAAGGACAAGGTTCCTGGAAACAGACCCAGGAAATAGATTCAAAAATAAAAGAAGAAGCGGAGAAATTTTCAGGAGGAAAATTCAAAGTAGCATACGTAAACGAGGACGGGAAGTACGTGGATGTCCGGACGGAATTGAGTGACGGGGGAACTGTGAACGTACCTTTCCAAGATAATCAGTTGAAAGCGGACCGAGCCATGAAGATGGCATCTGGGTCCAATCAATGGGAGTCTTTCAAGGGTGTAGGAGATACAGACCCAAAAAATAAATCCACAGGGGATATTACAAAGGATTCGGCTAAAAATACTACGAATGATGCCACAAAGGATCCAGATAAAAATACTACGAATGATGCCGCAAAGGATTCGGCTAAAAATACTACGAATGATGCTACAAAAGATCCGGCTAAAAATACTACGAATGATGCTACAAAAGATCCGGCTAAAAATACTACGAATGATGCCGCAAAGGATCCAGCCCAAAATACCGCTACAAGGTATTCAGATAAAAATACTGCCACAAGGTATTCAGATAAAAATACTGCCACAAGGTATTCAGCTAAAAATACTGCTACAAAGGACCCAACTAAAAATACTGCGGCTGTAAAATATTCCCCATATGCCAAAGAACCCATACATGGGAGTATTTGTCACTAAGTGTGTGAGGGGGAGATTGTGATCGGGTCCACAAGGAATGATGATTGAGGAACTGTCTAGAAACTGGCTACACCCTAAATTCTATAGGAATGTTATAAACCAGTGAACTTATTATTTTATCTTCAGTTATACAGAACAGAAAAATTGGAAAATATTCGTATCCGTATATAACTTTTGGGAATTCTGTTATGGAAAATTTATTACTGAGAATTGTCCCAGTGAATCCCCAAATAGGGGGTTTTTCTTTTATATTATTCAATTTATTATACACTTACTCCCTATTTACATTCATATTAGCAAATCATTCTATATCCTATTTCGGGTTGTCGAATACTATCAATCTAAGTTATAATAGTATGGGCCTGGGATTTCTTCCGGGTAGATACCCTTAGGAGGGAGGTCAGGTTGAGAAACATTTTACTTTTCCCTTCCCCATTCAGGTCATGCCCCCCATGTTCCCTTGTATTTGGATGATCCGATGATTAGGGATTGGGTATTCGATTGGTATAGAATAAGTTTTAGGGAGAAAAATATTATTAATATAAAAATAAATTATAATATTAAAAATATATGCTTGGTAACCGCGGCAACCATGGGCTCCTTCCTACCCCTCAGCGTTGCTAGCGCTAGCTCCCTGTTTTCTATGCCCCGAGATTCCTTCATTGGTGATCATCCAGAGATATCTTATCACCCCTATCACAGGGAATCCTCCATGCATAACCCCTATTCACCCCATACCACTTCACAACCTGGAAACATTTCCCCGTACAGAATTCCTTCTCCCTATCGTCCCTATTCCATTCCTACATTCTATTCGCATATGGATCCTGGATTCGCACTAGAACGTTTCCAATTGGGTAGGGGTGCGGGTAGAATTTATAATATGTCGTACGACGATAGACGACTACAACTTGCCCTTGCTATGAAAATCATGGAACAAAATCCCAATGTCACCGTCGATTTTGTCTCCTTTATGCATGACCCTGTCAATGGCTCCACATATGCAGAAAGATTTGCCATATTCTTGACAAAAATATACAGTTTTTATATAAAAGGTGTATTCCCAACTTTCCTACTTGGACAAAAAAGATTATAACGTAAAATTGGAAAGTTCAATCACGTATTGATTAGTACACCAAAGAAACCCCGTGGTTTCCCACGGGGTTTCTTGTATATTTTTAGTTTATTGAAAATTTTTTGTATGAGGGTTTGTGTCCCAGACACGGTATCACACTCCAAGAAGGTAATTTTAGGCTTCTTATCATGTCATGATCCACGAATCACTCCTCAGGTATGTAGAATTCCTTTTCTATATTTAGTATAAAGAGACATATTCCATCCCGAAATATATTTAATTACATGTAATTATATGATAAGATTTTTCCTGCTACTACGCGCGCAAAACGGTCCGTAACACGTGTTCAGAGATACCTCTTCCTCTTGTACTGATTTGTTCACCTCTCTACAATGTTGGGGATAAGTCCACGCTGGCGAGAGCGTAAGTGTAAAAACTGTTTACCTACATACCATAGATGGGATTTAAGACCTTCCCATCCATAGAGTAGAGAAAATAATAGAAAGAATACAAAATAATATACTAATATCAATAAAAATATTTCTTTAAAAACTTCTGTCTGTAGGGAGCTTTATCCAGGTCTCTCTATAGACAAACTATAGAGTCTAGAGTGAAATAATAAAATAGTTTGGAGTACAAAAACCAGTAGGCTAAATCTTAACTATCGCACAAAAAGCTTAATTATTTAATAATTTCATAATTTTATTAAATAACTTTGACAACTCATCGATTACTATGTCTCTTTTTTATCATTGATTCCTCCACATTCACACATTCACTCACAAACAATTTTTTTATTTATATAAAATTTGATCAATGCGAATGCATAAGGTACCTATGCTATCACCGCCAATGGAGGGGCATTATGGCAGTTAACGATTTTTTCTGTACTCGGGGAAGATCCTTGGCCCCTAAGGAAAGGGGGTACCCGAAGCCAATCAGTCACATCAGGGGTCGCGCATATATTCAGACGTTGATAATAGGCAGCCACCGCCAATAACGGCCACACAAATACCGCTACATGCCGTTGTAGTCAGGATGGTACCCAAATCGTAAACAAAATATCCCACACATCGGGTCTCCAAACTCTAATGGTTACAGAATCAGGAGGACCCAGGAATGTACCACGCCCTCCTCTAACCAATGAAGTGGAACTGATAAGCCTGGAGGAAATAAAATCCGAGTATGGAGGTATGAGAACCATTCGATCTGTACTCAAATCAGTGGTCGAAAAACCCTCATCCGAAACCCGGTGTTCCTGTGAAAAATTCCGCGAACAAGGGCAAAAGTTCGTCAGCATAGATTTTGGTAGCTCCCGGACCTTTTCTTCACCCAAGATGCGGTCCATGGATTCAGGAGTCAAAGCTAGAACCGCAACGGTGGAAATGTGAGTACCGTGAAAGGAAAATCTCCCACGTTTATTCCATCATCGGACGAAGGAAAAAAACACACGAAGGAGTTCGAAGATGAGTTTGGATATACGGCAGAAATTTTCACAGCAGCTCAAGCTGCTGATCATTATTGTGTGCCAAGGGACGGTGCTTTGGACCAGGTATTACTTTAAAATACATTTTCCTGATAGGAAAAGGGGATTGGAGAATCGGGCCCTAGAGGATGCAGAATCACGGAACGGGCCTATACGTATTGGTATGGATGATGTATCAACCCGTAAGGGGTAGAGGTATTTCACAATCATCTACGATCAGGATTCAAGGGTCGTATTGGCTGTTATCGAAGGTAGTAGGAGTCAAAAAGAAGTAGAAGAGGGTCTAAAGGAGAATTATCCTAGGTTGCTTGCATTGACATCAAGGATAGAGGCGGTGTCCACAGATCGCGCCCCGGCATACAAAAATATCGTGCAGAAGGTATGTTAGAACGGCGACCCCCGTCTTCGATCGCTTCCCCATCATTCAAAATATAAGGGATCACGCCCTTCATCCCCCCCTACGACAAGCCCTTGAGCAAAAGGAAATTTACAGCGGCTATAGATCGGCTATTCAGAGATGTGGTGGAGGACGGTTATAAAGAACGCATTTTCCTACAAAAATCTGCATATTTTTTCCCTTTCCCAACAAATACATACACATGGTTGAATTTGTCCTCGCAGTAGGTACATTTCCATCGTTGGGGTTTCATAACTCCCATAGGCCAGGGATGCCGTGTTTTATTTTCCGTTTCTTGTCGAATCCTGCTTTCACAAACCTTTGTCCCAAGTTTTCCGAATCCTCACAAGAACACCTGATTCCCGGGAATGGACGGTTGGCAATGGACTTTAGGATATAACGAATTCTCATTTTATCTGATCTTGTGGGTCCTAATTTCTCTATTTTCACGATTTTCACTTCGTCCGAAAAGATGGGACCTTGGGAAATCTAGTTCTGTTTTCATCTCGACAACCCCTTATTCCCTGATAGAAGGTGAGTTATCAATTATTGTAACATATAAAACTTAAATTTTATAAAAATAACGTATGTGTACTACTGTGTTCCCACAAGAATACCTTGGAATACAGTGGGAGAGAATCTGAATTTAGGCATAAACACAGAAACCTACCACGATGCATTCGATCTATCGAACCCTGGTTCCCCCCACGGGAAAGTACCCCTATTGTACCGATCAGGGTCAATTGTATCAGGGGGCCTAATAGCTTCTGACCCCTCGGGAAACATTCCTTCGTATTTTTAAGGATATTTTTTGGTTAGTTTGTATCAATAAATTCGTTTTTGTCCCCCATTTCTATCCAGGTGAATGATATAGGTTCAGGTGGGTGATCAAAGTCACCCGCATTTTTGACTCCACGTCTGATACTAGGGAATATTATCCCGTTTTGAAACAGTAGTACTTACAAAAAATAAACTACTAAGACACTAAACTGTATTTCAGTAATCTGCCCATTCCTTGCTGTTCCGCCGGAAACAAATTGGGGTCCCACTTTTGTCCGTAATTTCTTTATAAGGTCGAAATGTGGTTTTACTCACAAGTGGAATACGTCCCCTATATCGGGTTTTCCTATCTTTTTCCTATCTTAGGGGGGATTCTCTCTCCAATAGCGGAGATGGATTTTCTCCGGTAAGGGTTGTTTCACATGCAATAGGCCCCGGTCGTCATAGGCATAGGAGTAGGCCCGATAGTGTTCTACCTCCCATTGGGGGAGGGAATCCAGAACGCAATCATCCTCCTGAACCGCGACAATTTCTCTACCAACGAACTCCCATCCTTGTTGATTTTGCAGTTCTAGTCTATTGGAGGGTATGGTGGCGGTTGTCGTAGGGGGGAGAACCTCGGGTAGGGGTATCAGATGAGGGAGTAGGATCATGGTAACCACTAATGCTATGCTGCTGACCGTAATTCCCCAAAGAATTGTCTTCCAAGATCGCAAAATTCATCACTTCCTAGGGGTATGGGGGGATTTGTTTCATCTTCAAGTTACGTACATAGGAAGGGGGATAGTCATGAAATTTTTATTTTCACTTTTGCCACTATTTGTTCTTCACGGTGGGTGGACAACAGGCAGGGAATTTGTTGAGAAGGGGGTCCCCACCGACACTCCAAAGGATGTCGGCGGTCCATGTGTTTCCCGCAGGGATCAGAGGTTATCAGCACGAACGCAACTTTCAAATCCCTTTGCCCTATGTTGACCGTCGCAGAAGGGTTTCTTATCCGATAACCCACAGCGGCAGAGGGAGAAAAGGGATTTGTGTGGGATTTCATTATTCTGGCTATCAACAAGTTGGACATTGTCACCATTACGAACAATTAGCGGTCCATGGTCACGTATTTCTATTCTAACTTTTTCCATGTATACATTCCTCTTTTCCGCAAATAAAGATAATGTAATGCGAACAAAATATAGGATAACCCGCGTATGTCCTTAGGTATTCCAAAGAAAATTTCATCTATGACGAGGGATTACCGGGGAAAACAGGAGTGGAACAGGGTCAAACCGGGAATTGTAGTAAGTAGGGCTACTATCAATAGTTGAGCTTCGTGAATTTTTGTCATTGAAGGAGGAACCCCGATAATGGAAGAGCGTCCAGAAACACCACGCCATTCGGAAAAGGGAACGTCGCCATCGACTGGATCCCATCCCCGCGCATCATCCCCGTCGTCACAACAAAAAACCCATGGTGGATCTAGTTCTAATGCGTTTTCGAATTCCCCATCATCACAACAGCCCGGAGAATGGAGTTCTTCCCCTAATTCATTTACACAATCTGGAGAGGGGTCTCTTGGCTCGTCATCCCCCCCGCAGTCCGGGAGGGCGTCCTTTTCCCCGCAATCTGGGAGTGCATCGCCTAGTTCATCACCCCCTTCGCAGCCTGGGGCAGCATCTTCTAACCCATCACTATCACCCCCCCCGCAGCCTGGTGGGGTTACATCTCCCGGCCCATCGTCCCCCCAGCGGCCCGGGGGGGATATACAATCTCACCCATTTTCACAACAGCAGTCTGGTGGATTGCAATCTGGACCCCACCCACAATCCCAGCCGGGGTCCCCCTCCCAGCAGAGTCAGGCGTGGGGGAATGAGTTCTCCCGGGATGCAATGTCGTTTCACGCTGATCCTCCCTATGATGCCATAAATCTTCGCAATCCCCAACAAATTCTTGTCGATCCACAAACAGGAGTTCCCAAGCCACCAGAGAGACAAATCGGTGGTATACCCGCGAGTCAGAATCACAGTGCGCACGAGCTTTTTGCTGTGCACGAGGTGTTGCATACCACGCTGAATGTGTTGGATCAGTATCTACTACTCCGTCCTCGTTCCTGTTGCCAGGAATTATCCGCCATGCTGGATCGTCAATATGCATTCCTCTGTGACGAGTATAATATGATGGTACAATGTTTTTCCACCGGACAGGACCCCGAGCATCGTACAGGTCGTTACATGATGAGGGTGAACAATCAGACCTCATT
The DNA here is from genome assembly GCF_900538055.1 of Pasteuria penetrans. Taxonomy (NCBI): domain Bacteria; kingdom Bacillati; phylum Bacillota; class Bacilli; order Caryophanales; family Pasteuriaceae; genus Pasteuria; species Pasteuria penetrans. The sequence goes on from NZ_UZAC03000001.1 coordinate 2,069,112, forward strand.
TCATCAGCAACCGATGGGAATGGCAATCCGTCGCCCGATTGCTTCCGAGAATGCTGTATCTGGGCCCCATATTGCAATTTACTCGTTGGGTATGTTGAAAAGCTTGGTGGCCCAGAAGGCGGCGGCCGTTTGTGAAATTATTCACCCAGTTATACGTAGGGTGATCTCGGATAGTTTGCCTAACAACATTGAAATGGCTTATGAATTGTACCTATATCTCAACCACCGAGGACAATATGCGGTTCCACAAATGGGTCCCCAGACCATGCAGGGCATGACGAATGCCTTTGTACAGGCTCCCCACTCACCGCGTGCGAATGCGTCAGTGAATTTCCTACAGTGATTTCCCGGGATAGGGTTTAAAACACCGCCAATGGGGCGGTGTTTTTTGTATATCCTTTTCTCTTCGCATTTGCGGGATTTTGTCCCTAGTTCCTCCCATTCTTTCGGGGGTAACGGGCCCCTAGAAAACTACCCATGCTGCTTATACAAATGGAACCGATAAGAGTGGGAAGGAACGAGGGAACAGGATAGGACCAGGAAGGAATGAGCCAGGGCATGACGAAAAGAAAAAGAATACCATTATAAAGTAAACCCTGTTCTATCCCATACCAGGGCATTCCTCCTCCGTGTTGGTAGCCCACAGAAAATCCTCCGCATAGGAGGGCAAAACCTTGGAGAAGAATGCACGCTGGAGTAATGTGATGGGGAGAGAGGTAATTTTGTTGAAGTAGGGTAGCTATGCTCAAAGTTCCTAACAAAAAAATGGCCCATATCATAATTTGGGAGAGTAAACGACTCAAAAGAAACTGTCGGGAAAATATAGGTGCAAAGAGGCGATTCAACACTAGGAAAGCACCCCCTTAGGTTTTTTGGGGTAGTAAGACATGCCACTTTTGGGGCTAGGATCAGAGCATAAACCCCATAGCATCTGTTATACACTAGGGAAGCCAAAAGGGTTCGGCAGACCTGGGGGAGGAATTATGAAGATGGGAGGGTGGATGACTGCGGGGTGTGTTTTACTCTTTGTATGCGCCCTTGTTTTATTGATAGAATTGGTATTGATCATGGACCAGTTGCCATGGATAGCTATTGCATTTTTGTGCGGAGTCGGAGGGGTATTTTTCCTCATGGGACGATGGTGCCTGTGTCGACAGTTACGGGCGGAGGGTCGCTGCTTACCGGCAACCCCTAGGGAAGAATGGGAATCCTCCTCCCCTGTGTTTCGACAGAGGGAATCGCAAAGGGGGGGTATTCCCGTTCCTCTTCTAACGAGGGAGGGGTCGATCAGGATTCCCGAGTGGGCTCATCCCCCACTCCACACCCCGATTCCAATCATTGTTGCGGGTAAAGTACAGGATCGAAATCTGCAGCGGTTGGAGTTGAATCGGTTTTGGTTGAAGCGTGCCATTCAGCGTTGTGGATACAGGGGATTTCATGAAATAGCCAGTGCGGATTTAGATTTTGCAGGGGGATTGCGGGTCCGTGGTTGGAAAACAGGAGGGCCAAACGGAGGACAGCAGTCATCTTATTTATGGGGTCCTCGTAGGGATTCTATGCGGTAAATTTTGTTGCACGGGATAATGGAGTGGACCGATTGAATAGGATGCGAATGTCTCTTCTACGAACCAGTTTTAGCTTCCAAACCAGGATTCCATACAGGGATAGACTCCCCACTATACTGCCAAGCAGGGGAGGGAGTATCCCCCAGGTCGAAGTCGATTCAGGAGCCCAGAGATGCCATAAACCGGCAGCGGACCCGTATGTAGCCAGAGTCAGCCCTAGGAGGGGGAGAAGGCGTCGGTAGGAAGGGATAAGATTGGGAAAAATTTTCATTAAACTGCAAAAATATAACACAAGTGTAGTCGTGGTGCCGAGAGAGATAGCAAGCACCACCCCATCCATTCCCTGGTTGCCTAGGTTTCCATAGATCATGAGAATGGGGAGTAGTAGTGTTTTCAACGTGAGTCCCCCGAATGTACAATACAGTGTTCGTTTTGCACCCCCTAGGGCTTGCAGAATGATGTCTAAAGGTACTTGAAGATGGTAGGCTAACCCAAAGGGTAGGGCTAGAATGCAGAGGAAGTGGGCGATGATCTCCGCACTCCTTGGATAGAGGAGGAGTGCTATAGGTTTAGCCAAGGCCAACAGGAGTATGAAAAAGGGTATCCCAATCAATAAGGCAAGTCGGATGGCTTGGCGGGAACGATGAACGATGGATCTGTGGTGTCCTTTGGCAACAGCCTCGCTAATAGCCGGGAGTAAGGCGGTGGAGAGCGCGGTGGTGATAAAGGAGAGTGCCATTAGTAATAGGGTGGTCGTTCTCATGATTCCATATAATGCTGTTGCATTACCCTTTTCTACTCCCATATAATCCACCAGAATCAAACTGATTAGGGTCATTTCGAATAGATAAAAAAGCATTCTTGTTGAGTTTCGGATCGTAATGGGGAAGGCTATTTTCCACAATTTTTTGAAAGAGGTCGTGATCTCGGAAACGGGGATATCCCTCCATTTCCAATGAGGCCTGGAAGGAGCATGTCGGAAGGATCGATGTAGGAATAATAGCCCTACTAGTTCACCACAGGTTATACCCAACATAGCTCCCGCCACGACCCATGGAAGGCCATAGGGGAGTAGGATGAGGGTCAGGAAAACGGTTGAGAGAACGCGAGTCAATTGCTCGATTGTTTGTGCGACAGCATGGGTGCGCATATCCTGACAGCCCTGAAAGTAGCCACGGTAGACATAAGCTAGAGAAATAATGGGTAGGGCAGGGAGAACGGCATAAAGGGCGTGAAGAATGCGTTCGTCCTTCGACAGTAGGGGGGTTAGGGTGGGTAAGACGAAAATCCCCAGTAGTACCAATCCCAGACTGCCTAACAGGCCCATAATCCTAGCCGCTATTAGGATGGAGGGTATTGCCTTAGGATCCTTGCTTTTCCCTCTTGCCTGTGCAGCAGCGACAAGTTGGGGAATGGCAAAGGGAATCCCCCCGCCTGCTATAGCAATTGCAGTTAGGAAAAACGGGGAGGCCTTTAGATATAGACCAACACCTTCCATACCTATGAGGCGGGGCATGATGAGGAAGACAAGGATGTAACCGAGCGTTTTCACCGCGAGTCCAGACCATGTAAGTAGGACTGCACCCCGCAGGAAATGATTGTTAGTTGCCATATTGGAATTGCTCCTTCATTTTCCGGAATAAGGGACTTTGATAAGGGAAGGGGCTTGTACCCATTACCTCTAAATTCTTATGGTCCATGGCGGGGGGATTGATACTTATTTCTTACCCCTTCCACACATACTGTAGAAGATTCACGAGAAACTTGATTCATGGGGGGGATAGATTCTCTGGTAAAGAACAGGTAAAGTTAGGAAGTACGTTTTTTGCATTCCTTGCCGGAAAAGATCGCAGACGGATGATATTCACGATCAAGGGGGAAAGCTGCTATGAATCGAATGCGGAAGAAAAGACTTGTTGTACCACAACGGTATACATGGGGGGAAAATCAGGAATCGAGCATGTCAGAGGGAGAATTGCGCCGTGTGATTGCTTCTCTGTGTTATAGCAAAGTATCCGAGTTTCATCGCTACGGATATCAGGACGTAACGGCTGGACAGATATGGACTTGTGTCTCGGCTGATTATAAGCATGGCCGGCCGCGTCTTCATCGATTGGTCAACGACATTTTGTCCTTAAAGGCTAATCGATTCATGAACTGGCTGATGCTCTCCGTTTATAAGGGCAAGAGTCCGGTATCCTCCGACCTGTTCGGGGGATCGGGATCAACGAAATCCTAGATTCGGGGGGGACATGATGACTATACCATCTGTGCATAAGGGAAAGTTGGCTCTTTTTGGGTTGATTGTTTTGTTGACACTCGGTATCGTGGGTTCTACTGCCCCATACATAATCGGGAACATCCGTTTAGGGCTTGATTTGAGAGGAGGATTTGAGGTTCTTTATCAGATGCAGCCTGTACCAGGACAGAAAATCGATGATGAAACCGTAAACGGAACCGTAAGGGTTTTGGAGAGGCGGATCGATAAATTGGGTGTCAGTGAACCCAAGGTGGATCCCGAGGGGGAGGGTCAGGATCGCCGTATTCGGCTGCAGTTGGCAGGCGTTAAAAATTCTGAGGAAGCACGTAAATTTTTAGGTACATCAGCCAATCTCACTTTTCGGAAGCAGGACGGGACTATCCTCCTGCAGGGATCGGATGTCAAAGCGGGATCCGCCAAGGTGGGTAGGGATGAGATAGGTAATCCTAAGGTCTATATGAATATGGAGGATCCCAAAAAGTTTGAAAAGGTGACAACGGAGATGGTGGGTCAGCCCTTGTTTATTTGTATGGACGAAGCCTGCCCTAGTAGTCCTATGGTCAGGGAACCCATCTCGGGGGGGGAGGTCGAGATCACGGGGTTGGAATCGAAGGAAGAAGCGAAAAACCTACGGGATCTTATCAATGGGGGTGCTCTACCTGTCGCATTGAAGGAGATCCAGAGTCAAACGGTGGATGCTACCCTCGGTTCTACGGTACTCCAAAAGGGCGTTATGGCGGGTATTTACGCGATCGTGGCTATCTTCGTGTTTATGTTGGGATATTATCGCCTGCCCGGTTTTATTGCCGTCGTTACCCTGATCGCCTACTCCTATCTTGTATTGCTGTGTTTCTACCTGTTGGGGGTACATCTTACGATGCCCGGTATCGCCGCCTATATTCTAGGCATTGGTATCGCGGTGGATGCGAATATCATCATGAGTGAGAGGATCAAGGAAGAGCTTCGCTTGGGGAAACCCCTTCCTTTAGCTGTCCGGGCTGGTTCTAAGCGCTCGTTTTTGACCATTTTTGATGCCCACGTTACCACTCTCATTTGTGGTGGGGTTCTCTTCTCAGTTGGGCAATCTATGGTGAAGGGGTTCGCAGTTTCCCTCATCACAGGTATTTTAGTGAGTTTTCTAACAGCTGTGGCCATGTCACGCATTATGATGACATTGTTGGTTCGTTCCCGGGCTTTTCGTAACTCTAAATGGTTGGGGGTACAACGTGATGAAATACAACCGCTTTGATGGCCAATCCCTGTTTTTCCCAGGGATTGGTGCAAGGATAGATAGGGGGCGGATGGGGGGTGTAAGGTTTGGAGCGTTATCGATTTGATTTTGTCAACAAGCGTCGCTACTATTTTGCCCTGTTTGCTGTAGTAGCCGTTCTTTCCGTTCTCTCCCTCTCCTTCAAGCAGCTCAATCTGAGCATTGATTTCAAAAGCGGGACACGCGTAGAACTCTATACCTCAGGACCTATCGGTACCGATAAAGCAGCTCAGTTGCTGGAAAATATGGGTTATGAACGGCCAAGTGTTCAACAATCCACCGCTGGAAATCCCAATGGGGGGGGGAGGCTCGCGGTCCGCCTTGGTCAGGATCTGAACCCAACCGAGGTGGAAGCAATCCGTGTCCGTTTTGAAAAAGTTTTCCAACAGAATATTAAGTCGGAGTCTTCTGTCGTTAGTCCTACCGTGGGGAGGGAAATTGTACGTAACACGCTGAAGGCGCTCCTATTTGCCTCGTTAGCGATCATCATTTACATTGCATTCCGCTTTGAATATCGGTTTTCTATTGCAACGATTCTGTCACTTTTTTACAATGCCCTGTTTACCACTGGTGTGTTCTCTTGGTTCGGGATTGAGGTAGATCTCCTATTCGTGGTAGCGATTCTGACAGTCATTGGTTATGATATGAATGATTCGATTGTTATCTTTGATCGGATTCGCGAAAATTTGGATCGAAATCCCCCGCGTACGAGGTCGGATCTCTTCCATTTGGTTAATTCAAGTATTCATCAGACGCTGGTTCGTTCTATCAATACCGTTTTGACCGTCCTATTTGCCGGGGTTTCTCTCTATATTTTTGCTGGTGAGAGCATCGGAAACTTTGCCCTGGCCCTTTTGATAGGGATCACCACCGGGACCTTCACTTCCATTTTTTTAGCAAGTCAGGTCTGGGTGGGCTGGAAATGGCATTCCATGAAAAAAGCGCAGATAGCGACGAACGAGGTGAAATCATAGGATGTTGCATTCACGTCATCAGTGGGTTCTTCGTGCACCCGTGGAGCACGAGAAAATTGTGCAGCTATCAGGAGCTACACAAACATCGATTCGTGCTGCACGCGTACTAGCACAACGGGGACTAGTAGGACAAGGGGTCCGGCGTTTTCTTCAGCCCACTCTGAGGGATCTGCACGACCCTTTTCTCATGAAGGATATGGAAGTGGCCGTACAGAGATTACAGTTGGCGAAGGAGCGAGGTGAAAAAGTTTTAGTGTACGGCGATTACGATGTTGATGGTGTGGCTAGCGTGGCGATCCTTGTCCTCGCTTGTCGTCGACAGGGATTGGAGGTGGATACGTACATACCCCATCGCACGAAGGAGGGGTATGGGTTGCATATCAAGCCCCTACGACAAGCTGCCCAACGTGGTATCTCCCTTGTAATCACGGTAGACACTGGGATTGCCAATCACGCTGTGGCCGCAGAGGCGGCCGCTATGGGGCTAGATTTGATTATCACAGACCATCACTGTTGCACGGCCATTGTGCCGATCGCCCATGCAGTTCTCAATCCCAAGCGTCCGGATTGCGCCTATCCCTTTAAGGAACTTTGTGGTGCTGGGATCGCCTTCAAATTAGTGACAGCCTGGCTGGGACATCTGCCCACAGATCTCCTCGATCTAGTGGCCTTGGCTACGGTGGCGGACGTTGTTCCTCTGCAGGATGAGAATCGTGTTCTGGTTGCACATGGCCTAGGCTGTTTTCGTCAACGTCCTGGCCTAGCTGCCCTTTTGAGGGTAGCTAAGCTAGCAGCAGATCATCCAGTCACCGCAGAGCACGTTGGCTTTAGCCTGGGTCCTCGATTGAACGCGGCGGGTCGTCTGGATCATGCCCAGCCTGCACTCGATTTATTGTTGGCGGAGGAGGATCGACAAGCGAAAGCATTGGCGAAGGAACTGGATAGGTGGAATCAGCAACGGCAGTGGGCAGTGGATGGCATGGTGAAAGAGGCTGTGCGGGAAATAGAACAAAATCGGTCGTTATATCAATACGGGATTGTTCTGGAAAACCCTGCCTTCCATATTGGTGTGGTGGGTATCGTAGCGTCCCAACTGGTGGAGAAATATGGTTGTCCAGCGATCGTCCTGACCGTTGATCCACAGACGGGGGAAGCAAAAGGTTCGGCACGTAGTATACAGGGTTTCAATTTGTATGCTGAGCTCAAAAAAGCGGATGAATTATTGTCCCGCTGGGGTGGACATGCACAGGCTGCTGGGATGACGTTGCCTATGAGAAGGATACCCGAGTTGCGTCAATCACTGCAATGCTCCTTTTTGGAGGTTTTGCCTACTCTCCCCAAAAAACCGGAGATATTGGTAGATGCTGTGGTAGAACTTAGGGAATTAGATGAAGTTTTCTGGCAAGATTTACAATTTCTGGGTCCCTGTGGTCAGGGGAATCCACCTCCGCGGATTGTAGTACAGGGAGCTAGAATTGTCGATTGTCAAGTGCTCGGTGATCACGGACAGCACGCACGGATGGTTTTTCAACAGAGGGATGTCATCAAACAAGCTATTGCTTTTCGTTGTAGTGATTGGCTAGATCAGGCCCAGAGGGCCCCCGAGGTGGACTTGCTAGCGCAATGGGTGGTCAACCTCTGGCGGGGTAAACGAACTTACCAGTTACAGTTAGAGGATATAAGACATTCTAGGGTAGGGCAGGTGTAAAGAAATGGGTGGTTGCAAGGATGCAAGAATGATTTCAAATTTATAAAAATTTACATACAATTACAATTGTTATTGTGTTGATGGACGCCTTCTTTTCACCTGTTGGGAATATAGAGTACTACAAAAAAAGGATTCCGATCGGAATCCTCTTTTTGTTGATTAGTGCATGGTTTTCATGAGTCTATAGAATGTGGGTTTAAGGATAGCATTTCCGGTAGGGATCGATCAGGGATTTATAGGTTAGGGTCCGCTAACAAACGGGACGTTTCTTCCAAGTGTTGGGTTTCTTCCTTGATCATGTCCTCCAACTGGATTTTAAGCTCCCATAATCCTAGATTTTCTGCCTGTTCGATGCGTTCCACATAGGATTGGATCGTATTTTCTTCAGCCTTCTTCATTGTTTCCAGCATAACTCGAGGGTCACGGGTTGGGGAGATGGGGTCCACGTCCATGACTGGCTCTCCACCCAGGAAGCATATTTTTTCCGCTAGGTATTCGGCATGATTCAACTCATCCTTTGCCTCTTTGAGAAATAGGGGTTTTAAGGTGGTGCGAGCCAGGCCATGTAGGACAACGGAGCAATAGAGGTAGTAGTGAATGGCTGTCATCTCAGCACGTAAATCCTTTTGGAGGCCTTCCAGAAGTTTCCTTTTGGCATTTTCGTCCATGTTTTTTTCCATTGTATCCATCAATTCCTTTCCGATAGAATGTGATGAAATCGGTAATCTCTGGGCATATAGGAATGGTTCTCCTATGCCCCTAGCTTACCTCATCCTCGTCTGATTATCTAGAAGCTTTACTTTTGGGTCCAATTTTATCTGTGTTACGTAGGATCCCCCTATAGTACGTCGTCTATGTGCCGATGGAATGGTCTCTTGGCCAACCCTTGAGCTCGGAATAGGATCAGGTGCTTTTGCTGGGTCCCCCCAACCCCAATGGTTACAAGATCAGGAGAAGCAGCATACCCTTGTGGATGTGAATTTCTGAACAAGGTTTTCAAGGGGGATTTCCTCCCAATGGGAGGATTTTCTCCTTGGATTCATATATAAAATATTTTATTTAAATAAAACTTTAAAAATATGTTTGGATCGAATACTATATGTTTTGAATTAGATCATTCAGAAAAGGAATACCACAAACACAAAAAAGGCCCTGGGTAGACGTTTTTACCAGCGGATTCCCCGAAGAAGGGCATCCATCGAGTAGGGCTGAGTGTGGTTTGGGGCCTGCTATCTACATAACCTATTGGATACACACCCGATTGATATCTTAAGTTCGAAGTTTAGCCAATATGTATTGGTTGTAAAGAATGGAAAACTGTGATATCCTGTTGGGTCAGGGGATGGTCATCTTTGGCTCATGCATGTTTGATTTTATTATGATTTTCTATCGTGAGTTGTCTATTTTCTCTGTCTGTGAATGGATGGAACTTTAGGATTCTGGTATCGTGGGCTTACTTCCTATTGAGTGGCTATTTGGACATGAAGGAAGGATTTTGCACAGCCTTGGATGTGCGGGGGAGAGTGTGATTCTACGTGCGAATTGGTGTCGATCTCCACGGAACGGTGAAGGATACCCCACCGTCCGCCGGGGCAGTGTATGACAGAATTTTTAATCCAGGAACGGGGTCCAAAGATTATTCGCTAGGAGCATCAGGCTATTTTGCCTTCGAACCCTTTTACACGAGTTTGCCAAGTGGGGGGGATGGGGTTGATATCGGGAAGGCTCGCCATCTATGGAATCAGTGGGGAGCCCATTTCTATCGGAGTGGGTATCCCTTTGATCACGCATCCAGGGTTTTACAGGAACTTCAGAAAGATCATGAGGTCCATTTCATTACCTCCTGTACGGATCTACCAGCATTACGGGAGGTAACGGAGACGTGGCTAAGGAAGCATCTCTTTCCTTTTACGGGTAGGAATCTGCACATGACCTGCGGTAGAAAAGTTGAGGTATCCAAGCAGCTGGGAATAGATCTATTCTTTGAGGATAATCCCGTGGACATACAAGACCTCATCCGTAACAACATCCCAACCGTCATCAAGGACGCTCCGTACAATCGTTCCTTTCCGTATCCCTTACAGCGGATACGTTGCTGGCGGGAGGCAGGGCAATGCATTTCAACCCTGTCCCGAGAGGCACATAGGCTACAGGAGGTGTTGGATCAATACCATGGGGTTGTTCTGAATGAGGATCTTCTCCTTTCCCGCTCGGATTTGTTGAAAATGCAATCCTCGTGCCAAGAAGACGGACGCGAGCGCGAGGCGCGGGAACGGGGGCTCAGTTATGTGGCTCTCCTGGGGGATATCGGTTGTATGGTCAATGGAGCTGGTTTGGCTATGGCAACACTTGATATCTTGCATCAATTGGGGGGAAGACCCGCCAATTTCCTTGATATAGGGGGTAACGCGACCACAGAACGCATTGCAGATGCCTTCAAAATTTTGGCGCTTGATCCGCAGGTACGGGTGATATTCATCAATATCTTTGGTGGTATGGTTCGTTGTGATCGATTAGCAGAGGGTCTCATACAGGCAACGTCTAAGATGGTGCACCCTTGTCCCCTTGTTGTCCGTTTAGAAGGGACCTATGCTAGGGAGGGTCTCAAGATTCTGCAAGCCACCCAATTGCCTATTACTATAGCTACCTCTATAGACAGGGGAGCGGAATTGGCTGTTCAGGCGGCGCGGGAGTGATGGGGGAATGCGTGCCATAGAAGGGGATGGATGAGACAGGTACTTGGTCGATTGGGTTGATTGGGTTGGTCGATGAAAACTACCCCTCTGAGGAGTGGTTTTTGATATGAGGGGTAGCCAAACAGCCCCTTCCATTTATATCCATAATTGTTACTACCCCGAAATCTGTTTACTTATATTGACATTGCGAAGTTATACTCATAGAAATAAAATATACATAGGTTTCATTAGACATGAACATAACCATCCCAAATCAGGGTACTTTCCTGGTACCACCTTCACTATTCCGCTTATGCCAGTCGCGAGGCTGGAGGAAGCGCCACTCTTAACATATAACTTGACATACAAATTCATATTGCATGTATATATAAAAAGTATAACTATAAATATAATAATGTATAAAATAATGTATAAACTTTATTTAAATAAAGATGTATCCCCCTGTCGTTAGCCACCCTCCTATAGGTGTTTGGGAAATGGAAATCGAGGTTTGGACCCTATTCACGGACGAATTTATATGATGGTAATGCACAGGGAGAGGGGGGCTCCCCAGTTATAAAACTGGAAATGGTGGTGTACATCCTATTGTACAAAGCCGTATCTTTTATAGTGAAGTATAAAAAAACAGTAATAGAAATTCCCATAAAAATTCTAATGAGTAACCATGGTGTGCTATTGGGATTTTTCATGATTTTGAATACCATTTCCCCTTGCCCTCCTTTGTGTTCCCAGATAGAGGTATTTACCGACGTTGGCGTAAAAACAAAACTATCATCCCTATCTATATTTACTTATTAATGTTTTATCTTTTAAATACTTTTCATTGTAGATACCAGGAGGGCCAACAGTTATGCAACCGGGTGGTACCTGTGGTCGCCATCCCCTATTTGCATCGACACTATATTTCTACAATGTATTTTCGTCTCTTTGTAGCATCCCATATGAACCCAAGTTTTGTATCATAGATATAGCCTTCGTAGTTCTGCCTTTCCCCGTTGGATGTATCAGCGGTACCCGTAGTCCAACAACATTCCTGTTCTTTATATCATATACATTTTGATTCCCGTCGATTGATCTTCTGCTGATCTTTCCAAAGTGGGAGGAATGTATCCTCAATGGTCTGGGCAGGGGCCATGGTACAGTGAAGGATAGGAATGATCGATAGTGAGGCAATGGATACGAAGGTCCTACATTTTCGTCATAGTTTTTATCCCCCATCATTATAAATTTTCATAATTTATAAAAAACGATAAATATTCCGGGGGAACCCGTTTAGAAAGGGGACTTCGTTTAGGAATCATTATACAGACAAAAAAATATATTTTCAATTCAATATTAAATAATAGAGCATGGATATTTCTGTGTAAGGGTACACTACCCCAAAACAGGGTCGAGGATGGCAAAAGTTGTTTTGCTGTGTTCCCATGGGGTATTTTTTCCCCTGGGTTGCGCTTTCCTAGCCCTTTTTGTCCATGAAAACGCCTAGGCGGCGGGTTGGGGGGACGTTTTCTTGAGGGAATTCGGTCATAGGTCACTAAGGAGAATTCTACTTATTGTTGTTCCTCTCGTGTGTCTTCTCATTGCGGGCGATTTCGTTTTCTATCGTCACCCCATGGGGGGGACGAAGGCATCCCCCGTCTATGATATCGACTACGGTAGCATGCCCTATATTGGTTCGGCGGGTGCCCCCGTGCGGGTGGTGGCTGTGGGGGATTTTTTTTGCCCCATTTGTAAGACATTCCACAACGAGCGGGTTGTGCCACAGATTATGGGGAAGTACGTAAACACCGGCAAGGTACGTTTTTATTTTGTGGCTTACCGGGCCCTGGGGGATGCCTCTATCCGGGTCCAGTTGGTAGGGAAGTTGCTTGCCGATCATGATTCTGCTTCCTATGCCAAATATTGTGAATTAGCCTACCAACAACAGGATGCCCTGATGGGATCCGATGAAGAAGTGGAAGCTATTGAGGAGTTGCAACTTAGGAGCAAGAGGGAAGCGAACCCACAAAGGAAACAGACTTTGGAGAATGAAATCAGCACTCGAAGCTTAATCCATACCAGGGAAGAAATCGGGATCCTGTGGGATATTGTCCAGCAGAGTACAACGAATGTAGATATTTTGCGAAAAGCCTATGGACTCTTAGATATGATTGGTAAAGCATCTAAGAAGGCCCAAGGGGATCCCTCTAATACCCATGTCGAAATGTTCGGTTCGGAGGAGATTCAACAGGTATTTCAAGCTCTTACGAAGGAAATCGAGGATGTTGAAGGTTTCTGGGATCGTCAGGATTTCAATTCGGTACCGATGCTCTATGTAGAAGGGGTACCTGTAAAGCACCCACTACGATGGGCCGAGGTGGATGGGGCTATTTCTAAAATGGTAAAATTAAAGTCAAATGGTAGTCTGGGCTCCTAGGTCAATATAGTACACGGGAACGGGGGAGATCGATGCTGAATCGATTACGAAGACTGAGTTACAAGTATGGACTTCAGACAGCCGGGGTTCTTGCCTTTTTCGCATCGATGGTCAGTCTGTACATGAGTGAAATGGCCCATTGGGAACCTTGTAATCTTTGTTGGTTCCAAAGATCTATTATGTTTCCCCTTGCTTTCCTGCTAGGATGGGCAGCAGGAACCAACGACCGCCAGTTTGTAGGGTATGGAATGCTGCTCGCTGGGGCGGGGGTTGGTATTTCTTTTTTCCATGTTCTCAAGTTGCATGTACCCTCCCTACAAGAGATGGGTTGTAAGGTGGGGGTTTCTTGTGTCGAAGACAAACTGATTCGATTGTCTGGGATCCCGTGGTTGAGTATACCTCTGCTTACATGCCTGTGTTTTGTTTTCCTCCTGGTATGCCTAGGGTTAGCCCATCCACGTTATCGAGAAGAGAATAATATTATGTGAAGTCGTGTGGGGGTATTCCCCATTAAGCTACAAAAGATACCCAGGGGATGGGTACCCACCATGGGTAGATTGATCATCTTTTCTTAGTATAGAATCCTACTGAAATAAAGAATTATAAAGTGGGAATGGGTTGTTTTGGGAGTGAATAGGGGGGGATTTTTAGGTACTTGAAATTAGAGGTCTGTGTTGGATCTGTCCATGTAGGTATTGTTGAATATATACTATTGTGTTAAAATGGTTTATTTGATTTGAAATAATTCCTCTATTAAAATAAAAGTATAGAAGGGAATCTGGAGGTGAACTTTGATTTGAAAGAGGTCCAAATCAAACAGAATCGACGTTTCAAAACATTTGCCATGGCGACCCTATGGGAGATGGCACTGTGGACTATGCTGGGGAGCACCGTGTCTTGGATCATCATGTTGGTGGCCCTATTGTTAACCGTGCCGTTCCCACTCTTTGCAACGGGACTCATGTCGTACTATGGACTGTGGATCAATCTGGTTGTGCGCTTTTACGACGTACCGTTCTGCGATGCACCGCTCAAAAAAGTAGGGAATGATCGGTGGCCCATTTTTGATCGGCGGCCCATTTTTGAACGGGAGGATGATCCGTGGGTCATTTTGGGGATCTCAGTGGAGTTCATGCTAACGGCTCTACTGGGGTTCGCGCTGGGGGGTAAGCTGGGGTTCGTGTTTGGGTTCCTAGTGATTTATCTTCTTCTCGATGTACTGTCCCGTCCAAATGGAAGGATTCGGGGCTTTGTGTGGGCCGTGTTAGTGGGCGTACTGGGGGGCGTACTGGGGGGTATGCTAGGGCTCTCAGTGCATACCGTACTGGTGTCCACACTTGGGGGGGATGAGATGTGGATCCATCTGGCGGCGATTGCGCTGATAGCCTTAATGTTTGCGGTACGATGTGTCGTCCTGCCCAAGAGACAAAAGGATCAGGCGTCATTTCGGCAATAGCCCTAATCCTAATTAGGGGTCGTGTGCTGTGAAGTGTGCCGCGCAACATGCTATTAGACCCGTGCTGGGGACCGTGTTGGATGTCATGCTGCGAAGCCTCGTTGGGGATTTTGCAAGGGGACTGCTATGCCCGTTGGTTAGCTTGGGATCCGTATACGGGGGGTTCTTCGTGCTGTGGATCAGATTGGTTGTGCACTCTTACGTCGTACTGTTCCGCTATGTACTGCTCAAGAAACTAGAGAATGATTCGCGAGTCATTTTTTGGGGTCTTGGTGGGGGGGACCGCGCCGGGGGAGCTCTGTGGTTGTTCTTCCTCGCAATGTACTATCAAGGGGTAGAAAGGATTCGGATCATTTCGGCAACTGCATTCCGAGATCTCTCTTAATAAGGGGGAGGTTGTAAGGAGTACCTCTGAGATACCACAGCCCTATTCGACGTGAGAGGGTTGGTTGAGACGTCACAGCCCTACTCGACGTACTGCGGTGGTCTTTTTGAGGGGCGCGTTCCTCATTGAGATAAGGAATCCAGCCAGGGGATGGGGGTCCTCCTACCGTAGAATCCCATCATGGGTAGATTGATTGGGTTTCTTAGTGTAGAATCTATCGCAATCCAGAGGAGTGACGTAAGCATATAGGTTATTGGGGAGCAAATAAGGGGGGTTTTTTAGGTACTGAGTTAGGGATCCGTGTTAGGTATGTCCCTGTAGGTATTGTTGAGTATATTCTGTTGTGCTACAATAGTATGGTAAATCTGCAATGGTACTGTAGAATTTAGTACTTAAATTTTTACGGAGATCACAGCTTTAGAATGAAACAACTGCAATTCTTACCATAGAAGAGAATCTGGGGTGAATTTTGATTTGGAGGAAAACAAAATCAAACGGCGTCAACGTTTTAAAACATTAGCCATGGCAACTCTATTGGGGTCCATTCTGGGTGTGGGCGTTTTCGTTCTATTCAAGGAACGAAAAGATCCAGGGGCCATTTCGGCAGCCGCATTTCGAGATCTTCCCTACCAAGGGAAAAAAGAAGCCCCTTTAGAAGCATTCGAGGTTTTCGATTTCGAGTGCGTTCATTGCAGAGATTTTATTCTTAATGTTTATCCTAAAATAAAGCAGGAATACATTGATAAGGGTAAACTTAAATTTCATCTTATAAATGTAAATTTCATAGATAAGAGTGGTTTCTTTTCCGCAGTTCCGAACATAGCAGGTCAGTTATTACTGGAACGCGATCCGGAGGGCTATGATAAATTCTGCGAACTGGTATTCCAAAATCATAAGGATATCTTTCCGAGGGAAGAAAAGGAAACATTGAGGAAAATGATGGAGGAAATGAAAACCATTAGTGGGAACAAGAAGGAGGAAGAGCTTACCAAAGAAGAACAAAGTAAATTATCAGAATTAAAGAGTAAGATCGAAAAAACAGCATTTGATGGAATTAAGAGCCGTTTAGCTCTTGTGCAAAAGTTGGTGGAAGGGAGTACGCAAACCGATAAAGCAAAGGAGATCAATGGAATAGTAAATGGAATAGTAAGTCCATCTGATGATCCACAACAGCAGTCTCTGATAGAGAAAGCCCGCAAGGTAGTGGAGACAAGAACGAACCAGGTAGGGAGTCAAAAAATCGATCAAGTCCCCAAATTATTGATTAGGAAAGAAGGGGATGATACTTTAAAGGATATTAAAAAATTTCAGGATTGGCCCTCAGTCAAAAAAGAAATTGATGATCTTTTGTAGACATGACCCCCACACCCTCTGATGGTATAGAACCAGGGGGTAGGGGGGTTCAGACAAGGGGGTAATGAGATAGGAAGTTCGTGGCGAAAATGGGGATATGAGTATGGTTTCTACTTAGCTTGGATCCTTTCCTTAGTGAGTATGTTTGCCAGTCTCTACCAGAGTGAAATTTTGGAATTCCTCCCCACGGGGGACACTACCAATGTATATTGGTTGCAAAGGATTTGTATGGTGCCCTTGGTCTTCATTCTGGGAAAAGCTGTTTTGGACGATTATCGTCCCGTCATTAGGTACTGTGTTCCTCTAGTTGCTATGGGAATTTGCAGTTCTGTTATCTACCTCTACCGATCACCACAAGAAAATGCGGCCTTTCTGGGGCTTACATCTTTTTTGTTGATTTTATTTTGTCTTTTTCTTTCCCTCCGTCGGGGAGGGGAAGGGGCATAACATGGGTTGTAAGACATTACGGTTACAAATGGGTTTTTTTCACGGGTCGTTGGTACAAAATTGCATAGTATAGAAGCAAAACCCTGTGGGCATCTGCCAAAACCGTTGAATGTATCGAGTTTCAGGAAGGGGGGAAAACCCCGTGGATTCGTATTGTGGTCCAGACTGTCATGAAAATCCAGGATCGTTTCATCATCATCACAGTTGGGGTTGGATTGTTGTTGCTATTTTGGCTATTGCCCTCATCGGGTGGTTATGGCATTACCACAGGGGGGGACGGGATGGAAACTGTGGTGGGATAGGTCCTCAGGGTGGAACACCTTGTGTTGGTACGTGATCTTTCATTCCTGCCCATGACGGTAATTTTCCTCGCGATAGGGATTTTTCCAGGTGGCTATGGCTATCCAGAACCAACCGAGAATAAAACATCCCCCTCCGATGGGCGTGACGGCACCTAGTATTTTGTAATCCGTGAGCGCCAAGAGATACAAACTACCGGAGAAAATAACAGTTCCTGCTGTGAGTAACCAACCGCTTGTGGAAAGGGCCCTGTTCAGTGGGCTCTTCTTCATTGCGAGTAAAATCCCTATAAAGAGAAGGCCAAGACCATGGATAATCTGATAAAAGGATGCGGTCGTCCATGATTGCATTGAGATGGTAGAAAGGTACTGGCCCAGGAAATGTGCACCAAAGGCTCTGCATGCCACGCCTAGCGCCAACAGACTGGCACCTATACTTAAGAAGATGGATTTTGGTCTTGTCATGAAGCTCCCCCCTTGGGATTGATTCAACAACCCTCCCCCCCATGTTGTTGAATCTCCGGTGCGTTTAGATCCGGTGCTTGCTCCGGAGGGTCGTAAGAATTCCGGATCCAACCGAGCAAGGTCATAAGGTTGTTCAACCACTGAGTACGTTCAGTCGCGTTGGTTTTGTCAACGATTCATCAAGTGCAAATCCGTTGGATGGATTCCCTTAGGGGCCTGGCTTGCCGGTTGTGTGATAAGGACTCACGTGGTAGAATGACCCAAGATTGGAAGGGAAGATGGAGGGTTTCCTGAATTTTTAGGGGGAGAGGGGGTAGTGGATGGATGCCCTATCGTTCACCACGTGGTACCGCAGATATCATACCGCCAGGGGCGGAACAGTGGCATTGGCTGGAGGAACGTGCTCGTTCTGTGATGGCTCGGTATGGTTTTCAAGAGGTAAGGACGCCTATTTTTGAGGAGGCGGGGCTTTTCAGCGAGAGCGCAGGTACTGCAACGGATATTGTAAACAAAGAAATGTATTGCTTCGAGGATCGTAGTCGCCGTCCCTTGGCCCTTCGTCCAGAGGGGACGGCGGGTGCTGTTCGTGCTTTGATTCAAAGCAAGGCCTATGGGGAGCAACCATTTCCTATTCGCTGGTACTATATGGGTCCCATGTTTCGTTATGAAAAACCCCAGGCAGGACGGTATCGCCAGTTCCATCAGATAGGGGTGGAGGCATGGGGAGAGCAGGACCCCGCATTGGACGTGGACGTAATGGCTATGGGTTTCGATTGTCTACGAGCATGGGGGATCGAGGACACAACGTTGCTCATTCACACAGTGGGGGATACGGAGACACGTGCTCGTTATCGTCAACAGCTAGTGGAATACTTACGGAACTATGAATCTGAGTTACCCATGGTGGATCAAGAGCGTTTGTCAACCAGTCCCCTCCGTGTTTTGGATAGCAAGGAGGGAATCACCCAGCAGCTGTTGTTGGAAGCGCCCAAGTTGATTGATTGTCTGACGCCGATAGCTGAACAACATTGGAACCATGTGTGTGCCATCTTGAACACCTTGAACCTATCGTACCATATTGAGCCACGACTTGTTCGTGGTCTTGATTACTACACCCATACGGTGTTTGAATGGGTGACCCCTTCTTCCCATACACAAGCAGGTACATTGGGAGGGGGGGGGGCGATATGATCAGTTGGTCCGACAACTAGGGGGGCCAGAACTTCCTGGCATAGGCTTTGCTTTCGGTATGGAACGGTTGTTGCTAGTTTTGCGATCACTCGGTGCCCTGCCGCAGAGGGAGGGGGTTCCGGATGTGATCGTTTTGGTTTGGGAGGATATTGCTTTACATAGGGCAAGCCGTGTCGTGGCTCGTCTTCGCCAAGCGGGGATTTACTGTGACCGTCTGTATGGACTTCGTAGTCTCAAGTCGCAGTTGCGTACGGCTCACCGGCGTGGGGCAAGATTTGTTCTCCTATTGGGCGGACAAGAATACGCGAAGGGACAGGTACTTCTTAAGAACATGTCTTCGGGGGAACAAGTCACCGTATCTGAGGAGGAAATAGTGATCCATTTGCGAGCTCATCTGGAAAGGGATATGTAGGGGGGCCTAAAGGGGATCAAGGACCAGATTCTTCCCAACTGGTTGTTTTTTTGTCATAATATCCAATCATCAAAATGATATCCTCAAACGATGTTTGCTTGAATGAATGGTAGAACAACCCAATTACGATAATTTATACTCTTAGGAATGATACCTCCTCCTTTTTTAGGGTAGTGGATGGGACAGGAGAGATTTTGAAAAGAGGTAGGGAAATGGAATGGCAACGGGAACATTGGGTAGAAGAAACACCTCAATACCTAGGACAAGAGGTGGTTCTCAACGGTTGGCTGCAAAGGCGGAGGGATTTAGGCGGTCTCATTTTTTTGGAATTACGTGATCGGTCCGGAGTAGTACAGATTTTATGTCCGGCAGGGGCGCAGCAAGTGCGTTCTCTTGCCGCGCAGATACCGATTGAATCAGTCATTGCTGTTCGTGGGGAGGTGGTAAAACGTTCGGAGGATACGGTCCATCCCACCCTGCCCACGGGTACCATCGAGATTTATGCTAGCGAACTCCATTGTCTGAACGCGGCAACGCCCTTGCCCTTTTCGGTGGTAGAGGAAGGGGATGTGGATGAACAGGTCCGTCTACGCCATCGTTATTTGGATCTACGACGCCCTTCCTGGCAGGAACGTTTACGTTTGCGTCATCGGGTTTGTCAGTCCCTGCGCCAGGTATTGGATCAACAACACTTTTGTGAGGTTGAGACTCCCTTACTCACGAGGAGTACCCCTGAGGGAGCGCGGGATTACCTTGTTCCCAGCCGTGTTCGACCGGGGGAGTTTTATGCTTTGCCACAGTCACCACAACTCTTCAAGCAATTGCTAATGGTTGCAGGTACAGAACGATACTACCAATTTGCTCGCTGTTTCCGTGATGAGGATCTGCGAGCGGATCGACAGCCGGAGTTTACCCAGTTGGATATAGAGCTTTCCTTTGCTACCATGGGCGAGTTGCAACATCTGTTGGAAAATCTATTGCTCACTGCTATACATGTCGCAACGGGAAAACAGTTGCAAGGGTCTTTTCCCAAAATCACCTACGCAGAAGCTATGGCGAAGTATGGTACAGATAAACCAGATTTGCGGATCAACCTACCCCCTATCACCGACGTTTCTCCTGCCTTTCCTGCTACCGAGGTGGACGTGATTGCAAAAGTGTTGCAGGAGGGGGGGAGTGTACAAGCCCTTTGTGTACCTGAAGCCTCTGGAATTAGTAGAAAAAAGCTCGGGGAGTGGGAAAAAAAGGCACGTAGTCTTGGCGCGGGGGGTCTGATGTGGTTCCTTCTCCATCAGGAAGATATCAAGGGACCCTTGGTAAAACGTTGTCATGAACACGAGCTGACAGCCCTTCGAACCCTGACAGGGGCGACGGAGGGGGATGCAATTCTCCTGTTAGCGGGCGATACGGAGAAAGTTTTGCCTATTGCGGGGGCGATACGTCTGCATGTTGCTAGGGATATGGGGTGCGTGTTTTCTGGCTATGTTCCTGTATGGATAGTGGACTTTCCGCTCTGGGAACGTAATGTGCTAAAGGACCAATTGGATCCCTTGCATCATCCCTTTACCCATCCTGTAGAGGAAGATATGGTGTATTGGGACACGAATCCTGAGCAAATTCGTGCAAAGGCTTTTGATTTGGTCGTCAATGGCTATGAGATAGGAAGTGGCGGCTGTAGGATTCATGATCCTGCCCTCCAACGACGCGTGCTGCAGGCAATGGGCTGGGCCGCGGAGGAAATAGAAACGGAATTTGGTTTTCTACTGCATGCCTTATCCCACGGTGCCCCCCCCCATCTTGGATTTGGTTTGGGGATCGATCGTCTGTTGTTGTTACTCACCGGGAAGGGTAGTTTGCGGGATTGTATTGCTTTCCCTAAAAATGCGGCGGGCATGTGTCCGTTGATGGGGTCCCCTGCCCCTGTGACAAAAGAGCAGTTGGAAGTACTCTCACTACGCTGTCTTACCCCGCAGTGGGATAGGGGGAAAGAGAAATGAGGCTACTTTTAGGATTGAGACAAAACATATCCTAAAGTTGGGGCGTAAACGGATCCGTGGGCAGGATGATGAGTGCGGTTGGGAGTGTGTGTTCCCGTGGGTCCCAAAGAAGATTGAAACGAAACCATCACAATTTTATAATTTTATTGTGGATTTTATTTTGATATACAAACCAATTGCAAGAACAGAGAAACTTTGATACCATGGGGACTGGGGAGGTTCTGCTGTGTACGTGCATTCCCGTTGTGTTTTGAAACCTAACATGCGTGTTTTTGGGGAGCCCTACATGATTCAACGTGCGTGGCAACCCCCTATGGGGGAATCGCAACATCGTTGACCGCGGGCACCCACCTGTGGAGGGCAGGTTTAGAGCCCGGGATTCACGGCATGGCGGGCCCCCTCTTCATTTGTCTTTGTATGGGGCATGATTTACTAGGTACATGGGGGTGTAGTAATCCCGCTATGCGTATCGGCGTGGATCTTGATGGGACGGTGGAGGATACGTCTGCGATGGCTATAGGGGTGTACAATCAATTGTTTGGACGCACAATGTCATCGAGTGATTTTGATTTCGAGCTTTGTGGTGGGGGTGGGATTCACATTGGTGCTGTTTATGATATGGGGGAGGAGGAGGCCCAACGTCTCTGGACCCAGTGGCAGGCCTATTTTTATGAGAACGGTCGCCCCTTTGAACATGCAGCGGCTGCTTTACAAAAAATTCACATCGATCATGAAATTCACTTTATTACAGCCCGCCCCGATACTCCCGTTGTTCGTGGAGCCACAAGAGCATGGCTGAAGAGACATCAATTTCCTTTTACGGAAGAGAATTTACATATGAATTCCTTAAAAAAGGGTGAGTTATCCGCGCAACTGGGGATAGGAGTGTTTTTCGAAGATGATCCCCTTCACCTCCAAAATTTAGCAGATCATGGAATTTATGTAATAATAGTAGATTCTCCCTATAATCGGTCGTTCTCCTGTCCTCTGCAGCAACGGATGCATTGCTGGGATGAGGCAATCGGGCTTATACCCAGTGTTTCCCTTCCTTTAGGGTAGATTTTTGCCGAGTTATGTTTTTATTGAAATAGGAATATAGGTGGACAAGGTTCTCGCTCATTCCCTTAAACTACTACCCTTATGGATCTCCCCCCTTAGGGATGCTTTGTTGATGTGTTTGGTGTGGTAAGGGGAACCCCGATGAATGTTCCATCCGCTGGGTTGGAGCGTTTTTTTTATACAGTCGCTGATAGGAATATTTGGATAGGGGGTGGTTTTTGGATGCGTATTGGTGTTGATCTTGATGGGACGGTAAAAAACACTTTTGCAACGGCCGTGACCATGTTCAATCAATGGTTTAAGCGGGAGTTATCACTGAACGATTTCAACTTTGATTCTCTTCGCCTTGATCTAGCCTATGGGGTAGGGATAGAGGAAATCACTCGATTATGGCATCAGTGGGAGAATAACATTTATAAGAATAGTCATCCCTTTGAACATGCGGTTTCGACTTTGCAGAATTTCCAAAAAGAACACGAGATCTATTTTATCACGGCCCGCCCTGATACGCTCCCAGTACGGGAGGTAACAGAGGCCTGGTTGCGAAAGTACTTGTTTCCTTTCACGGGGAAAAACCTGTATATGAACTCCATAGAAAAAGGGAAACTGTCCGAGGATCTAGGGATAGAAATATTTTTTGAGGATGACCCAATTCATCTGCAAAACCTGGTTCATTATAAAATACCAACTGTAATCATGGATGCCCCCTACAACCGATCCTTCTCCCACCCTCTACGGCGCATGCATTGTTGGAGTGAGGCTGATCAATTCATCTGTGTAGTCCCTTACAATGAGGTTGACTCTCTTTCCACAGGGAGTGAATAGTCCCCACTGCTCTATGGGGTGCTTGATGAATCGGGAACCATGCAATTTTTTATGATTTCCCCGAAAATGGTCGGGTGGATGGGATTATGGCCAAAGCTAGTGTCATCTTTACAGGGTCCCCTTTTTTGTCCCTTCTGTGTTATCGGATGACCCGTTTCGGGGTCTATTTTTGATAAATTATTTCACATTAATATACAATAAAAATTAAATTTACTACAATTACCCTATGGTATTCATTCACCCCAGAATACGACCGTTCCTTTGAACACCTGTTATTTCTCAGGGACCTTTTTAAACTCATACTAAAGGGACTGTGCGTAGATATCCTCCCGCTTGGGCCTATTCTGGTTATCGTGAATCTTGGCGATGCACTGGACCTAAAAGTTCTTTATACCAATAATCCCATGGGGGCCGAGAGGTCAGTGACTGGGTGAAGATCTTGGCCCAGTACCCTATCCTCTACCTTGGGGGGATTCTTCAGTTGATCTGGTTCTATTCCCGTAGTGAGTGGGGATCCATTCCAGGTCCTCATACGAGATTGAGTATGATTTTATTCCACCATAATGTGGGGTGGATGCATACTATAAAATAATGGAGATCATGATGGCAAGGGGAGGATTGAGAGTGATGAAAAAAATTTTTATGGGTATCATCACCCCGCCAGGGCGGGGGAATGGGGCCAGACAAACCCCTGTGCCGGCTGTGGTTGTTCATGGAAATTACAATACCCAGTCTGTAGTAGTACATACCGGGATGGCCTCTGTAGTGGTAGTGCGAAACAGGGGACTTTCCACGGATAATAACCTTTCAGCTGAGTCTAATGTACAGGGTTTCTGGTATACGGAAGGTTATAGTCGTCCTTATTGCATAGGTGTAGAACGAGATGTTCTTATGGATCGCTGGAGTTAGAGTGAGTATTTATGCTATTAGTGATCTGCATCTTTCCTTTCGCCATCCTGTATCATTAGATGGTTGGGATGCACAACGTGATCGTACCAAGCCCATGGACACATTTGGTTGGCATAACCACGAGGAACAGATTCGTGACCATTGGTTGGCTACTGTACGCACGGAGGATACGGTATTGATTCCTGGGGACATTAGTTGGGCTATGCGCCTATGTGAGGCGGTTCATGATTTGGACTGGATTGCTCAGTTACCAGGGCGTAAGATTTTGTCTCCTGGAAATCATTGCTACTATTATCGCAGCAAGAAACAAATACGTGCAGCGATGCCTCTTTGTATGAAATGGCTGGATGCTGATGGAACACTGGTGGAAGGACAGGTTATTGTAGCAACAAGGGGTTGGAATTTGCCAGGGGATCCTTATTTCCGGGAGGGAGTGGACCGAGGAATTTATGATCGTCAGGTGGGGCGTTTGCGTCTGGCCCTACAGATGGCGAGTAGGAATCATCCTGGGCTTCCTATCATTGCCATGCTCCATTATCCCCCCTTAACGACCCATGTTTCCTCATCTGGTTTTTTTGATCTCCTACAGGATTATAATGTACATACCTGTGTTTATGGTCATTTGCATGGAAAAACGGCCGAAACAGCAATCGAGGGAAGGGTGGGTCATGTTCATTTAAAGTTGGTGTCCTGTGATGTTCTTCAATTTCGCCCCTATTTGGTTCTTTCATCCTGAGTGGGGAAAGGCTCCTGCCCGTTGCGATTTTTCAGGAAAGGGTCTACAATGGAGGGAGAATTGTGGCGTATGGTTGGGATAGAGGTCCCCTGTTGGACCATTACGGGAGGGATTTATAAGTGACCAGGGATAACGAGAGGGAAACCTGCAATATGAATACGGGGACCTGTGACGTGGAGCCAGGAGGAGAAGAAACGATTGAGGATCGTGTAGAGAAGTGCATTGATAAGCTGCGTCCCTATATCCAAAGTCATGGGGGGGATGTGAAGCTCGTCAATGTGTGCTTGGAAGAGGGCATTGTGGAAGTAATCCTATTAGGGGTTTGCGGGAGTTGTCCTAGTTCGACCATCACTCTGAAGGCCGGCATTGAAAATGCTTTGAAAGAGGATATCCCTGAAATTAAGGAAGTGCGGCAGGTATAGTCCATCCTCATCGGAAGTGATAGGACCATTGGATCCCTTTCTGGGGTCTGATGGTTTTTTGCGTTCGTACATGGGAGATGCGAACAGCCCTCCCTCATTGAGACGGGAAAGAATTCCTTACATAATAAATTCATCTATTATTTATGATGCTATAGTGTATTCTAAACTATATGCTAGGGGGGAAGCATTAGGATGTATAGGAAAAAGTAGGCCCCCGAGAAACATCCTGTATTGTATCGCGGTTGTTTGTTTTAGCCGTTTCGTTGGATAGACCATAATCATATGTTGTCCTTGGTGGCACGAATGGCCTCTTGGTGATGTTATAGAAAGAATGAAGGGTACTGATATTTTTTTATGTTTTTAACTTATTATTATTTCATGAGGAGGATGATTCTTTGGATAAGCATCCAAATTGTTCAGCTCCCTTTTGTATGGGTTGTCCCGTTTGTCCTTTTGGAACCCGTGATAGTAAATGTAGGGATTGTATAGGTTTCCCCCCACCTCTGGGCGATTGTGGTCGCCCGGAGGTGGGGGGTAGTTCTTCTGTAAAATCCACCATGCGAGAAAGGAAGAAAGGATCTCCCCCTGTTGTAAAGCGTCGTTTGCGTACAAAGAGAGGATGCTTGAAAACAAAAAAACCCCCTGTTGCATCGATTCACCGAAGGGTGCGGCGAGCTGTTTTTCTGAAAGGGAAGTTGTAGGGGATCCCGTATAGGTTCTCAGTGATTATTTTTAGGTACTTTCCCATTTTTCCCGGAATTATTTACATGGAATGCGAATTTCCTTTATCCCTCTATGTAGTTGAAATATAAAACATAATCTACACCTATTCAATTGAATTATTATATTTAATTATATTACATTGTTATGTTAGTATAATAGGGACTATGAACATAAATAATAGTGACAACAACAGTCACTGCCTCCCCAATGTCATTTTTCTACTCCCTAGTATCCATCAAAAAATGTTTAAAAATAAAAACTTATGTTAAATAAGAAATGGGTTGGGAGAGGCGATTCCGTTTTTGTATCATCGGTAAATAGGCACATGTTATTATGGAACCAAGGGGCGGGGGTATCCAGTTAGGGCAATAATTCCCATTCGAGGTCCCACAATGCCACTGCTTTTGTTCATTTTTCGGCTTGTCATGATTACTTACCTTGCTGTAGCATGTAGGTATGCGTGGTTGGTGGATAGGGTGAAATGTGATGATGTAAATGATTTTTGAATTCAATTCGATCAAAGAGAGATAGTATAGTGTTGATAATATATGATATTATGTTATTATGAAGTGTTCTATATTTGAGTGTGGCGCGCGGCCTGTTACGTTCCTGCGTCGTAGGTATTTCTAGAATAAATGTATTCATGATCTATGATATTTATGTTATAGTTATTGTATATAGGAATAAAAAAATTAAGAAATGAATTATTAGGAATTCCAAATTCCGCTCAAGAGGTGAGGGAGTTGATGATGTCGAAACGATGCTCGCATGTACAAGTTCATGGGCGTAATCGTAGAGGGATATCTTCTATGATACCCTCGCTTGGTCTGTTTTTTTTCTCAATGATAGTGGGGATTCCCTCTTCCCATGCACAGGTTTCCTCCCCTGATTACTCTGGGGCCATGGCTTTTCCCTCCAACGCGAATGGGACGGGGGGGTTCTCTCGTCCTGTTTCCTCTGCCTCCCCCAATGCGGAGATGAATTACCCCCGTTCTGGAGATGGGGCTTCCTCGTTGTCCCCTGGGAGACAGGTGAATCCCTCCCGATTCGAACCTAGGGTGGAGGACCGAAAAGAGGCCGATATAGGCACCCTCCCGTATTATAGTGCGCCGTCTAATTCTGTCCATGGGACGAAGTCAAAATCGGCACCGGTTCAGGTCCAGAGTTCCATTCCCCCCTCGGGGTTTCAAAGGAACCCTCCTGTCCAGGGATCTCAGAACACCCCTCCCTCCTCGGGGTTTCAAAGGAACCCTCCTGTCCAGGGATCCCAGAACACCCCTCCCTCTGTCCAGGGATCTCAGAACACCTCGGATGGGGAAAAGGGGGGTTCCCCTAAGGGTACGTGGGGGCGGGAGTCTTCGAAAGTCGGTCATTCGGCAGTCCAAAAAATTGGGGAAGTGCTAGAGGTGATTGGTACTTCTGTCGATACGTTACTAGGCGGTTCTTCCAAATAGCAATGATACGGTTGGTATGGGAAGGAACGGGGGGAACACGGGGGCTGATCCCGGCGTTCTCCCCTCTCTTATTTGGAAGTCGCTAGGGGGGATTTCTCCCAAGGGTATGTATGTTATTTTTCCCCAAAAACGGTACTGGCCTATCGGCATGGTTCTCCGTTCTGCATATGATGAGCAAGGGTATCCATGGGAGAAGGGGATTTCGTACAAGAACAGGGTATGACATAAATTTTGTATGTCTTCCCCATAGGGGTCTCTGGGGAACGTCTGAGGAGATCAAGACAATATTTCACCCTGTTAAAATCAGTAACCCAAGGGGTATAAAAGAGATGGCAAAGGAAAATCCCTTGTATGCGACATTGGCAGCCCTGTTAAGAACCAGTCATGATCTCTTTCACACTGTCGATTTTTCGCAACTTTTTGTACAGTATTTGCGCCATCAATCCATTGAAAATCCCCTGGAACTGAGTATTTATCAACACCTGGTGACTGAGGCGATGCCCCTATCAGCGGAAGTCAATGAAAGTTGGATTGGATGGATTCAGCTTGATCATTGTCTCCATGTGAGGGATGGTCGACATGAACAGTACGTTCTCCACTCCGAACATACCGTTCCCTTTCGTATCCCCCCGCGTTGATATTTAGACCCCAACGAAATAGAAGACCCATGGTTATGTTGGCAGGGGTTATTGTACCACGCCACCACCGTGGGTCTTACTTTTTTTTATCTGCGGCCTCGGCCCCCGCTGCTGCTTTTTTTGCTGCTTCTCCTGTTGGGGTATTTGATCTTTTTCCACTTTTTTTTCTTTATTTTGAAACCGTCATCGTCATCATCCTCCTGTGCTTGCTGCCATAAGCTTTCTTTTACACTGTCGCAACCGCTGAGTCCCCCCATACAACCCACACATAGGGTGGATAGGCCTAGGATCAATGCGCTACGCTTCATGGACACGACAACCCTCCCGAAAAAGGCTGATCATAAACAATGATACGAAATAACGGTCCCAGTAGAGACAGAAGATTTTTCAAACGTACGTAGGGCATGGGAAAACGGCAGAACGTCTTTGCATTTGTTATGGGTTTTGCGTTACGATGTGGGTGGCTCATGTCCGTGAGCGAAGGATCCGTATTCTCCTCCTAGGACTCTGCATGGCAATTCTATCACGAGCGATTCTTCCCGTCATTAGGATGGGGTGGGAGTAAAAAAGTTATGAAGAGAGACAAACTAACAATGGGGGAGAGTTTGCATTGGGAAATGGGCAGTATCGCGGTGCCTGTGGTCTTGTTACGAAAATATGGGGAGATAGGTCTACAGGCACAGGAATTGTTGGTGCTGTTGCAGTTGCAATGTTTACAAGAAAAGGAGGGTAAACTCCTTCCCTCTGCAGAGGATGTATCCTTCTACGCAGGTTTGCCCCTAGAGCAGGTAAGATCTATACTGAAAAAATTGTTGAGGAATGGTTTTGTACAGAGGGAACGCCAACCGCGTGGTGAATGTTATACCTTTCGCCCTCTGTGGAGAAAGCTAGTAGGCAAGATGGAGGAAACAGTTGCTTGTACCTGGACAGCATCTAGTACCCTATTACATAGGATAGAAGAAGGATTCGGTAGGGCCCTGTCGCCGCTGGAGTTGGAAACCGTTGGACGATGGATGGAGGAAGGTCATTCTGAGGCACTAGTTGTGGCAGCCCTACGGGAGGCTATTTTTTGTGACGTATTCAGCATACGTTATATAGACCGAATCCTCTACATTTGGAAACAACAAAAGATCGCGACACCTGAAGAGGCCGCGTCATTTGCCGAGCGGTATCGCCGTCGACGTGTTCCCTCTGCCGGTTCTGATTCTCTGCCCATATCCGCCCCCGGGTTACGGGAATCACCGGCATGCAATTGGTTGCAATCCTCCGTAGATACGGGGAAGGGGTGAACGATCTATGAAGGCTTTCGGAGTTGGCGAACGATGTTCTCGAAGTGAAGGGCGCGTGACGCTTTGAAGTAGATGATGGAGTGGGAGGGTAGTTGCCGAATTTTATTCACGATCGCTTGGCCGTTGCGGACTACAAGAACGCGCGAAATAGGAAAACCATTTTGTATAGCGCTTCGTGCTATGATAGGTCCGTAGCGGCCTACAGCAATTAGATAGTCGATGGACAACTTAGCTACCTTTGCCCCTGCCCGTGCGTGTCCGATTTGTGTCAATGTGCCCAATTCCAGCATATCGCCTAGGACGGCAATTTTGAAACGTTTTCCCCCCACATTGGCTAATACATCTAGGCCTGCTAGTAGGGCGGGGGGGTTCGCATTCCATGCATCGTTGATGAGTAGCTCGCCCCGTCGACCCAACAAAAATTGTAGCCGCATGCGCGGGGAGCGGAAGTTGGCTAGAGTGTGCTGCATTTTCTTCACGTTGACGTGGGCAACAAAACCCATTCCAATGGCAGCAAGGGCATTGTAGACATTGTGTAAGCCATAAACGGACAAACGAAATGGATAGGTTTGTCCTTCAAAGATAACTGAAAAAATCATTCCTGTGGTTGTATAGTGGACATTCTTTGCCCTTATGGTTGCGGGGTTTTTAATGCCAAAGGTGTAGATTTTCCCTGGGCATTGTTTGATGGATAAACGTCTTGTACCAGGATCGTCCGCATTGAGAAAGATGATTCCGTTTTTGCGTATGCCCTCCAACAGCTCCTGTTTTGCAAGTGTGATTTGTTGTATACCACCCAATGCGCCCGCGTGTGCTTCGCCTACATTAGTAATGGCGGCTACGTGAGGTTTCGTAATTTTACACTGGGCCCGGATATTTCCCCTCGATTTCATGCCCATTTCGAGTACGAGGTAGCGATGTTGGGAACCAACCCTACTGATATACCAGGGTAGATAGTATAGTGTGTTCAGATTGTCGATTGTTCTTATCAATGGTGCCCTATTCGCTAACATGCCTGTGATCATGGCCGTGGTCGTTGATTTTCCAGCACTACCTGAGATCCCAAATACATAGGGATTATAGTGTTGGTAACTCCATTTTGCCAGCTGAAAAAAAGCTCGGTAGGGGTGGGGAACGGCGATGACACCACTATCGAAAGGAAGGGCGGACAGAAGGCGGGGGGACCATTCGGAAGGGATAATTATCGTATGGGGACGAACACGCCGAATGTCGGCCAATTGTTTTTCCAGAGAGCGTCTCTTGTCTATAAAGTATGTGTGATGGCGGGATAGAACTTTCGACTGTCCGTAGTTGAGTTTGTTCCGGCTGTGGAAGGCGCTGGGTTTTCGGAGGGATTTTCCTGATATGATTTGTAACATTTGGGGGTATGTGAGGTTTCTCAGTATTTCCATCCTCCCCGTTCAGCAGATTAGGAGTGGGTTTGGAGGACAAAGGTTGTATGCTCTTTCATGCAAACGTTGTACATCATATGCTGCATGGAGGGAGAGGTAGCTAGTTTTCGGCCTAGGATTTTATTTTTTATTTTTATTAATTTTTATTCTATGTTAATAAGAAATGGATTGCGGGGGAGGGATTGTGTTGGTACACGCAGCGAATTGGCATTCCCATTCTCATACCCATGACTCCGGTGCTTATGACCATAATGCTGATTTATATGGTACCGGTATGGATATCGGTTGGATTCAGGTACTCCCATGGGTCCTTGTTTTGGGTTTGGCTCTGTTGTACTACCGCCGGCACATCTATTTGGTATTGGGGATCCTCGTCTACGTTTTCTCCACCTGGGGTCCCTTGGCAGATTGGGTTCACCAGTCTTTCAGCATTCATATGTTGCAAATGAGTCTGCACTACTTTGTGGTACCCCCCCTGGTATGGCTGGGGATCTTTCGTCATCCCTGGTACGTTGACTCACGACAATGTCGACCTTTTGTGCTTCTCAAGGGAAGTCGTGTTTTTCCTTGGTTAAGAAGGATAGCCATAGTCCCCTTGTTATGGGTATGGCGGGGATTGGCAAATCCTTTGGTCGCTCTTCTACTCTTCAGCGGTTTGATGTCGATCTATCATTTACCCGTGGTGTTTGACCGCATCATGACCTCTCATTTCTGGCACAATGTGTCCCATATTCTCCTTTTGTTGACGGCCTTTTGTTCCTTCTTTACCATGTTGTCTCCCTGGAAGGAGGATGGTCGTTCCGCTACAGTTTTCCTTCGCATGGGTCTTTTAGTGGCCTACAGTATTTGTTTCCTTCCCGTCTGTTCCCTCATTGCTTTCACCGATCAACTGTTGTACACCACCTATGTCCACGATCCGCCCCTTTGGCCTTATCTTTCTGCTCTGGATGATGTACGTATGGGCGGGGTGGTCATGAAAATTTTCCAGGAAGCCGCTTACATAACTACTTTGGGTCATTTGTTTTATCGTTGGGTACGAATCTCCCGTGCTAAGGCGGACGAGGAGGATGCTGTGTTTGCCCGATCCCAGTCCCAGGCCAGTATACATGGTGAGCAGTAATCATAAACTTTGGCTAGGTCAGAAAACCCTATTTTGCCCGGCGCGAATTTATGTGAACACAACCTCTGCAGGGACCCATCAGGTTGATGTGGCCGTCGCACGTAGCGCTGGAAGGTGTGTGTTACATAAAATGGTACTATGTATACAACTGTATACAACATTGGGTACAAGCTGCGTTTTTGGTGGAGAAGAGGGGTGTTGGGCATCTAGGCGAAATTTGGGGTTCCCTATCTTTGTCCTGATCCTTTCTCCTGTTGTAAAAACAAGGGGATTTTATGGACTACAGAGTTGTTAGTATTTCGTGGCCTGGTACTTTGGAATGGGAACACAGACATGCCTACGGAGAAAATTTGGTTTAGTGGTGGTAGCGAATGGGATTGGTTATTTCTTACTCGTGCATCATAATGGACCAGCCAGATTGTCAACCTGTTGACGGCACCCTGCTTTAAGGGTTCCTAATCATGCCACCAACTAGTATGCTATATTGAACAGTCAACGGATGCTGACAGCGGAATATGATTTCTAGCCTGATTGGGAAGAGGATTTGGGTGTTTTTTCTAGTAGACTACGATTATAGATTCGCAGTCGATAAAATCTCTTCCCCCGGAAGGTATCTGTTTGTGTAAAGGTGGGATTGTACTGGATTGGAATAGGATTGTTTCACTGACGGAGTTGTTAGGGGCGCCGGGTTCTGAAGAGGATGTACGTATGAGATTTCGTGAGGCTTTGGAGCCTCATGTAGAACAGGTGTGGACTGATCGTCTGGGTGGAATCGTTGGACTCAAGGCGGGAAGGAATAAAAAGGATGGATATAGTAGAGGACCTAGGATTCTAGTGATCAGTCATCTTGATGAAGTAGCCCTCCTTATCACAGGTGTTACCCATGAGGGTTTTTTGAAATTCCAAACCCTGGGTGGTTGGGATTCTTCGGTTTTGCAGGCGCAACGTTTTGTGGTAAAACCTCGCAAGGGTGGGGATCCGTTGTTGGCTGTGATAGGATCAGTGCCCCCCCATTTGTCGACAGGTTCCAGTGTTCCTCTCCTAACCGATTTGTTCCTCGACGTGGGTGCTGCTTCTGCCGCTGAGGTGGCGGTTTGGGGAATAGGAATAGGTGATGTTGCAGTCCCTGATTCCTCCTGTGCTTTATTGGGTAAAGGATCAAGATTCGTGGCCAAGGCATGGGATAATCGTCTAGGTTGTGGTTTGGTTCTGGAGTTGGCGTCCTCCCTCCCCAATGGACACCACCCTAATGAATTGTATGTAGGTGCTACAGTACAAGAGGAAGTGGGTTTGCGGGGTGCCTATGTGATGACACAGCTTGTCCGTCCGGATCTCGTTCTTGCTATCGATGTGGGACCAGCTGGAGACACACCGTCTTCCCAAGATCGTGGTCAGAAATTGGGGGAGCTTGGTAAGGGAGCTGTCATCCGGTTGTTTGATCGGGCCACCATTACACCACCGCGTCTACGGGACTTTTTGCTCACAACGGCGGAGGAAGTGGGTATTCCACACCAGGTGTTTTATTCGTCCGGGGCTACGGATGCGGGGATGGCACATCGCGTGGGTGTTGGTTCTCCCGCCTCTACGCTTGGTGTGGCAGGTCGTTATATTCATTCCCATGGTTCCGTCGTTGACCGTTCTGATGTAGAAGCAGCAGTAGCCTTGTTGAGGGAGATCATTCTTCGCTTGGATCGATCTGTTTTTAATAGCATTTTACCCTCCTCATAGGACCTTTGTCTCTATGAGAAGGGTATTCTTTGGTTTGATTTTGTAGTGTGATCCGGGGAGCCTGCCCAGGGAGCACGTGTCTTCTGTTGTTCTTTTCCAAAAATAAATTGAAAAATTTGTTGCACATTGTATATTTTTATAAATAATACTATTTCTATTCACATTAAGGGATATCATAACAGTGTAAGGAAATCCGCTGGTGGAATCGTCTATCCAGGGCTTTTCCTATGTTTGTGTTATTCTTCTCCCAAATCATACTATCAAAATATATAGTTTCGATAATATATAGTTTTTCTTGATTGTAACAGAGGAGCAACGTATGTATAGGGTAATAATGAAAAATTTATTATATTACATATATTTTACAATGATGAGCATAGTGATCAGCTCAGGGGGATACCTAGAGGGGGATTTTTCACATTTTCCATAACTGAAAATTAGTACTATTTAGTTCTATGTGGAAAAGGATCCCAATTCACTTATGCCAACTACGGAACCAGAGAGAGAACCATTTTGACGTATAAATTCATATCGCATATATATCGAGGATTAAGCCATCCTCTACCCATCGGAATCTGATTTTCAGGGTTATCCTGGTGTTTTTATCATCATATATTTATGTCATTGTTGGTTTTTTCAGACTATCCTGGTCTATGGAATGGAGATGAGGATGAGTAAAACCGTCAAGAAGGACGATCTTTCATCGTTATCAACATGGAGGAGTTGGTTATACAGACAGGCAAAGCGAGATCCCCAATGGCGTGCATCAGATCTCTTACCTATGGTAGCCCATCGCGAGGTTCTTTGGGCGGCTTTCCAATGGGTGGAGAGGGATTGCTCCTTACCAGGATCGGATGGAGTAACTGGCAGACAATGGAAACAGCGGGGTACAGAGAGAGTTATAGAGTTACAGCGTCGCTTGTTGACAGACCGCTACCGCCCCCATTCCTTTCATCATATCCCTTCTTCCAAACGGGAGAGAACGCTATCCCAAATGATGGAACCTAGGCGTATGCCACCCTTCTGTGACCGAGTGGTGCAAACTTCCCTTCGATTGATTCTGGAGCCTATTTGGGAAGCCACCTTTCCCCCCGGTTCTTATCAGGATCGTCCCGGCTATTGGCCACCGCAAGCGGTGGAGATATTAGCTAGGGCAATTACGAGGCGAAAAACAAAGGTATGGATTTTGGATGTTCACCCCTGGTTGAACTGTTTACCCCATGACTATATCCTTGCCTGTTTGCGACAACGGATCAATGACGTGAGAATTATACGACTAATAAAACAATTGTTGCAAAGACATTTCCAGGAAGGGAAGGGTATATCGGGTAGGGGTAATCTCTTTCCTTTTGTGGTCAATATTTTATTGAGCCCGTTGGATGCTGCATTGGAAGCTATGCGGTGTTCAGTATGTGAACACCCCCACAATCGTTTACAGTACGCCCGCTGCGGTACAGAGATAGCCGTTCTTGTGGATGGTCATCCCCGTTGGAGGGGCCTCATGGCCGAGGTGCAGAAAAAGATATGGGGGATTCTAGATTCCCCATTGGCTCTATCCACCTTCCCTATCCAGCAATGTAATCTTGAATGTCCAGGGAGCTGTTGTATCTTTGCTGATTCTCAGTTGCGCTGTTTGGTGAAGAAAAATTCCTATATTTCCTATCGAACCCCCTCTCAGGCAGCGCGTTCCCGCTTGCTGGATCGATTAGGAACAGTGTTCCGTCAGCATCGCAATCAACCTATTGCAAGGGTCATCGGGCAGATCAACCCTATTCTACAGGATTTTGTTTCCTATTTCCGGGCAGGTAATTCCAGTCGATGTTTTCATTATATTGCCCATTGGGTAGACCAACGCGTGCGTCAACATATGATCCATTCGGAACGTAGAGAGGGATTAGGCTTGGGTTGGCAGAACATGTCCCGTTTTCGTCGGGATCTGGGCCTTTATCATGATTATCTTATTCGTCGTCCTATAGGGGATCCTCCCCTTCCGTTGCCCTTGCCACCGTTGGAATAGATGCGAGGGGGATGGGATGTGTCTATCTTTCCTTTTCGTTGAGGGATTGGGTTGGAAATGGACAAAAGGGATAGGATATCGGGCCAAATATCGAACCTGGGGATTCAGTTCTGGTTGGTAAGTAGGCCGCAAAGTCGAGCTTAGGCCCAGATGCTCAAAGGCGTATCAGGGAGGAGCTATTGTGTAGAAGATCTGTCTGTTCACCTCGAAGAAATGGAAGGGGGGGAATTCATTTCTTCTGCCCCGGTGGCATGCGGTGTTCAGGCGGGATGTGTGTCAAGAAGTCGTTCAAGAGATGAAGGTTGCTCGGCCCTTCGTAACCGGCTGATAGGTAGCAGGTTACAAACCGCCTAGTGCTGCTGGTGTGGAAACACCCCGGTGGTGAGCGATCTAGGAAAAGGCAGGGCATGACCCTGTCAGGTGGGAATCGGGGAGATCAGCGAAAGCGAACCAGCCGAAGACGCATCGAAAGGTATAGTCCATGTCAAAACCGATGTGGGTCCCGAACGTCGGGATGAACCGTGGGGGATGACCTATCTACTGCCCCGGTGGCATGCGGTGTTCAGGCGGGATGAACCCGATTTAGGCTCTTGATCGGAACTTGAGAGATCGTCGTACGGCGTCTGGCTGTCGCCAGATGTATAAAGACCGAGGACAAACCGAGGTTCCGTGCACGAAGTCGGATCAGCTCATAGTAGTGAGGAAGCTTCTGTAATGGAAGTGGAGCGAAGGGGCTGACTCATCCTGCGGAGGACAGTTAGATGAGAACTTTAGCGGGAGATCCGCTGGAGGAGATCAAACGACAACTTTAGTGGAGATCCACTATAGGAGGTCACTGGAACCTCGGAGCAACATCCCCATAATCGAAGTAGGACCTAAAGGGTCTGAAGATTGGGATGGGATGAGAAGAGCCGGATGATGCGAGAGTATCATGTCCGGATCTGTGAGGGACTCGGCTGAAATGCCGGGTCTACTCGAACCCGATGTAGGCTCTTGATCGGAACTTGAGAGATCGTCGTACGGCGTCTGGCTGTCGCCAGATGTATAAAGACCGAGGACAAACCGAGGTTCCGTGCACGAAGTCGGATCAGCTCATAGTAGTGAGGAAGCTTCTGTAATGGAAGTGGAGCGAAGGGGCTGACTCATCCTGCGGAGGACAGTTAGATGAGAACTTTAGCGGGAGATCCGCTGGAGGAGATCAAACGACAACTTTAGTGGAGATCCACTATAGGAGGTCACTGGAACCTCGGAGCAACATCCCCATAATCGAAGTAGGACCTAAAGGGTCTGAAGATTGGGATGGGATGAGAAGAGCCGGATGATGCGAGAGTATCATGTCCGGATCTGTGAGGGACTCGGCTGAAATGCCGGGTCTACTCGACGAACCCGATGTAGGCTCTTGATCGGAACTTGAGAGATCGTCGTACGGCGTCTGGCTGTCGCCAGATGTATAAAGACCGAGGACAAACCAAGGTTCCGTGCACGAAGTCGGATCAACTCATAGTAGTGGAGAAACCCTTGTAATGAGGGTGGAGCGAAGAGGTTGAATGGTCTGCAGCAAGGAGAGGATCGTGGGTTAGACCCGATGGGTCTAACTGGATGCACAATCTGAGACAAGGAGATGATCGCAGTTGGACCAGGCAACATCGGATCGAAATCCGGATAGAACACAGTAGAGGAAGGTACGAGGAACGTGACACCAGACTGGGATTCTGAATGGGCAAAATCCTATATGGAACCATTATGGAACCCTAAGAGCCACATAATGCGAAAGTAGTATGTGTGGTTCTGTGAGAGGGTTGGCTGAGATGCTAGCCTCGCTCAACATGAGGGACTCGGCCAAAATGCCGGATCTACTCGCAACAGAGTTTAATATAAAAAAAATATCAATGAAAACATAAATCGACTTTATGTTGATTTATGTTGGGTGTGCAAAAGAGGCAAAAATGAGGGGAATCAGCGAGAGAAGATCCCCCCATGTGGAATTGGGGGGGTTGGTTCCATGATTCCTTTCCCATTGCCGCCTGGCCAATTCTTTTCTTTCCTCTCTTTATTTAAATATATAAAAGTTATTCATTGGTGAGTAATTGAACTGTTTTTTTAGTAATACCCGGTTAATGTGCAAAATAGTAGCTGGTTTCTATTTTGTTTTCTCGGCGCCACCCTAAATAAAAGATTTTTATGGGAGTGGTGTGTCAAGCAATTGGAAATTTGCGGGATACTGCCAGGGATACTCTTCTGTTTTGAGAAATCCCAACAGAAGAAGGAGAAAGAACAAGATAAAAAATATTATGTAAAAATGCAAAGGAAGGTTTCTGGAGGAGCCAAAAATTAGGGTTAAAAATCTTCCCGAAGGAATACAAATTTTATATTATTTTATTTAAATTTCAAAATCATGATTATTTACCTTGTACTATAACCAATCTTGATAATTTAAACATATAATAAACATATTGACGTACAATGAGATTCATGTTTTAATTATACATATTAGGAAAATAAATGAGGAATTAAACTAATCAATTCCTCATTTATAAACAATAGATAAATTAAATTTAAGGAGTAGAGATTATGGGATATGAATGGTACAGAGAAGGAAAAGAAGTTGAAAGGTCTCGAGGGAAGGGTTCCCTAAAATTACTATTTTTCCTTGGTGGGTTCGTTCTTCTGCAAACATTGTCATCTCATATGTTTCTACCTAGTGAGGCTATCGTATTTGCAAGTGAACAGACAGAAAGTCAATTTTCATCACAACAGAAGGATAGAGTTGTTATGCCAATGCATGTAAACGCAAGTTTGGAGAATTTCCAGAGCGGGGTAGGAGAGGGGGTTCAAGGAGAACCTTCATTGAAATCTGTTGTAGGATCCTGGGGACGCAGTAAGGATGAAACATGGAATTATATAAGGTCCAGACCTACGTACCTATGGGACAATGGTCCATTGTATCTATGGAATAGTGGAATTGATAAAGTTAATATTATCAAGAATAATATTAAGAACAGTATCAAGGAATGGGTAAACAATTGGTAATGTAATTCGTTTTATATATGCGGATGTTGATATTCTGTGAGAAGGTTAGCTGAGATGCCAACCCTATTCAACGTGAGGGAATCGATTGAAATGTCGGGTCTACTCGACATTCACTTCATGGGAGAAGAATAGTCCAATATTTTACAAAAAATGGGACCGTGCAATTTCTTGTGGGGAATGCCCTATCTATGAATCTAGTCTCACCTTTTGGTAAAGCAATTGAGTAACATAATAACATTTTGTTATGACACTGTTCCTGTTTTGGTATCCCAGGGGTATTTATCTTATATTTATAAGATGTTTCCTTTAATCACTAATTTATTGTAAATTCAGAAAATAATGGGCTGGACAGGCCGTTGCGAGATTTAGGGGTATAATGGATATTGAGATGGGCGGCGGATACCCAGTCTGATGCTGGAAGGATTGTACCACATAAGTTACCCCCGGAACTAGGTGGTGGGATTCTTGAGAAGGAATATGGTACCTCCGTTCCGTGGAAGAACTCGTCGGATGGAGGGAGTTTCCCGGGGAAAAACCGTCGTGGCGCCTTAGACGGATTTTCCCCGAAAGGTGCTAGCTAGAAATCAAGGGTATGGACATCGTCCATACAACCCTGCCCTTGTTCCGTGCAATAAGAGGGGATGAAAGTCATAAGCCGTGGTGGGGAGAGGTTCTCCGTTCGAAATTTCGGACTCGTAGTCAGCAGGGATCGAAAGAAGATCCTCCTTTTTTGCTATTCGTTCTCTCACGAAACAAAGCATTCAGCGATTCCGTGTAGTTCGTGGACAGTATATAGGGCAGAAGTATGGGGTTTTGGGTTATGGATGCCGCTTGTAAGCTCAGGGAGATTTTTTTAGGACTGAGCCTTTCCCATGCTTCGCACGTCGCCTTATTTCCAAACCGATACTTCCCTGCACACTCAGACCACCGTTCTAGTGCCTGTCCCATATCCCCAGACCGTAAGACGTAAGAAGCGTCCTTAGCCATTTCCTTCTTCATACTTTTAGGAGCTGCATTCATGATGTTACGAATCGCGTGAACGTAACATCGTTGGTGAACCGTATGGTGAGGAAAATGCTTGCGTACAACTAAGGGAAAAGCCCTATGCCCATCTGTGGTAACGATACGTATATCGTTGACATTCAGGCCCCGTTCCTATGGTAATGGAACTTTGTTCCATCTTATCCGTAATGTTGACAACATTACGGATTTTTTGTTGTTTTTGTACGTACCATAAACAGGATGGATCTTACTACAACACAATGTTCGTCTTCCGCGCAAGGACCTAGTAAAAATTTTATAAAAATTCATATGAAATAAGATAAATACCCCTGGGATACCAAAACAGGAACAGTGTCATAACAAAATGTTATTATGTTACTCAATTGCTTTACGAAAAGGTGAGACTAGATTCATAGATAGGGTATTCCCCACAAGAAATTGCACGGTCCCAAACGGGACTGCAATAATAGAACAGGAGCCTGCGGAAATAGAACAGGCCCGGCGCCAACTCATAGAACGTCGCCCCATCCAATTCTCCCCCGCTTCTACGTCATCATCTTCATCCATGGAGGGAACACCTTCTTCATCCTTTATGCCGGGGATATCGTCATCTGCGGCGGGAATGTCGTCATCTGCAAGAAGTGGGACGCAACAGCAGATCCGTCCTCATAGCCCCAGTCCTCCACCACCAGTGAAAAATATGGGTTTCAAACGATAAACAGGAACCAGATTTGAATGATCAGTATACGGTCGCTACATCGTAAAAACTCCCTGATTATGTCGAAAATCAATAGTATAAGTATATGTATGCATGGCCTTCCAATGGTATTGTGGTAACCACCGGTCCTCTCATCTCCTTATATTTTTTGTGATTGATAAGGAGGATTATACAACAAGGATCGATGGCTTTTCCATTAGCCCTTACTGTATTTTTAACAGAAAATATGTAATTGTAATTGGTTTAATACATAATAATCTAAGTATGTTTATATTATGAAATATCGTGCTGATCTATTTCCTGAAGAGGTATTGAAGGAAAGAGTAGGTACCATCAAATAC
The DNA here is from genome assembly GCF_900538055.1 of Pasteuria penetrans. Taxonomy (NCBI): domain Bacteria; kingdom Bacillati; phylum Bacillota; class Bacilli; order Caryophanales; family Pasteuriaceae; genus Pasteuria; species Pasteuria penetrans. The sequence continues at coordinate 2,109,429 of NZ_UZAC03000001.1, forward strand.
TATATTTATTGAATTTTATTATGGGTCGGGGAGGGAACCAAATTTTGGAAACTAATGTCCTGGGCGGTAATTGTAGGATTGTTCCTTGGGTGAGGCAAGCGTTAGACTATGTTATGTATACGTATCAAATAACAAAAATTACATAAAAAATATTTAAAGATTAGGCCCTTCCCGCCCCTTACCCATTTAAATCTGGAGGACCCATAAGCAAGCGATACGAGCGCCAAACCCAGGGAGTTACCCCTGCCCATGTTGTGTTGCCCCGGTCCTTGCAACTACGAGAGAGGTCGTCGCTAAAAGATCAGGCACAAGGATGTACATAGGGAACAGCTGCTCCATTGGATGAACTACCCACCCCCTTCCCATGTCGTTTGACCTCCTCATTGTCATCACAAACGGTTATCATTCCTCTATGGAAAAGGTAGTCCCTACCCCTGTATAAAGCCCTTTTTCCCTGTCCAAGCTGGGGAGGAGAGGAGGGGGCTGGGGGTTTGCAATCATTAGTTCCACGTGTGCGGATATGGACTTGTATGATGGGGGTTGTTCTCGTTTTCATGGTAGTCCGTTTGTTTTTCCTGCAGCTTTATCCTCATGAAATCGAAATTTTCTCTCATTCATTAACTGGTAATGGGTTATCTAGAAAGTATTTCGTGCGTCTTGAAAGCGATCGCGGAAAAATCCTGGATCGAAGGGGACGTACGTTGTCGGGTGAGAGATGGCCCCATGTTTTGGTTTTTCCACAATCATCGGCCCACCTTGAGCACTATGCAAAACAATTGGATCAGTTGGCCGCTTGGACGGGTATATCACCAACTGACTTACGTAGGCGTTTGTCAACCCTTTCACGTCCTGCCCTATTGAAGACCCATGATGGTGTGACAACATGGAAGGTTCCGCCCCTCTTACGGTCCAAAATTACACAATTGGGTATACCCGGTGTACGTGTGTTGTGGTTTGAAGATCGTCCATCTACCCCCAATCAAACCCTATTGGGGCATATCCAACGTTGGAACAAGGGGGGGGAGAATCATGCAGGTGGGGAATCAGGATTGGAGAGGTCTTTTGACTCCCTGTTGCGGGGTCGTTATGAGCGTTGGTTGGAGTACACTTCCGATGTACGTGGACGCCCCCTCAATGGAACTACGAGAGTGAGGGAAAAGGTTTCCTATGGTCCCGGGTATCATGTTCTGACAACTTTGGATGGTTCCATCCAGCGAATGGCTGAGCAAACCTTATTGACGCTGCAGGTGGAGGACGGCGCCCTAGTGGTACAGGATATTGAGACTGGTGATCTGTTGGCGGTAGCCAGCCGTGCCCCCTATGAAAAGCCGGGACATCGATCCCTGATGGCAACTCCTTTAGGTTCCCTCTATCATACGATTCTTACCCTATCAGCTCTGCAAGGGGGATGGTTGGTTCCGGACACTCTTGTGGAGTGTTCAACTGAGGTTCCGCAAAAGAAGGGTGGTTTATGGGATGGGGATAGGACTACATTCGCCGATGCTTATCTTCGTTCTTGTGAGTCAACTTTCTCAAATCTAGCTATACGCATGGGAGAAGAACAGTTGGTGAACGATAGTTACCAATTGGGTTTAGGGCAGACCTTACTCTCCTATGGGATCACAGGTGCTGGATACACGGTTCCCTGCCAAGTGGGGGAGGAAGAAGCGGGGGTTGTTTCTGTAAAATTAGGCAATGAACGGGAATCCCCCCCCTTGTTGTCGAATTCCCCTGGTCAGAGTATTCTTGTAACCCCTTTGCAGGCTGTACAGCTAGTTACGGCTTTGCATCATCGGGGGGTACCACCTAGGCCTCGCCTTGTGCAAGCCATATGGGACCAGCAGGGGGGTATTGTTACCTCGATTCCCCAGAAGAAGATGGCTTCAAAAAAATTATCCGCCAGGACTGTGCAGACGGTTCAATCGTTGATGCGTAATGCGGTAGTCCGTGGTAGGGAAGCCCCTTGGCTTATCTCGTCCCCCTGGCCCTTAGCAGGTAGGATGGGTACAGCCATTGCAGACCAATATTCCCGATATCACCAATGGATGATAGGTTTCGGTCCCTTATCAAAACCGCGTTATGCGGTTGCTATTTTGGTTCGATACACTTACTCAGCCCATGATCCACGTGCTGTTCTCCTATTTCGTTCCATTATGAATCAACTCTCTGTGATGGGGGATCAATTTCCCCCATCGGGATGAAAGGGTATACATCTCCCCGTTGTAACATTCTCGAATTCAGTCTCCACGCAACAATCTTCTTCCACAGCCTTGTATCAATATTTTGTAAGGTGCTAGAATAGGGTGTAGCCTCCCACGGATGAAGAAAATGTTTCCCCATGGGAAAGTGAAGACAGCATGTAGAAGAGCACGTGGGGGGAAAAGAGTGCTTTGCCGCTCAATTTTTACATATTTGCTGTGGGAGTAAATCGTGGTACGTCCATGTGGGGGGTAGGCCTAGTGAAGTGTCATGGTCAAAAGGGACAAGGGGTTATATCATGAAAATTACGATCAACCTGACCAAGGCGGAATTGGATTTGGTGGAAGAGTCCCTGTTGCAGTATCAGAAATTACTACTGGAATCCGAAAATCACGACGATATGATTAGCTATGAACTAAAGCTCTGTCGACGCATTTTCGAGGAGTTTGGTATGGAAGAATTGGAAACGGCAGTGGGTGTGCAGCAGCAAGTTCAGTCTGCAGGTTATTCTCCTCCTCAAGAGGGTCCACCCTCGCAAGTGCAAGCTTATGCGGTACCGCCACAGAGGCAAGCCGCCCCATCCCCGTCACAACAACCGTCTGCCTCCTATGCCCAAACCCCTAATCAATATCCCTTTTCGCGTTGAGGCAGGGGCTACTACCCTGCATGGAAGGATGATTCCGGGAACGAGAGCAGTTGAGGACGTGGGAATGCGTTTTTATTGTGATGGAAGTTTTGTAATGAAGTTTGTCTGATATTTTTATACATGTTAATCCTATGCATATTAATTGTTTTTATATACAAGCAATATGCACCTATGTATCAGGAATATTATGATCACCAGCCCCACGGTTAGCGTAGGCGAATCTGGGGTTTTTCTTAGGCTTTCCCCAAAACATAGGGGATTGAGTCCACCTATCCATGGAAACCTGGGGACCTTTCCCAAGGGTTTACAATGATCCCTACCTTGGACCCAATGCCCACTCGTTCGGATGTCGATGGCATTGCGAAAAGCCAAGAGGGGAAGCGATCCTTTTTTCCCCGGCTTTTCCCGATATTTACCTATCTAACTCATGAAGAGGAGGATGACAACAAACAATACGAAGCGGTAAAGGACAAAGGGCCATAGTTTTGTTTTCGGCAATAGACGCAGAAAAAAATTTATGACCGCTATGGCTACAACAAAAGATGTTATAAATCCAGCGGCAAAAAGGGGCCAATCGTCCCAATGGAGGGTATCCCAGCTTTTATAGAAGTCTAGAATACTAGCCCCAGTCAGAATAGGCACGGAAACTAGGAATGAAAAGGACGCCGCTGTTTTGTGATTCATGCCAGTGAGCAGACCACCTGCAATTGTAGACCCGGAGCGCGAAAACCCTGGCCAAAGAGAAAGACACTGAAAGAGTCCCACCCATAGGGCCTGCGAATAGGTAATGGCATCTAGAGATTGTGTGGATGTTGCTTGCTTGCGGAACGGAAATTCCGCCCCTAACATGAGGATGGCTCCAAGGAGGACACCCACAGCTACCACTCGGGAGGTGAAAAGCTCTTTGATTTGGCTATGAAGGAAGAGTCCGATCAGAGCAGCTGGAAGGCAGGCAATGATTAGGTGCCCAATGCTCAGATTGCGATCACCCTTGGATACGGGGTCCTTCGTTGTTTTTATGGATTGTTTCCAGACCGATCTAGCTAAGTGAAAAAATCGATTGCGATAGGCGAGGACCACCGCTAGACCAGCCCCTATTTGTATGACAACCTCGAAGGTTTTAGCCTGTTCCCCCTTAAAGTGGAGGATTTTTTCGGATACTAAAATCATATGCCCTGTGGAGGAAACAGGGATAAATTCCGTAAGCCCCTCCACAATGCCTAGTATGAAGCCAACCCATAATTGCGAGATTCCCCCATCTCCTAACAATAAGATCGCCCCCTATCGATTCTTATAGTGGTTCCATTGTAAACCGTATTTTGAGATGTTCTCAACAAGGGAACAGCGGGGGGGATTTTCAGCTTTACTTTCTGGCCCTCCGGGGCATTTCTTTGCATGGAAGGAATCCCCCTAAAGACGGGGGAAACCCTCTCTGGAAATCAGAAATTCATACCTGCAACAGGGAATATCGCCAAGGTCCTTCGAACACCCTATACAAAATGGAATGGAAAGGAAGGACAGTAACGAGTGGCAATTTCTCCATGTCCATTACTATAGTCGTTTGCTTTCCTCACGGGAATATCGTCCCTTATAATGGGGGAGTCATAGGAGAAGTATGTATTGGGAGATCGAGGTGAACTCTTATGAGGGTGATAGAAAAGGGTGACATCGTAAATCCCCGGTTGGCACCGGGGGGGCGTCGCAAAATGATATGGGCCCGTGAGCATATGCCCGTGCTAGCACAGCTTCGTGCACAGTGCCAGGAAAATCGTCCCCTGATGGGGTACCGTATCGGTTGTTGTTTACATCTCGAAGCCAAAACGGCTTGTTTGGCGGAATTGCTCCGTGAAGCAGGGGCGGAGGTCTACATCGTGGGCTGCAATCCCTTTTCCACGCAGGATGATATCTGTGCTGCATTGGCAGAGGGTGGGATTACCGTTTACGCCCACCATAATTCATCCAAGGGTCTTTATCAACGACATTGTGTTCAAATCCTCGAGACACGGCCCCATTTGTTGATTGACAATGGTGCATCCCTAACAAGTCTCCTTCACCGATCCCATCGATCCCTGGCAGGACAAGTGATAGGTTGTTGCGAAGAGACAGCTACAGGTGTAACCCGTTTACGCGCTCTGGAAAAGGGGAAAGGTCTTCTTTTTCCATCAATTTCCATTAACGATGCGGAAAGTAAGCACCTATTTGATAACCAACATGGTACGGGACAGGCTGTTTGGGACAATATCAACCAAATTACGAATCTTGTCATTGCAGGTAAAACAGTGGTAATTGTAGGTTATGGTTGGTGTGGTAAGGGAGTAGCACGACGTGCGCAAGGTTTGGGAGCCAGGGTGGTCGTCTGTGAAGTGGATCCTATCCGCGCTCTGGAAGCCCACATGGAAGGTTTTACTATATTACCCATGCAGGAGGCAGCAAGTTGTGGGCACGTTTTTGTCAGCGTCACAGGAAACTATACAACCATTGGTGCAGAACATTTCGAACGGATGCGCGATGGTGTTATTTTGGCTAATGCGGGGCACTTCGATGTTGAGATTGACGAGGTTGCTCTAAAGAGGATGGCGTTGCGGGAGGAGAGGATTCGTTCGCAGATTACTACGTACACGTTGACCACAGGACGCCGCATTCATTTGCTTTCCAGGGGTCGCCTGGTTAATCTGGCAGGGGGGGACGGTCATCCCACCGAAACTATGGATGTAACCTATTCCCTGCTGGTTTTGGGTGTGCTCCACTTATTGGAAAATCGGTCTCATTTATCGTGTCGGGTGGTGCCTATGCCGGAGGATTTAGATCGGCGAGTGGCCTATCAATGTCTGAAGACCCTGGGTGTAGAGATGGACGAATTAACGGGTATGCAAAGGGAATATTTATATGGATACAACTTATCATTTATCAGGTGAAATATTTGCTTGTCTGTGGATTTCATGATAGGATTTATTCAGTTTCCTGGGGGAATGCTGTTCCAATAGGGAATGATACAATGCTTCCCATAGGGATAATGTGAGCATTGCGTTTTGGTCGAGAAACGTGGCTTGGTCTCGCGTGGTTCTATCCTGTACCCCTTGGAACGCAATAGGGACCATCTTTTACCCGGGATTGTTTGTAGTTTTTGCCACGTCAAGCTGGGGGGATCGTTCCCGAAGAGGGGCAGACGGGTGATTTCTATGGAATTGAGAGAACATTTCGTTATTTTTGTTCAATCATTCATTTCGAATATTTTACGAATTACTATTTTTCTTTCTTTCAAGCAATCTGGGGTGATCAAGATGAGGGAGCCAGGGAAGTGGCATACGCCGGTTTGTGAGCGTTTGCTAGTAGATGGTTTGAAAATACAGCCTCCCGGTGTTTATGTAGATGGTACCGTGGGCATGGGGGGACACAGCTTGGCTATCGCATCACGTTTGAATGAACAAGGCACGTTCATCGGATTGGATCGCGATCCCTGTGCGATTGAGATCGCAAGGGAGCGTTTGGCGGGGGTGGCTTGCCGTGTTTTTCTTGTACAGGCTAATGCTGCCAATCTTGCAAACGTCTTGTCAACCCTGGGTCAGACACAAATCGATGGTTGTGCTTTTGACTGGGGTATATCTAGTTGGCAACTAGAACATTCAGGGCGGGGTTTTTCCTATCGACGAGCGGAACCACTGGATATGCGCATGGATCCGTCCCAGGCATTGACAGCCGCCTCTATTGTCAACACGTGGGAAGCGGATTCGTTGTTGGATATCCTACGTTCCTATGGGGAGGAGTACCGTTGGGCCCGAAGTATCGTGCGTACAATTCTCAAGGCCCGTCCTCTGAACACGGCGGAGGAACTGGCAGAGGTGATACGTCAAGCAGTCCCCTATCGTTCGGCTGGTCACCCCGCTCGACGAACCTTCCAGGCGTTGCGGATCGCCGTCAATGAAGAGATGTCCTCCGTGCACAGTGCTCTACGGGCTGCCCTAGGCCATCTCCGTTTTGGGGGACGTTTGGTATCCCTCGCCTTTCACTCATTGGAGGACCGTATCGTTAAAAAATTCTTTGCCAATGAAGCACGCAGATGCATTTGCCCACCAAAATTTCCTGTTTGTACTTGCCATCATAAGCCTACTGTTCATATTCTCACCCCTCGCCCCCTCCGGGCCCCGGATACGGAGATAAGGGCTAACCCCCGTGCCCGTTCCGCCTTGCTGCGAATCGCGAGTCGTCTTTAGGTTCTGGATTCCCTTATAAGGGTGATCAGGAGCTATCCCACCCAAACAAGGGAGGTATTGCGTGACATGAGCGGAAAATTTGGCAATGTATCGGTTGCACATATATTACCTCAACATCCAGTGGATTCCCCGCAACCACCGTTATCCACACGGTCTTCATCGCCACCCCGTTCCTCACCATCTCCCCGTTCCTACTCCCTAACCACGACGGAGAAGATCCTCTACCTAGGTAGTGTGGTATTGGCCACCCTTCTTGTTATGTTTGCTCTTCTACAGACAGTTCAGCTCAGTGAAGTGAGCCATAAATCGAATGATTTAGAAAAACGCATCCAGCAGGCCCAACGTGACGTTCAGATTCTCGAAACAAAATTGCAGGGATTGGAGGATCCGAGTGTCGTGGAGAAGGAGGCGGTCGGAAGAGGGTTCATTCGTGATTCCCATCCGAGAACCCTATGAACTTCGTAAAACCTCTGGACTTTGTAAAATCTTAGAAGGGATCTTTGTGATGATGCAGGTAGGCAGACAACATCGTTTTCGCATCCTCTGGTTTTGTATGGTTCTGCTCGTAGTCTTCTTGATCGTTTGGTTTCGTTTGCTATGGCAAGGTTTTACTGGGCAACCCAGAGCAGAACAGGTAGCACAGATGTCTATCCAACAACAATGGCTGCCCGCGAGACGGGGAACGATTTTCGATCGGCATCTGCAGCACCGTTTTGCCTATGGGGAGGAAGCCTACCAGCTCACCGTTGACAAGGATCTTCTTCCCACGGGGGAGAAAGTCGACGCATTCGCTGAACATTTGGCGCCCTGGCTGTCCATGGATGCTGGTATTCTTAGGGAACAGTTACAAAAGAAATCCCGCCATATTCTACTGCGAAGTTCAGGAAGTACTTATTTTTCTGCCGACGTGGTGGATCCTCTGTTACGACAAAAGGAAGCAAAACAGTGGCCTGCGCTATCGATTACTATGGGTGTACGGCGTCGTTATGGTCCTTATGCATCGCATGTACTGGGGTTTATCGATGGAAATGGGGATCCGCGTGGTGGTGTGGAGGCTTATTATCAGAAATTTTTGCAGGGTAAGGATGGTTGGCGCCATTATACCCAAACGAGACAGGGTGTAATGATTGCTGATGCACCCCAGGCTGAGAAAAACACCGTACCCGGTTCCCATCTCGTCCTTACACTGGATGTATCGATACAGAGGGAGGTTGAGCGGATCCTCAAGGAGGGTATGGAAAAGAGAAGAGCCAAGGGGGGAGCAGCCGTTGTCATTGATCCCCACAACGGGGAGATCCTAGCACTGGCCAGCATGCCTACCTTCTCGAGCGAATCTTATGCGACGACGCTAGATGAAGTAAACCAGCGAAATCATTTGATTCATTCCATTTATGAGCCGGGTTCTGTTTTCAAAACCATTTCACTGGCGGCGATTATCGAAGAACTAGGCCTTGATCCTGATGGTTCCTTTTTGTCCCAACCCGTTACGATTGGTAATCAAACGATCCACGAATGGAATAGAGGGGGATTTGGAACGATTACCAATCGTAAGGCTATAGAGCAATCCAGTAATACCTTTTTCGTCCGTAAAATTTTACAAATGACGGCGGATCGCTATGCTGTTTATGTGCGAAATTTTGGTATCGGGGATTTGTTAACGGGACAGGGTTTTCGAACAGGAATAGATTTACTGGGTGAAGTCGCTGCACTGATGCCCCCAGTACCGCTTACCAGCGGTCATCTAGCTACAACCTCTTTTGGTCAGAGTATAGCCATTACACTTTTGCAGCAAGCAAGTGCAGTTGCAGCGATTGCCCAGGGAGGAATACTCTACAAACCCCATCTGCTCAAGGAAGTTCGCGATGCCCAACAGTGTTCATGGCCCAAAGTATGTCCTGTTACCCATACGTATACCACGGAGGGTAGAAGGGTAATTCCAGAGAGTACTGCTATGCAGATTCGTTCCCTTCTCGAAGGGGTGGTAAAGAACGGAACAGGGCAAAAAGCCAACATCCCGGAGTATGAAATTGCTGGAAAAACAGGAACGGGGCAAAAGGCGGATCCCGTGCATGGTGGTTATATGCAGGGAAAATCCTTGGTTACCTTCACGGGTTGGGCGCCGGCAAAACAACCCGATATTGCCATTCTCGTTGCTTTTGATGAACCGGAAATTGAAAAAGAAGCAGCCTCCACTACGGCCGAGATGGTTCGTCAAATCTTACCATTACGTGGGGTAGCCCCCAAAACCAATCTGTCCCCTTCATAGGTTTATGTTCATAAGAAAAAATCTGTCCCTATAGGGAGTAGTAGGTCTTAGGATTCATTCATCTGGATCCATATAGCAGCAAAAACATCCCCTATTTTTACGGATAACCCCCCAAAGACTTGTCCCTGGGGGGACAGGTTTTTTACTTGTTTATAGAATACAAAACCCGGTATTTCAACCGGGTTCACTACAGAACCCAACACTCTCATATGATCCGGCTCTTCAGAACCCAACCGAACCCAACACTCTCGTATGATCCGGCTCTTCCTACCCCACATGTCTTGTGCGTGGGGGCCCCTCGATATTTCTTTCTTTCACGGCCTGGCCAACGATTAACTGCTAAGCGTCTGCACAGTGGGTTCCCCATTTTTGGCAAAGACATAGTCAAGCCCCCGTAGGCATAGGCTGGTTGCAGACTGAACTACCCTCCTCCAATCCAAGGGGGGATGGACCCGGCCTCAGGCTAAGCGGGGGGTATCCTTTTGCAACGACTGACACGACTGGTAAGGCGACGTATACTCACTCTATTATTTTCCTTCATGATTCTCTTATTGATTTTATTGGGTCGTCTATTTTTTGTGCAAATTTTACAGGGTGATTCCCTATCCAAAGACGCTCAAGAACTTTGGAACCGCGAAATTCCCTTCGCTGCCAAACGGGGTCGTATCCTAGATCGATTGGGAAGAACCCTGGTGGATAATGTGAGTTCTCCTAGCGTTGTGGCCGTACCTGTCCAAGTAGATCACCCGGGAGTCACAGCACGCGCACTGGCGGATATTCTGAATGCACCCGTGCAAAAAATTGAACAGCAACTTACCAAGCGACAGTTTCTTGTCAAATTGAATCCTTGGGGACGTCGTATTAGCCCTGAGCAAGAACAAAGATTGCGCGAACTTCGGTTGCCAGGGATTTCCCTCATGGACGATACTAAACGCATCTATCCCCATAAAACTCTAGCTGCCCATGTACTCGGATTTACAGGAAATGACAACCAGGGCTTGGCTGGTTTGGAACGTACCTACGAACAGAATTTGCGGGGTGAATCAGGTTCCATCCAGTTTGCCGCCAATGCGCGGGGGGAAACCCTACCTGGCAGCGGGGGGGATCGATTCTATCCCCCCCGTGATGGAGAAGATTTGGTGACAACACTTGATCTCACGATTCAGAGAATCCTCGAGAGAATTCTCAATCAGGCCATGGTACAATATCAACCCGATGCGGTTTGGGCTATGGTTATGGATCCCCGCAATGGGGACGTTTTAGCTATGGGGAATCGTCCTACCTTTGATCCCTATCGGTATCGGGAAGCAGATGGGGATGTCCTGTTTCGTAACCTGCCCATTTGGAAGACCTATGAACCCGGTTCTACCTTTAAGATAGCGACGTTGGCGGCCGCCCTGGAGGAAGAGAAGGTAGAACTGACAGAGAGTTTCTTCGATCCGGGTGCAGTGTATGTCGGTAAATCACGGTTGCGTTGTTGGAAAGCAGGTGGTCATGGTAAGCAAACATTTCGCGAGGTTGTTGAGAATTCTTGTAACCCGGGCTTTGTAGAATTGGGACAACGATTGGGAAAGGAAAAATTATTTCATTATCTTTATAAGTTAGGATTTGGGAAAAAAACGGGAATCGATTTGCCTGGTGAGGCGGGTGGAATTCTCTTCCCTTTATCACGTGTAGGGCCTGTGGAATTAGCAACTACCGCGTTTGGTCAAGGGGTGGCGGTTACCCCTCTGCAACAGGTGGCGGCTGTGGCCGGTATTGTCAACGGTGGTTGGAAAGTGACACCTCACCTGGCTTTGGGATGGCAGAACTCTAAAACGGGTGCCTATCGGATTTTTCCTACACGAATGGATCCGCCAGAACGAGTGGTGTCTAAGAATACCTCCCAACAGGTTTGTTTAGCGCTAGAAAGTGTGGTAGCCCGCGGTACGGGGAGACGTGCCTTTGTTGATGGTTATCGAGTCGGTGGGAAAACGGGAACAGCACAGAAAGTGGGACCAGGGGGACACTACCTACAAAACAACCACATTGTTTCCTTCCTCGGCTTGGCGCCTGCGGATCATCCACAGTTGATTGTATACGTGGCTGTGGACAATCCAAAAGGAATTCAATTTGGTGGCGTTGTTGCTGCCCCCCTTGCTGGGAGGATTCTATCGGAAACACTACATTATCTCCGTATCCCCTATCGCACACAACAAATTCCTCCCGAGGATTCTGCACCCTCCAAACCCTATGAGGAGGTACCTGATCTACTGGGATTGACCTTGGAACAAATGCGATCGAACTTGCACGCGATAAACCTCAAGATTTACATGACGGGAAAAGGGGATCGGGTGATCAAACAAGCCCCCAAGGCAGGTACGCGGGTAAAAGAGGATTCGACTATACGAATTTACTTGGGTTCTGATTCTCCACCCTTTCCTAGGGATTCCCAATCGTCTGATGATTCCTCATCCCCGGAGTAGGGGATGAAATCCTCATTGGAGAAATTGGATCCAACATACGATTGGGGATCGTCCTTTTTTTGTACATGTGTTAGGGGGGTAGTGAGCAACGATTCTTGAAAAGGATGGAGCTACATTCCCGTCAGAATGGGGGAGTGGTCAGGGGGACCACTGGAACTGGGTTGCATCCCCAATACTGGGTTGTGCATCCCAAATCCCTTCTGATGGCCCATTTCAGATTTTTATTCATGATTTCACCTTGGTACCTTTATTTGCTTAGCCATTGGACCTGAAACTTACAGAAGGCGATCCCAGAGCGGAATCATACCCCTCTGTAACGGAACGAAACTTTTCCTCAGAGAGAATCCTGGGGAAAGTTTGAAGGGCCCCTAACCGAAAAACAGTTCATGAAGGAACCATGGAAATTTGCTATGGGTACCGTTTCTTCTGCGTTTTGTACTACAGATCATGGTGATTTAGTTTATATTGTTCATCCCAGTGTTTTCTTCGTTGTTTGTTCCTAATAGTAAAATCAATGGTGGAGAACAGATAGGGGAGAAGACTAATCTTTCCGAACAACCTTAAACTAGAAACTAGGTTTTGGGTAAAGAACAAACGTTCAAAGTAGCCAGAAGGACTTTCAAAATCTTTGGGGGTTTATCCTAGTTATTAAATAAAATATATTTAACAACTAATAATACCCATAATTACTATGATAGCAGATATAAAAAATAGGGTGGACATATCCAGGCAATCAGCCGGTACTATCCATAGTAGCACCGTGTGCAGGGGGATTCGATGGAACATGGGAATTGTCCTTTTTCTATTAGGCATAGCCAAGCCCCCATAGGCATAAATTGACCGCAGATCCACTATGTAGAACGATGGAGTTGTTGAGGTACGTTGCTGTTTTCTAGCGGTAATAATGAGGGCCTGAGTTCAATCGAATGGAACATATTCTAGAACTATCTCCGACGTATTCATTCAGGTGGTTCAAGGATATTTTTTACCAGATGGACAAAGGTTGTGAGGTACGAGGGGGAACCTCGTGTAACTTTTTCCCGGGTTCCAGGGTGAAATATGCGTTGCGACCTGGGATAAGGAAGGCTACAATGGCGAAAGGGAGGTTAAGAGTTGATGTTGTCGCAAGGAAGTGAAAGGGGCATATCGGTCGCCAAGTTGATGACATCCCTGCCCGCTTATCGGCAGAAGGGACAGCTGACAGGGACCGTGCGCAGTATTCAAATTCATTCCTCTGCGGTAAAACCAGGGGACCTCTTCGTAGCACAGTGTGGTACGCGTGTGGATGGACACTGTTTCCTCCAGGCTGCAGTAACGCGGGGTGCAGTGGCAGTAGTCGTCGACGAAGAGTCCACAGAGCAAGAGGTGATCGAACAACTAGAGGTACCCGTTTTTTACGTAAGGGATACACGACGGGTTCTTGCTCAGTTGTCTGCTTGTTTTTACGATTATCCTTCCGAGTCCCTTTCAGTGATTGGTGTCACAGGTACTAATGGTAAGACATCCACGGTACAATTTTTGCGGCAAATTCTCGTCGCGGCGGGTAAGGTTACGGGAACGATAGGTACCTTAGGATTACAATATGGTTCCCAAACAGTGGCTCTTCCTAACACTACCCCGGGTGCCCTGCAGATGCAGAAATTTCTAGCTCAATTGCGGGATGAAGGTTGCACACACGCCGCAGTTGAAGTTTCTTCCATTGGCTTGGCCATGGGCCGGACATGGGGTTGCCGGTTTTGTGTAGCAGTGTTGACGAATATCAGTCGGGATCACTTGGATTATCACCAAACCATGGAACGTTACATAGCGGCAAAGCAGTCCTTATTTTCCCAGTTGGGTAGTGCCTATGCGAGGTCTCCCGTCCAACGTCCTGTTGCTGTGATCAACGCCACCGCTATTGCCTCCTCCTCCTTCGTGGAGGCCACGGCCGCTGCCGTACTTACCTATGCGGTGGATAGTTCTGCAGATGTGCAAGCTCTAGATCTTCAGAGCGACTGTAATCGTGGTATTACCCGTTTCCGTTTGCGTACCTGGGCCGAGGAGGCCGAAGTGCAGGTACCCGGTGTAGGGCGTTTCTATATTGAAAATATCCTTGCAGCAGTAACTACGGCCCTGGTCCTTGGTGTTCCCTTCTCGCTCCTAACCACCATTCTCCCCGACCTACGAGCAGTACAAGGACGTTTGGAGAGGGTGGATCGATCACAGGATCCCTTTCCCGTTTGGCTGGATTACGCCCATACGCCCGATGGTTTGATACAGGTGCTGCAAACGTTGCGGTCCCAGCTTTCGGGTCGTCTTTTCTGCATGGTGGGTTGCGGTGGTGATCGAGACAGGGGTAAGAGAGCTGCCATGGCACAGGCCGCCGTGCAGGAAAGTGATCATGTGGTATTTACTAGTGATAACCCGCGTTTCGAGAATCCCCTGTCCATACTCGAAGACATGCGGATGGGTATCGATGGGGGCTATGCGGATCGTTGCGAGTGGATTGCTGATCGGCGTGAAGCAATTCATTGGGTGTTACAGGCGGCACGACCCGGGGATGGTGTGGTACTGGCTGGTAAAGGCCACGAGGAGTATCAGGAGATCGCTGGTGAGCGATTGCCTTTCTCGGATCGGGTGGTTGCGCAACAGCAATTGGCTGCTCTGGAAAAGAAGGGGTGGCCGTATGCAACGCAGTAGTACCTGGGTAGCCAACATCACAGGGGGTAAGCATTATGGAGCGCCCCGTCTCCTCCGGGGGGGTGTGAGCATAGACACAAGGACACTGCACACAGATCAACTTTTTGTCCCCTTGATAGCCCGGCGGGATGGCCATGATTTTGCGGACCAAGCTATTGCACGGGGTGCCTCCCTTCTTTGGCAATCCGACCATCCTCTGCCCCCTTTGCCTCTCCCGGGTGCTTTGATCGTCGTACCTGACACACGATGCGCCCTTTGGGACATGGCGAAGGCGTACCGACAGGAGCACGGTGGCCAGGTCATTGCCGTTACGGGTAGTCATGGCAAGACCACCTGTAAGGAACTACTGGCTGCGGTATTGGGGGGCATCCAAAAGGTACATAAAACGGTGGCCAACCATAACAATGAATTAGGGGTACCCCTTACCCTCCTTTCTTGGCCAGAGAATTTCCAAATCGCCGTGGTAGAAATGGGTATGCGACGGCGTGGCGAAATTGCCCCCCTCTCTTCTCTAGCACGTCCCACTGTAGCAGTGATTACTTCCATCGGGGATGCGCATGGGGGGAGGCTGGGGGATAGAAGGCATATTCTAGAAGCTAAATTGGAAATTACCCGGGGTCTGGATCCCAATGGCTACCTATTGTACGATGCCGAATATCCACCCCTCGAGAAGGCCCTACGCTCGTCCGCCTGGAAGAAACAATCGGTGGGGTTGGAAGAGGGAGACGATTATATTCTGGCTTGGCGCAGTCTTCAACAGCAGGGCATGGATTTCCAAACCGCGCAGACGGGTGCATGGTTCCATTCTCCCTTGCTGGGTAGGCACAATATGAAGAATGCACTCTTTGCGCTTGGGGTGGGTCGATGGTTGGGTATCTCCACGGCGGTTATGCGAAAAAGGTTGGCCACAGTTTCCCACACACCTGGGCGTCTCTTTCCCATAGCTGGAAAACAGAAATCCTTAATCCTAGACGACTCCTACAATGCGAGTCCTATTTCCATGCGTGCGGCATTGGATACCCTATGTTCATTCTGTCAGCCCCCTGCCATCGCTTGGGCTGTCCTGGGCGATATGGCTGAGTTAGCGGGGGATGTTTCGGCTTCCCATGCCGCGTTGGGACAATATGCCGCTCAGCTGGGAGTCGTACGTCTCTTTGCGGTGGGTCAACATGCTCAGACCACGATTTGTGCCTATCGAAGGATGGCGCCAGTGGGAGGGGAGGGTTTTGCCTTCGCTGAAGCGGGGGAAGCAGGGGAGGAGATTTCCACACGTTTACAAACCAAGGTAGTTGTTCTTATTAAGGGGTCACGTTGTGTGGGTTTAGAACGGGTGGTTTCATCCTTGCGTGCCAATCCGGCATCCGGAGGGAAGGATAGGTGATGATGGGCGGTTTTGATATCAAGATATCCTGGATACCTTTGGTAGTTGCATTTTCGCTGCTTGTTTTGTTGGGGCCCCTATTCATTCCTATTCTCCGTCGGCTGCGGGTGGGGCAAAATATTTTGCAGGAGGGGCCTCAGAGGCATCATCAGAAAGCGGGCACGCCGACTATGGGTGGTGTGCTTATCATATTGGTATTCATAATTACCGTGCTTTTTTTTAGCGGTTATTTGTGGTTTTACCGTGGTCAGGTATTGGCCATGGGGGATTTATCCTTTTTGATGTTTGCCATCCTGAGTTATGGCCTGTTGGGTCTTGCGGATGATTATATTAAGATAGCTAGGCATCGCAACCTGGGTCTTACTGTACTGCAAAAAATTATTGGCCAATTGTTCATAGGGTTGATTCTTTTCATTGTGTTATTAGAGGTTCGTTCGGGGGGGTCTGGTCAACCCATTTATCGTTTGCCAGCGATTCCTCCTATTCTTTCCGAACCAGTGGATTTGAATTTTTCCTATCTTATTCTTCTTTTACCCGCCATAATTGGTACGGCCAATGCTACCAACCTAACGGATGGGCTAGACGGTTTGTTATCGGGCACGGCTGCCTGCTCCTATGGTGCCTATGCTGTGATTGGTGCAATAGACCACAATCCTACGGTCGTGATTCTATCATTAGCAATGGTGGGTGCCCTACTGGGGTTTTTAGTATTCAATACCCACCCCGCCAAGATCTTTATGGGGGATACAGGCTCAATGGCTGTGGGTGCTGGAATTGCTGCATTGGCCGTGATTACACGTACAGAGTTGTCATCCCTGCTTATTATCGGTGGCGTATTCATAGCCGAGGCCTTATCCGTGTTGGTTCAGGTAGTCTCCTTTCGCTTCCGTGGAAAACGGGTTTTTCGTATGGCACCCCTTCATCACCATTTTGAGTTGGTTGGTTGGAGTGAGTGGCGTGTAGTGGTTACATTTTGGATCATTTCCTTTTTACTAGCTGTATTGGGTGTCCTAGTTAAGGTGTTTTAGTGAAGGTGGAATCAACGTGAAACATGGAGAGGACCGCGATCACGCTGGGAAAGAAGTTACTGCAATGTTAGCCCGGGCTATAGAGCTATGGAAGAACCGTCGAGCGCTGGTTATTGGTCTATCCCAAAGTGGTACGGCTAGTGCTAGATTGCTAACTTTCCTGGGTGCCCAAGTGCGAGTGACGGAGCAGCGTCCCCTATTGGCTTGTCCAGAGGCAAGATCCCTGCAGGCATCATGCGATGTCGAAATTCTCTGTGGTGGACATCCGCTTTCCGTTCTAGAAGGTATGGACGTTGTGATTAAAAATCCGGGTGTCCCCTATCGATTACCCCTCGTACGAGAGATTTTGCGACGTGGTTTACCCATGCTCACCGAGATCGAGGTGGCATCTTCACTCCTGCAGGTTCCCCTTCTGGCGGTAACGGGGAGTAATGGAAAGACCACCACGGCCACATGGGTTCATCATATGCTGGAAAATGAGAGTTGGGATATTGTAGTAGCTGGTAATGTAGGATGTCCTTTGGTAGATGTGGTCCATCGGGTTTTTTCCGAAGGGAAGGATGTTCCGGATGCTGTCGTATTGGAAGTGAGTAGTTTTCAGCTCAAGGGAACACGGGGTTTTCATCCCAAGGTGGCGGCTCTGCTGAATGTTTTTCCTGCCCATCTTGATTACCATGGTACAATGGCTGATTACAGCAAAAGCAAGGAAAGCATCTTCATGAACCAAACGAAAGAGGATACAGCTGTTTTGCCTGCATTGCCGCAACTCTGTGAGTTACTTCCTGATTTGGCAGCCCGGGTTCCTGCTAAGGTTGCTTGGTTTGGTGCGGATGTGGAGGGTCCAGGTGCCTTTACGCGTGCGGGTACCCTATGGTTACGACATCAGTCGGGCAAAGAGGAGCGGCTGATCGAGCGAGAGAAAATTCGTTTGCAAGGTGATTTCAATATCTATAACGCCCAAGCGGCTACTGTAATCGCTCATGCAGCAGGTTGTTCTACAGGGGCGATTATGAAATCCCTGGCCACCTTCAAGGGTGTTCCCCACCGGTTGATGCATGTTGCAACGATTCAGGGCGTCCGCTACTATGATGATTCCAAGGCTACCAATGTGACAGCAGTACGGAACGCTATACGGGCTCTTCAGGGTCCCATTCTTTGGATTGCAGGTGGCGTGGACCGAGGGGAGGATTTTGCATCTCTCGGTTCGCTGTTGAACAGACGATTGCGTTGTATGCTGGCCTATGGTCAGGCCCAATCTGTTTTGTTAAGACGAGCGGAAAAGATCGGTTGCACGGCCTATGCTGTAATAGATGTCCAGGAGGCAGTGGTTCGGGCTCATAGTTTGGCACAGGATGGTGATGTTGTTTTGCTTTCCCCAGGCTGTGCAAGTTGGGACCGTTATACCTCCTTTGAGGAACGTGGCAGGGTTTTCCAGCAAGCTGTGCATCGATTGTCTCGTTGACACATACATTCTGGTAGCTTGTCGCGCTATTGCCCTTTGTGGGAATGAAGGGCAGGAAGGTTCTTGTGGTGCGGATCCCGGGGTGAATGTCTTTGCAGGTGCGCGGACGTACGGGTTTTGACATGTTGTTGGTAGGCGTTATCATTGCATTGTTACTGATTGGTGTAGTGATGGTGTACAGTGCCAGTGCTGCGTTGGGTTTGCATAAATATGGAGATGCCTTCTATTTTGCCAAACGGCAAGCCCTCTTTGCATTCATCGGTGTCATCGGGATGTTTTGCGTGGCTAATCTACATCCTCAGTATTTTTATCGCCTTGCCTGGCCCATCTTATTGGGCTGTGTAGTACTCCTATCGGTGGTTTGGATTCCTGGGGTGGGGATCTTTCGCAATGGTGCACGCAGTTGGCTCGGTGTGGGATCATTTAGCATCCAGCCGGCGGAGTTTGCTAAATTGGCCCTGATCAATTTTTTGGCCCACTATGTATCAGTAGATAGGGGCCGTCTTTACTCCTTCTGGCGCGGCTTTCTCCCCTCGCTAGGATTGATTTCGTTTATTTTTGGTTTGATTATGTTGCAACCTGACTTGGGAACGGGCACCGTCCTGGCAGGTACAGGTTTTGTACTTTTGTTGGCCGCAGGGGCGCGGTGGATGCATCTAGGGAGTTGTATTCTGTTGGGTCTTATGGGTTTTATAGGGCTTGTTCTGGCAGCACCTTATCGAATTCAGCGCATTGCTGCCTTTTTAGATCCATGGCAGGATCCCCTAGGGGCCGGATATCATCTGATCCAATCCCTCTTTGCCATTGGTCCTGGTGGATTGTTGGGTTTAGGTCTGGGTATGAGTCGGCAAAAGCATCTTTATTTGCCCGAACCACATACGGATTTTATATTTTCCATATTGGCAGAAGAAACAGGTTTCGTGGGGGGTTCTGTTATCCTGATACTCCTAGGCCTCTTCGTTTGGCGTGGATTGAGGATTGCCCTGCGACAAAATACATTGTTCGGTAGTTTATTAGCTGCAGGAATTACAATCATGATTCTACTACAGTCACTGCTCAATATCGGTGTAGTGACAGGTATGTTTCCGGTTACAGGGGTCACACTTTCTTTTTTGAGTTATGGCGGTTCCTCATTGACGTTGACATTGTTGGCGGTGGGTATTTTGCTCAGCCTCTCCTGTCAACCCCGCTGGTTCGTTACGATGGGTACGAAAGATGGGCATGCGGTTCTACAAGGGGAGAGACGTTTCCGACGGACCCTAAAGGGTGGAAAGGAAGAGAACGACGATGCGTCGTATTGCTTTGACTGGGGGCGGCACAGGGGGACATATTTATCCCGCCTTGGCTTTGGCACGTTCATTGTATCAACGATATTCCGACGTACAGGTTTTGTATCTTGGTGCACAAAGGGGTTTGGAGACAAAATTATTAGAAAAAATTGACTTGCCGCTCGAGTTGCGCACCTTAGAAATCTGCGGGTTGAGTCGCCCCAGAGGTATGGGGAGGATCATTCCTAGTATTGGTCACAATGTGCTGGCCATTTGGAAGTTTGTTCTGGCCACCCAGGTTGCTAAGAAGCATTTAGCGGCCTGGGAGCCCGAGGTGCTCATTGGAACAGGAGGTTATGTAAGTGCACCAGCAATTTATGCCGCCCATGCATTGCAGATTCCTGTTCTGTTGCATGAGCAGAATACCCATCCAGGTTTGACGATTCGTCTTCTCTCCCGCTACGCCCAGGCAGTGGCAATCAGTTGGGAGGAGACAAGGCGTTTTTTTCCTAGGGTTCGGAAAGTAGTATTGACAGGTAACCCAAGGGCTACCGAGGTAATCGATGCTAATGCAGCGGAAGGGCGGCGAAAGTTGCGTTTGCCTGGTTCCGCATCTCCTTTGGTGGTTTTTGTGGGGGGAAGCCAGGGATCGCTACGGATCAATCAGTCTGTGCAGTCCCTTTTACCGCGTTGCAAGGAGCGTTTTGGGGTTAATTTTGTTTACATTACAGGGGACCGTTACCATGAGAAAGCCAAACGATGTTGGGAGGAGGTGGGTAGTCCATCCAATATAGCGGTTGTTCCTTATGTGCACCATATGCCTGACCTCCTGGCGGCGACCTCCCTCGTAGTTGCGAGGGCTGGAGCCACGACACTGGCAGAGGTAACCTCCCTGGGTTTGCCCTCTATTCTAATTCCCTCCCCGATAGCAGCCAACGATCATCAGATGACAAACGCTCGTCTGTTGGAAAGAGGGGGTGCTGCCCTTGTAGTACCTGACGCCGAATGTACAGCAGATCGTTTATGGACACTGATGGAAGAGGTTTTAGGGGAACCGGCACGTCAAAAGGCTATGCGTCAGGCATCTAAGGCTTTGGGGCATCCCTATGCGGCTATTGCCGTTATGGACCTCCTAGAAACGTTGTTGAAGAACAGAAAAGAGGGTACTAATGGCCGCCCATGAATATGATCTAAAGGGTTGTTGTGAGGCTTTTCATAGGAAGTGGGGTCTCAAGATTCTTTACCAGGAACCCTTGGCTTCCTATACATCATGGAAAATCGGTGGGCCGGCTGATGCTCTGATTGTCGTCGAGTCTGAGGAGCAGTTGATGGAAATAGTACCTACCCTTACTCAGTATGGAATACCGTGGTTCGTTTTGGGCCGCGGTTCTAATGTACTCATACGTGATGGTGGGTGGCGTGGTGTTGTAATCCAGTTGGGTGCCCACCTCGCTAAAATTTCCGTGGACGGATCCCATATAAGGGTAGGTGCTGGCTGTTCCCTCGTTCGTTTGGCTTTGACCACGGCCCGACAAGGTTGGACGGGCCTGGAATTCGCGGCGGGAATTCCGGGAAATGTGGGTGGTGCTGTTTTTATGAATGCAGGGGCACACGGTAGTGAGATTGCTGATGTTTTGATCCATGCAAGGGTCGTAAATCCCCAGGGTGAAATGATGGCATTTACTAGAGAACAACTTACTTTTCGCTACCGTTTCTCCTGTTTACAGGAGGGCGTTCAGCAGTATATAGTGGTGAGTGCTGATTTTCAGTTGCAGCCCGCCGAGGCTGGGCATTGTTTGGCTCGTATTGCTGCCTATAAGGAATATCGGCTGCGGACACAACCTATCTCTGATCCCTGTAGTGGTAGCGTGTTCCGTAATCCGCCGGGCGACTACGCAGGTAGGTTGATCGAGGCTGCTGGGTTGAAGGGACACCAGATTGGTGATGCACAGGTTTCCCCCCTGCATGGTAATTTTTTTCTCAATCGTGGTTCGGCCACTGCCGCTGATATGCTAGCGTTGGTGGATCATGTTCAAGGGGTTGTGGCTGAGAAATTTGGGAGAGATCTGGTACCGGAGATCCGGGTACTAGGACAGGATTCTATTCTATTCTAATGGGTTGTTGAGTTTAAAATAGCATTTGATTAAAAATGGTACTGTTGGGGATCCCCCCAAGGAGTAGGTCTATCGCTGGAGATACCGTGCTTGTGGTTGTCCTCTATTTAATCTTTCATTTTGTAAATATTGTGATCCCTAGTCTCCACAGTTATGCCGAATGAAGTCACTATATTTTTCATGCTGTTTTCATTAAAATATATTATTATCTTATTCATGTATCTGTTATAATGAATTTGTAACAGTAATAAGTGATAGACAATTTAGGGAGGTTTGTATGTAGTGAACGGTAACCACAAAAGAATATCAATATTTATAATATCATCATTTTTATTAACTGGTATGTTCATCACTGACGTGGCAACGGCGATGGATAATCCTAATAATCATCAACAACAGCAGTGGGACTTAAATAATGATGAATTTATGAGAACCTATCTTTTAGATCAGCAGCCATCAGCTCCTAGCTATACACAGCAACAACCACCAAACTATAATTATCCACAACAGCAGCTACAATATCAGCAGCCATCAACTTCTAATTATCCACAGCAGCTACAACATCAGCAGCCACCAACCTATAATTACCCACAGCAGCTACAACATCAGCAGCCACCAACCTATAATTACCCACAGCAGCTACAACATCAGCAGCCATCAACTTCTAATTATCCACAGCAGCTACAACATCAGCAGCCACCAACCTATAATTACCCACAGCAGCTACAACATCAGCTAAAACCTGCTGGACGTATTACTAAGGAAGAGAGAAAAGCACTTATAAATGAGTACCATGATGCCAACAAAAATGGCAACAAGATCAGCCGGAGAGATTTTGCTGCTCAAAAGGGTATCAAGCCTGGTACTTTCAACGGTTGGGTGTGGAGTGAGAAAAAACAAACTGGAATGCCTCTAATAAAACCTGCTGGACGTATTACTGAGGAATGGAGAAAAGAACTTGTAAATGAGTTCCTTGATGCCAACAAAAATGGCAACAAGATCAGCCAGAGAGGTTTTGCTGCTCAAAAGGGCATCAATCATAATACTGTCAAAAATTGGGTGCGGAGTGAGAAAGAACAAGCTGGAATGCCTCTAATAAAACCTGCTGGATATACTGAGGAAGAGAGAAAAGCACTTGTAAATGAGTTCCTTGATGCCAACAAAAATGGCAACAAGATCAGCCAGAGAGGTTTTGCTGCTCAAAAGGGTATCAAGCGTAATACTTTCAACGATTGGGTGTGGAGTGAGAAAAAACAAACTGGAATGCTTCAACAACCGCAAGGGGGGGAATCGCTAGCGATTCCCCGAGGTCAAGGTCACCGTTATCATCGCCCGGAGGAAGGTCACCGTAACCGCGGTTTGTAACCTGCTACCTACGTAATTATTAGAAAAAATTGACTTGCCGCAAGAGGTGAAGGGTTTGCCTGGTAGTACCGTAAGGTAACAAAACGGAAATTTTGTTACCTTTGTTGCATTGCAACGAGGACAAAAAAAGGACCCCTACTACGGGGCCCCGACACCGAATTTGGGATGCAATTTGGGATGCATCTGGGATGCAAAAGAGCAAGTACTATCAAAACTATGTTGCTGCCTTAGTTAATTTTCTTAATTTCTCCAGTTGTTCCAGTTGTTGCTGCAGTTGTTGCAACTCTGGGTGTTCCCTCAGTTGTTGCTGCAGTTGCTGCAGTTTTTGCTGCAGTTCTTGCTTCTGTTGCTGCAGGTGTTGCTGCTGTTGCCCCAGGTGTTCCTTCTGCTGTTTCCACGATTGCTCCAGGCGTTCCTTCTGCTGTTTCGGCAGTGGTACTACCCCCAGCTCTTTCTGCTTTTCTTTCTGCTCTTGGTACTGCTGTTCCCCCAGTTCTGTATACTGCTGTTTCATCTGGTCCTCCAGTGTTTTTATTTGTTCCTTCAGTGGTTTCTGCAGTTGTTCTCGCAGTTGTTCTATTTGTCCCTTCACTTTTTTTACTTGTTCTGTATTCCGCCGCGACCACCACGTAGAGGCCTTAGAAGGATCTTTGCCCTTTTCGCGAGCAAACTCATGCACAGAGAAGGACTCTTTGTTATTTTTTTGGGCATCATGTAATTTTTCTAATAATTTTTCTAAAAATTCTTCCCTCTCTTTGGTACGTTCTTCCTTCTCTTTCTTACGTGTTGATGCATTCTGTGGCTGCTTCGACGAAGTTGATGGTTGTGATGTATCCGACGTTGGTTGTGATGTATCCGATGTGGATGGCTTCGAAGCCGAACTATTCCCCTGTTGTATATCCGGGGTGGGTTGTTGTTGCCCATCATCTATCCACTTGGGCCAACTTATGGGGCTCGGGGGGTTCAAGCTGTTCTGGTTTTGTTGTTGTATACCATCATCTATCCACTTGGGCCAACTTATGGGGCTCGGGGGGTTCAAGTTGTTCTGGTTTTGTTGTTGTATACCCGACGTTGTTGTTGCGGTGGGTGGTAGTAACCCCGATTTGTCTAGGTATTCCTGCCACCACCCCTTGGCCAACTCAACACCTATGCCCTTTTTTCTAGCAAGATCATTCAGATCGATCTTTCCCCCACTTTCAGATAACTCTTTTGGTAGATTTTTTAAAAAATCGGCTTTTTGCAAGGCCTGTTGTATACCCGATGTAGATGGTTGATCAGTGGGTGGTGACTTTTGCTCTTTTTGTCTTTGCTCTTTTTGTTTCTGCAACCACTGATGGGCCGTACTAGTAGTTATGCCACTTTCGACAGCAAAGTTAAGAAGATCCATAGGAGGGATATCTTTGCCATTTTCTAGGTCATCAGAGTATTTACTTAGTAGTTTTTGCTCTTGGTCTTCCTGAACCCACCCAGCGGCTATATCAGGATCTGTGTTACTTTCGTTAGCAAACTGACGCACATTGGTCGCTTCGCCATTTTTTCGTTTCTCAGAAAAATTTTTTAAAAATTCTTTTTTATGTTCCTCACTATATCTACTATATCCAGATCCAGTACGTGCGGTCTTTTCCCTCCCTGAACTACCCCCTACACCATCTATAATGGTATTGATATTATCATTGGTATTTATCGTATTTGTTGATCCACCTTTCCTTTTCATAGGAGACCTTTTTTCCCTAAGTCTACCATGTTCAAGATCGTTTTCCTTATGTTGCTGCTGGGGGACAGAGGATGTTGGGGAAGGTTGTTCCACATCCGTACTATTCCCATGTGGAGGCAACGAATACGGGGATGACAGATTCTGGATATCGGGCCCGGCTAGCTTCTCTGGCGGGGAAGCTGCAGATTTATGGTAAGGGCCCCATAAGGTAGGAACGATAAAAAATATTGCGAACGCATATCTCTTATTTATTTTATTCATTTATTGCCTCCATATTTTAAAATCTATCTAAATATAAAAGTTCAAATATGAAAGGGAGACAGAGCACTCTGTGTTCGGCAGCGTGTGTGATGAAGGATTGATTGACCCTTTATATCCTTAATTGATATATCTACCCGCCAATTATATCCTTATTTTAAATGGAAAACAACCCGTGCTGCTAATTCCCCCGTGCTGCTAATTCCATTGTCTGAAACAATGTGTAACCTAGAAAATCATAGGGCTGGCATCTCAGCCAACCCTCTCACAGAACCACACGTACTACTCTCGCATTATGTGGCTCTTATGATGATCCCATAGGATTTTCCCCATTTAAAAAACACCATTCTGGTGTCACGTTCTTCGTACCTTCCTCTGCTGCGTTCTATACGGGTTTCGATCCCATGTTGCCTGGTCCAACTTGTGATCATCTCCTTATCGCAATTGTGCGTCCGGATCCTATCCTTAGAACGAAGTCATGGAGGACGAACCACCTACCCCTACTGTCCTGGCGACATCCGGTGCACAGATGGAATAAATCTGATGTAGGCCCTCATGGAGAACCACGAGAGACTCTTAGCCCTTTACACCTGGCTTAGGGCCAGGTGTAAAGGGCTAAGAGTATACCGATCAAGAAAGGGCTTCCGTGAACGGAGTCGGATCAACTCATAGTAGTGAAGAAACCCTTGTAATGGGGGTGGAGCGAAGGGGTTGAATGGTCTACCTGGGGACCAGCCGACGTACAATCCGAAGCGTTGTCGGAGGACCTCATACCATCACTGCGGGAATCGAAGAAATCACCCTCTTCCCTGAGGATACCGCAACATCCAAAATGGTGAAGTATACAAGACAATCCACTAATCATATTATACTAGAAATAAAAAATATTAAAATTATTAATAAAAATTATAAATAAAAAACGGAACCCATCCTCACAACCCATCATCCCCTATAGCAGCGGTTATGGGTAGCACAATCGACGAACCATGCTCCCGATTCACGGAGGATCCCTTTCCTTCTCCTCCCAGTTTTTCTATAATTTCATCTTTCCTCTCATGATCAACCCCGGGTACGGATGCGAAAGCAATCCGAACATCTTCCTCTGGCACATTCTTCACCAGCATGGCGGGGGAATTCAAACTTTGCAAACCTACAAAAGTATAGGATCCATCGCGAGTCTTACGATCACGACGAAGGGCAGCTAGCATAGCCTCTTCATCGACGGGATAGAGCAGGGAAACAGGCAACTCAAACCCGATCAATATTTCCTTAACACGTTGTACCTCAGCCGCAGACATATTCAACACCCGCTGACTAAGAACAAGTTCCATTTGCAGACCTAGGGATAAAGCATCGCCATGCATATAACGATACCCAGAGGTTACTTCCAACGCATGGGAAAAAGTATGCCCTAGATGTAGAAGAACCCGTTGCCCTCGGGTTTCCTGAACATCCCTCTCGATATAACGTCGCTTAATTTGCATACTTCGCACAATTGCTTTAGGAACCAGATCATCCTGGGGATCGAGGAGGGAGAGCCTGTGGGCCCACAACCAATTGAGAAAGGTCGGTTCTACCAATAAGGCATGCTTGATCATCTCGGCATAACCGGAACAGAAAACCGGTCGCGGTAGCGTTGCTAACCAAACCGTATCGAAGACCACTAACTTGGGGCTGTGAAACGCACCAAGCATGTTTTTGTTATTTTCATGATTGACTGCCACCTTCCCGCCCAAACAACTATCATGGGCTAACAAGGTGGTCGGTACGCACACCCAGGGAATACCTCGTAAATAAATGGATGCTAGAAAACCAGCAAAATCACTCACCCTTCCCCCACCAACAGCAACAATACAACAGGTGGGATCCAACGGTATACCCGCGGCCACCTGTGCAGCAACAGTTAGATTCTCAAGATTCTTTCCCTCCTCCCCGCAAGGCATTATCCATATCTCTATCTCCCATCCATCCAACCAGGATGCGACACGTGTCCGCCAGATATTGGCCACCGCTGGGTCAATAATGGCCAGACAACGACGCGAGGAAGAGCATCCCGTCTCCACCATATAGCGATGCAAATTTTCTCGTATTCCTTGTCCCAACAAAACACGCGAAGCACCACAATAACCATCCCATTCTAACCGGTTCACATCCCCCACCCCTTTGACTATCTCCCCTGTCCTCATATTCTTCACCACTTCTTCACCACACACGAGTCCTTGAACGATAACGCTCTACCTGATCCCTTAACTCATACATGGTATCAGCAGGGAATTTATTCAGTAGGGCACACGCTACCTCCCAAAGAACCACGTGCTCCACAACTACACAGGCCGCAGGCACGGCACAAATATCGCTTCGTTCCAAAGTAGCTCGGGTGGATTTTTTTGTCTCCACGTTCACACTCCGTAGCGGCTGGTATAGTGTAGGCAAGGGTTTCATAACCGCACGCAAAACGAGGGGTTCCCCCGTCGTCATTCCCCCTTCTAACCCACCAGCATGGTTACCAACACGATGAAACCCTTGCCCCGCGGACCAAAGAATCTCATCATGCACAACGGAACCAGACAAACCCCCTAGGGCAAAACCCAAGCCGAATTCGACTCCCTTAATGGCTTGCACACTGAGAACAGCCTGCGCAAGCCTGCCCTCCAATTTACGATCCCATTGCATACAACTCCCTAACCCCACGGGAATTCCATCCACACGAATTTCAAGTACCCCCCCCAACGTATCGCGAGAACACCTTGCTGTGTCAATGGCCTCCATCATTCGATCACTCGTAACATCATCAACACACCGGACAGGCGAGGCTTCCGATCGGGAAAAAATCTCTGAGGAATCCAACTTGCACACAGGGGCAACAACGGTCCCAATTTGTACTACATGACCAACAGATTCGATTCCGCAGTACGCCAATAACACACGGGCGATCGCCCCCGCAGCCACCCGTACTGCTGTTTCACGAGCACTGGACCGCTCTAGAACATGGCGTAGATTGCGGTGGTTATATTTCATTCCCCCCACTAAATCCGCATGTCCAGGTCTGGGGCAGGAGACCTTTCGCTTTATCCCATGTCTGGATTGGGGATATCCGTTTCCTTCCTCGTGCCCAGGTTGCGGGGGAAATGGCGCCGGAAAACTCCCCCCCCCTATTGGCTCACTACCCTGATCAACATTCCATATCTTCCGCCAGTAATCACGATTGGCAATCGTCATACCAACGGGGGCTCCCGTCGTAAAACCGTCCTGTACGCCCCCTAAAAATTGTACCTGGTCCTTTTCAATCTGCATACGTCGACTACGACCATATCCAGCCTGTCTACGTTGCAACTGTGCATTGATCATGGCCGTCGACAAGGCCAGGTGACTGGGGACACCATCTACGATGACCATCAGTTGCGGGCCATGCGATTCCCCTGCTGTCAAATAACGCAATTTCTCACCCCACATTCAACCAGAGGGTGAGGAACACGAAAACCATAATGCTAATTCCTCCTGCGCTGTCCCTACTGAATCTGAAGCATGGGCAATGTTATGGTCCATATGGGTCGCAAAGTCACCACGAAGGGTCCCTGGGGGCGCCTCTACAGGATTGGTGGGTCCCAACATCCTACGAACGGCAGCCACTATTTCGGATCCCTCCCAGGCCATGGCGACGACGGGCCCAGAGGTAATGAAACGAATGAGATTGGGAAAAAAGTGTTTCTCACAATGAACCCTATAATGTTGTCTTGCCAGTGACTCCGTAGGCACAAACATCCTGATATCCAACAGAATAAAACCGCGTTGCTCTAATCTGCGGATGATCTCCCCCACGAGTTGACGCTTCACCCCATCTGGCTTGACCATCACAAAAGTACGTTCTTTCATAATCGTTCATCCCTCCCTTTTTGATTACAGTCTCAACAGGTTCTCAACACAACTTGCTGTGCGAGCGCTCGGAGTGCATCATATGCGGGCACACGGGGCAAGGGACTCAATGCTTGACAGGCCCTATGCGCATACCGATGGGCCAAAGCTATCGTATGCCCCACCCCATCTTTCTGATGAATGATATCCAACAGTTGCTCCATAGGGGGGAGGGGTCCCCCACTCTGCAAGTATTTTTCAATCGATTCCCTCATTTTTGTATCGGCTGCCTGCCAAGCACACAGAACGGGCATAGTGACATACCCCCGTTGTAAATCCTGCAGGGCAGGTTTTCCCAACTCAACCTCGTTACCTCGCCAATCGAGGGCATCATCCGCTAACTGAAAAGCCATACCCAACAAACGCCCATAGCGACCAAGGACCCGGATTTGCTCCTCCGATGACTGCACAATCCTGGCTCCCGACCAACAACTACATGCCAACAGAAGCGCAGTTTTTCTTCGTATCTGCGCCAAATAAGAACGCAGACCCACGGGTAGGGAAAACCGCGTGGCCCACTGCACCAACTCCCCCTCGCACATCTGTTGGCTTGTCTTTGATACCATTCTCTCTACATAGGGACAATCGAGGGTGCGAAGCAACGCTATAGCTTTGCCAAACAAAAAATCCCCCGACTGCAGAGCCGTATCAGGACCGAAAACGGCTTGCACACTCCATCGACCTCTTCTTGTAACGGAACCATCTACGATATCATCATGGGCCAGGGTAGCAATATGGATCAACTCCATAACGGTTGCCAACCGGCACACACGCCACAACTCTCCTTCTTCAGAGGCAAAAGAAGCGGACAGCAAAACAAGCGAGGGGCGCAACCGTTTTCCACCGGGGACCAAACGCCGCAAAGGGGGGCCCAGGGCAGGTGCAGAGGCCACAACCTCCATCAGCTCCCGCTCCACTATCTGTATAGCATCCGCAACGGGATGCTGTATACTTTTCCACTGTTTCACAAATTTTCTCCCACAGGTACAAACCACCATGGTGGTATCTTTTCCCCATAACCAATAGATTGTGCTAAACGATAAAAGGCTAACAACCCATCCAGGGTATCGATAGACCATCCAAAATGCAATCCCCTATAATAGTCCATCCACTCAGAGCGACTCATTCCGAAATCCCCCGTCCGTATCACGCTTTCGATTATGCCCTCCTCTGGATCACCAGGCGGCGGAACAGCCCGCTGCCAACACCCTGCTACCTGCTGCGCTATTCGGGGGTCCCGCTCAAAGAAATTACGCCGCATTGCCACCAATCCATACACCATCGGCAACCCTATCCGTTGTTGCCATAGTTCCCCCAAATCTACATAGGAAAACAGCATCCTACGTTTACGAACGATGAGGGCCCTATCACCAATCATCATTGCCACATCCGCCTCTCCGTTTGCCACGGACCGGATAGGATTTTCCTCTACCCTGTAGGTAGGGGATCGATCATAGAAGACCTCTAAGGCAATCCTTGTCAGGACCGCAGAGGTAGAGGACATCTCCGACAACATCACACGGGGTCGGGTTGGCAAGTCCACAAGCGAACGATAATCCACAGAAAGAAAAAAACCCACGGAACCCACAAAACCACGGGAGGCGATGGCTACCTGGGGGATCAAATAGAGGGAGGAAAATTGTTCTGCATAGGCCCAGGAGGAAATCATACTAACGTCGAGATTCCCAGCCGCCAAACACGCATTGAGCTGGGCAGGGGTTTTTATCGACCACTCCCATTCCAAATCACGGCAAACAGGATCATGAGGGAGGCGATCTAGGAGCGGTAAGGAGTTGGCAAATGCCATGGCTCCGCAACGAATCTTGCCCATCACGTCCCTTTCCATTGTGGATATAAATCATGTTCTAAGCCCATAGATTCCAATACCTTCCCAGCCACAAAATTCACCATATCGTCTATATTTCGTGGTTTCTGGTAAAAGGCAGGTATGGCCGGCACTACAACAACCCCCAATTGTGATAATTTGAGTAGGTTTTCTAGATGAATAGAATGTAATGGTGTTTCACGAGGGACAATCACCAGCCTACGTTTTTCCTTCAACATAACATCAGCTACACGATCTATGAGATTCGTGGATAGCCCATGTGCAATCCTCGCCAGGGTTCCCATGGAGCAGGGTACAACGGCCATCCCTGCGCAAACGAAGGAACCTGAGGCTATACTAGCACCGATGGAACGAATAGGATGGTAGACCACCTCACCAGGACAATGTCCATACCGATTTTGCCACACTCCGGCACGATCCGTTACTACCCAGTCGTGTTCCCAACGCAGCACGGCCCATCCTGGATCGGTGACAATAATATGTACCGTATGATGAGCCTGCCGCAAAAGAAATTCCAACACCCGCCAGGCGTAGGGCATTCCACTAGCACCTGTGAGTCCAAGGACGAAATGATGTTTTACCATGATAGGCCCGATTCAATACCCGTGGGAACAACCCTGTCCGACACCAACCCACACCATATCAAATTAGATACCTTGTACATAAAAAACAAAATGATCATCATTCCCAAGCAAGAATGTTAAAAACAGAAAACCGTTCCATCAGATCAAGGAAACCATATGGCGTACCATGACAACCATCCTTAGTAGGATTGCTGTCCGACACCGTGGGGTAGGGACATAGGTCCCCACAAGGATGTTCCTAAAATGATATCCAGGGAGATGCTCAGAAACAACACAATACTCACCCCACCGTTGCAGGGAAAAATGACCGTAGGCCATGCTGTCAATGGCCCACGCCGTATCCAACGATACATCCAACCCATTAAGAACAGGATGATTACCATTCCGGACAAAAATATGGGACGTAGAAAACCCGACCACCAACTCAGAACCAACCAACCCAAAAATACCCCTACATGCAATACCCCAGCGGTTACCACTGCATTGGGGATACCAAAACGGGCCGGTAGAGCATGCAAGCAGGCCGACCGATCAAACTCTGCGTCCGTGCAGGCATATAGGATATCGAACCCGGCCACCCACAACATGACTAGGAGGGCCAATCCATAGGCTGTCCAGCTAAGGGTTCCTGTAGAGGCTATCCATCCACCCAAGGGGGCCATGCCCAATGTAATCCCGAGGAAGAAGTGACACCACCAGGTGAAGCGCTTCGTGTAGGCATAACCAACTAGAAACAAGATGGCTAAGGGACACAGGAAAGCTGCCAAGGAAGGGAGCGCCAACGTTGCAAGTACAAAGAGTACGAGCATCAGGATGGAAAACGTGCGCACAAACCGGACACTCACCTTCCCAGTTGGCAACTCACGATTTTGCGTGCGCGGATTCGTTGCGTCGATTGAACGATCCACCAGCCGGTTCACGGCCATAGATCCACTCCTCGCTCCCACCATCGCCAGGGTGACCCAGGCGAGGATCGACCACGAGGGCAGCTGTCCTGTTGCTGTATAACAACCCAGTATGGTTCCCAAATAAGCGAAGGGCAAGGCAAACACGGTGTGACTAAACCGGATCATACGTAGTACGACTCGCAACTTCGTCCAGGCCACAGTCCGTAGAATTGCCCTGTTCCGTACATTCATGTGAATGTGTCCCCCCGGGTCTTCTTCCGATAAAGAGGGCAGCAACTCCTCCCAACCAGATTCGTGTTTGCAGACCTACTAAGCAGGTATCGCGGGTCAATCTCTTTGCAAATTGATGAGCCGAGGGAAAGGATTGCATGGAACGTGAGAGCCATGTGTAGGGGGATGACTGTCCAATCAGTCTCCCCCCCAGGGATGGAATCAAGCGGAGGTAGGGGTCACAAAGCCACCGCCATCCCACGGTGGTGGCTATATTATGCAACTCCAATATAGCTATCCTCCCCCCGGGGCAGGCAACGCGTATCATCTCGCGAACTACCTGGATGGGGTCCTTCACATTCCGCAATCCAAAACCTACGGTGACACGATGAAAGGTACGATCGAGAAAAGGCAACCGATGTACGTCGCCCAACATCAACCGTGTTCGCTCCGCTACTCCCGACTTCTGCAATCTCAATCTGCCCCGTTCCAACATCCGTGGGCTGATATCCATCCCCACAACATGACCTTGCGTCGCCAGTTGAGCAGAGGCAAGGGTCCACATTCCCGTCCCACAACAAAGATCCAGTATGCGATGCTGTGGGTGAATTTCCAGCCTACGCGTAGCCTCACGCCTCCAATGACGATGCATTCCGAGGCTCAACGCGTCGTTCATGGAATCATAATAGGGCGCGATCCTATCAAAAAGATCACAAATCCTACCGGTATCACGTTGTTCCATACCATTATATCCCCCTATTCATCATCCCGGCGTGGCCACCCACTCCAGCGATGTAGGGGGCTGCGAAAGCACAGAACGCAACTCCTGCTGTACCCACTCGGGTAACGAACGAGCCGCCGCAAGGGCAGCTTGACGTGCATCAGCAGACCGGAGATACAACCCAAGCATGGTTTGTTCCGTGACTTCTCTCCAAACCACTCGACGGGAAGCAGAACTGCACAGATGCGATAAGAGGGGGCACAACAAACCCGCTTGGATTTGAATCACGGAGGCTTTCGAATCGATCAGACGGGACTTATGCAGGGCCTTTGCTTCATTGACCTGGCACACGGCTTCCGACAGTAGGGAAAGGGCATCCAGGGCATCATACTGCACAAGAATTCGATAAAAGAGTGCACTACAATAATCCCCTGTCAAAACCCAGGCAGACCGCTGTGATACCGGCAATTCCTTCACACGATCATGAATGTCGAGTCCCATTTGCAAAAGGGTGGCCGCCCGAGCAATGACTCGACCTTCCGCCGAGGGCCAATTTTGCTCCCGGAGAATGAGCCACAAACACCGCAAGAAAGAGACGGGTACGGGTAGCTTGGCCACTATCGACATCAAAACAGGATATCGTAGGGAAGCCTGCACATCCTCGGCTACCCTCTCCCATGTCATCACAATCCGCACCCCTTATGAAATATATTCCATTCATTATGAGCCAGGCATTCCCTGCGTCTGGCCACATCATGCTTATATTGTAGCCTTACCATGCCAAGGAATGCAATTTTTGAGAGAGACAAAAAAACACAGAAAACCCCAGGCTAGCCCCGCCTATGCGGGGAACCAGGGGTTCATCTTCTACAACCAATCGGGCTAGCCAGATTCGAACTGACGACCTCTTGCACCCCATGCAAGCGCGCTACCAAGCTGCGCCATAGCCCGGAACTGTCCCTACATTTTAAACAAAAGGACAAATCGATGTCAAGGATGTGCTAGGACAAAAGGGTAGAATGGGGGAAATTTCATCCGTTGGAAAACCATTCATCTTAGGTTGAATCCTTGGAACATCGAAATCCCTCCTGGAAATCCATCGGTGACTGCGGTTGTGGAAATAAGAAAATAGGTCAGAAAATAGGGTATGGTGTTTTACGAAAAAAAATGACGGTGAAGTCAGCAATTACCATCTCCATCACGTCATTTTTTATTCCCTAATACTCATTAAAAACTCATTAAAAAATTTTTTTAAAATAACTATTTGGGTTAGAAATTTTGGATTCAAGAGGGGGCTCTCCTTTTCTGGCACATGGAAATAAAACCCAAGAATCTCCATTTTTTGATAGCAAGACAAAGTACCCTCAATCTGTTTCAGTTTTCCATTCAGGAATCACCCCCCCTGAATTCCTCAACCCGTCGTTCCATGGAAGGGTTATGTTTTGGTCCTGGTTTTTAGGGAGAATCCACAAGACGGTTGAAAGACGATCGATTTCCAAGGATGAACCTGTCCACACCACGAATCCCAGATCCATTTCCCATGGGTTTTTGCACGTTATCAATCCAGATCATAGTAAAAACAGTGGAAGTTTAAAATTATTATTTTTTTAAAATATATTATGAAATTACCTGTATATTCTATCCACTTGCGGAATATTTCCTTCTCATGGTACAGTCACAATAAGGGGGTTCTGCTTATTTTTAACGTTTGATAGGGAATATAGGGACAGGGATCTTGAACAAGGAACGATTCGTTCCCCAATAAGTCCCTTTCCACACAGAATAAGCGTTAGGCCAAGGGGGGCGATGGTAATGGTTATCATTGGTTGTACCATGAATTCAACAGGCGAGGAAAGGAGGGCCACCCTTTCCCTGCGACAAAATTATTCTAGAGCTTTGATGGCCCAAGGGGCCCTCCCCTGGTTGCTCCCCTATCTCCAGAACAATGAGTCCCACCTGCATACGATTGTGGAATATTGCGATGGTCTCATGTTGACGGGTGGCGGTGATCCATCCCCTGCTTGTTGGAACGAGGAACCACGTTACCCCATATCAGACGTGGTCCCTGAGAGGGATGAAACTGAAATTCTCCTAATACGGGCTTTTGTAGAAAAAAAGAAACCGATTCTAGCGTTGTGCCGTGGCTGTCAAATGCTAAATATAGCATTAGGTGGTGACATCTATCAGGACATCCCGAGGCAGTATGAGGGTGCTTTGCAACATCGCCAAACCTCTTCTCCTAGATATCTGTGGCACCATATAACAATAAAAACGGGAACCCTATTGTCACGTTGTTATCAACCACCCAGGCAATCCGTCAATTCTGATCATCACCAAGCCATTCGAAAGCTCGCCGAACCACTTGTGGTAACCGCCACCGCCCAAGACGGGGTGGTAGAAGCCGTAGAGGGAAAAGATTCCTCCCATTTCATGGTTGGTGTACAGTGGCACCCTGAATGGACATTCCCAGGGGAAGGGGAATCGGATCGGAAACTCTTCTCTATATTTGTGGAAGAATGCAAAAAGAATAAGGGACCTAAAGCACCCGTATAGAATGGAAACGGGAAGGACCCTGTCCCCCGTTGAATCCCCGAGAGAATATGTATGTATTTGCAGCCAAGGTTCCCTGGTTGATTGAGAATTGCTTCTAAATTGATGTTCCCCCAAGGGGGTCCCAGGGGCGGAACTAAAAATCCCCCCTGGAGGAATGTATACAATCGTTCGGACACTACCCACCCATAAAGGGAAGCCATGGGGCGCTATTACTCCCCAGATCCATAGCTTTCTCTTTTAGAGGGGTGCGAACAGCCCCCTCCTATTTACGTCTATAAGTATTACTACCCAAAAAAATGTTTATTGATATCGATATTTTGTAATAATATTTATAGAAATAAAATATACATATAGTTTATTAAGATGAACATAACAATCTAAAATCAAGGTACCTTCTTGGTACAACCGTCAATGTAATTGGAAATTGCTGCTCATTGGAATTATCCAGTTCATCCCAGGGTTTTTCTTCCTTATTATGTAAAATATTACCATCATAGTGCGTACCGGGATGTTCTGATAGTTTTTTGAAAATTTTAAATTATTAGATCGGTGCCCCCTTCAGGAAATCTGCTGGTAAAAACGTCTACCCGGGGACTTTCTTATGTTTATGTTATTCTTTTTCTGAATCATACTATCAAAACATATAGTCATCATATATGAGACAATTAGCATGAATGCCTGATTATATGACGTTGGTCTATGTTTATCTAGCCCCATTGTATGCTTTAGTATTGTGAAACAATGCTCTCCTGATGAACGTTTTTTCATTAACTCCTTACATCCCTTTGTTTGTAGTCGATAAAAATTCTCCTTTCGCAGTGGACTGGTGATGGAGTTCGGTGTTTTGGCTCTTCTCTTATTATATCCAGCCAGTAATTTCAAACCGTGTTGTTTACATAATTCGAACAGATCATGTACGTCGTAAGCACTGTCTGCTACTAGGCCCCTACATCCTAAGGTTGATATCTCGGGGATCAGTAAACAGGACGCTTCAACCTCGCCTAAATTTGCGGGGCCCATGGCCAATACCAACGGTATTCTGCCGTCCATGGTTGCCACCACGGTTACTCCTATTCCCCTGTGAAAGCCCTTATAGTTCCGAAGGGTGGCCGTATCTTTCGCCCGTCTGCTTGTCGACACAATCACTTGATCCAAGAAAAGATATTTTTCCTTTATTTCCGACAATATAACCTTCTGATCTTCTTCACTAAGAAGTTCTAATAGGTTAAAAATTATTGTTTCTCCGTTTCTTGCAATACATTTTTTAATGTTTTTATCATATAATGATCGACTAAACCCTTTCGTAATCCCTATAATATCTCTTATCATTTTATTTCCATTTATAATATTTATTAATTCCCTTTCACTTTGTAAATTCCAAATAGCCATAACGAAACAGCACAATATCGACACATGGTGATCGATCACACGGGTACGGCTTGACTTCTCCTCATTCGGGAAACCGTAGACCGTGGTAGCTAATGTCTGCAGCATAAGCAGTCGGCTTTTTTCTTCTGCCCCTATGCCCTCATGATCTTCCCAAGGCTGTTCTGAAAGATTGGGTTTCTTTTTCCTCACCTGTTCTCTTCTCTTTTTGCTTTCTAATTTCCCATGAAGATCTGGAAAATTACTTATATCGTCTATGGGATAGGACATCTATATCTACTCCCTTATTTTCATAGATATATTTTTTCAAATTATAACAAAAGAGTAATCGTATGTATAGGGTAATAAGTAAAAATTTATTATATTACATATATTTTACAATAATGGACACAGCGATCCGCTCGGGGAGATACCTCAAGAGGGATTTTTTGCATTTTCCATAACTGAAAATTAGTACTATTTAGTTTCATGGGAAAAAGGCCCCCAATTCGTTTACGCCAACTGTGGGGCCGGAGAGAGCAACATTCTTGACATATAAATTCATATTGCATATATAAAGAAACAATCAATATGAATAAAAATAGAATGATATAATAAAATACTATATAAACTTTATTTAAATAAAAATGTATATCCCTTTCGTTAGCCACCCTCTTTTAGTTTGTTGGTACAACATTTTTAGATTAAGGGATCCGGAGGCGGGCTCTAAATTCCTAAGTCTATCGTGTTGATCGTACGTTAATCCCTTACTTCCACAGTGTTTCACTTCAAAATGCACCAACCGCCGTAGCATACTGTAGACTTCGCTCTTCCCATCTTCCGGGGTAATCAATTCAGAGCGTAGACCACAGGAAGCATTAATTTTAACATATGTTGAGGTCCCAGTTTTCAACATATTCTCCCTAAGTATCTTGTAACCCTCAGGCCTATCCACATAATACTCGGCCATGTCCCTCCATTCAGAGGGTTTTTCAGGTGGTTTTCGCTTCCCCTCTCTTTCCTCCCTGTATTGACTGATTTCCCTATCTAAATCTCCCACCATAATACCCATTGCCTCTATATTCTTTTGCTTTTCCTCCGGGGTCCACTTCACCTCGTTATTTTCATTACGGAGGGTATCCACCTCGTCGTATAGGGTATTGTAAATCCATTTCTCCCTATCGATTGGACGATTTGGACGATAAGGGGAGAAACCCCCTTTATCCGAATTGGCACTGTTATTATCCTCCATCTCGCGAACAAGATTGGTCCCATTCTCCTGAACATTCTCTGCTGATACGGGAACAACCGCTACGGTAAAAATGATAGGGGTAAACCATCGAGTGGACTGTATCATCTTCTTTATCAATTCCTTGAGCCTCCATACAATAATTAATTTTAGCAGATACCCACTGGGTTGAGGTGGTCTTCACCAGATAGAATTTCAGGGGGGAATTTCTAAGCAACCCATATATGCTATACAAGACAGCAATATGCATAATAGCATACTAATAGGGGATATGTAAAATAAATCCGAGCAAGGCCGAAATATCAGCCCTGCTCGGCGGTAGTACCTTGTGCCCGTCTGCTTATCGGCATAATAACTTGATCCAAAAAAGATATTCTTCCTCTATTTCTGACAACATAACCTTGCGATCTTCTTCACTTAAGAAGTTCCAATAAGTGTCGAGTAGACCCGGCATTTCAGCCGAGTCCCTCACAGATCCGGACATGATACTCTCGCATCATCCGGCTCTTCTCATCCCATCCCAATCTTCAGACCCTTTAGGTCCTACTTCGATTATGGGGATGTTGCTCCGAGGTTCCAGTGACCTCCTATAGTGGATCTCCACTAAAGTTGTCGTTTGATCTCCTCCAGCGGATCTCCCGCTAAAGTTCTCATCTAACTGTCCTCCGCAGGATGAGTCATCCCCTTCGCTCCACTTCCATTACAGAAGCTTCCTCACTACTATGAGCTGATCCGACTTCGTGCACGGAACCTCGGTTTGTCCTCGGTCTTTATACATCTGGCGACAGCCAGACGCCGTACGACGATCTCTCAAGTTCCGATCAAGAGCCTACATCGGGTTCATCCCGCCTGAACACCGCATGCCACCGGGGCAGTAGATAGGTCATCCCCCACGGTTCATCCCGACGTTCGGGACCCACATCGGTTTTGACATGGACTATACCTTTCGATGCGTCTTCGGCTGGTTCGCTTTCGCTGATCTCCCCGATTCCCACCTGACAGGGTCATGCCCTGCCTTTTCCTAGATCGCTCACCACCGGGGTGTTTCCACACCAGCAGCACTAGGCGGTTTGTAACCTGCTACCTATCAGCCGGTTACGAAGGGCCGAGCAACCTTCATCTCTTGAACGACTTCTTGACACACATCCCGCCTATACACCGCATGCCACCTGGGCAGTAGATAGGTCATCCCCCACGGTTCATCCCGACGTTAGAACCCCACATCGGTTTTGACATGAACTAGCCTTTTCGATGCGTCTTCGAACGGTTCGCTTTCGCTGATCTCCCCGATTCCCACCTGACAGGGTCATGCCCTGCCTTTTCCTAGATCGCTCACCACCGGGGTGTTTCCACACCAGCAGCACTAGGCGGTTTGTAACCTGCTACCTATCAGCCGGTTACGAAGGGC
The DNA here is from genome assembly GCF_900538055.1 of Pasteuria penetrans. Classification (NCBI taxonomy): domain Bacteria; kingdom Bacillati; phylum Bacillota; class Bacilli; order Caryophanales; family Pasteuriaceae; genus Pasteuria; species Pasteuria penetrans. The sequence goes on from NZ_UZAC03000001.1 coordinate 2,149,241, forward strand.
CGAGCAACCTTCATCTCTTGAACGACTTCTTGACACACGGCCCACCAGGCCAAAACGTTGTTATCGAAGCTCCGTACTAAAGCTTTCCTCAGATGTGAGGGATAAAAGGCGCCATAGTAGTTCACCCAGCCCCTCAATATGGGATTGGACATTTCCGCCACCTCATGCAATTCCATGTCTGGCCTCACGTGTTTTCTTATTTCCTTCCCCCGTTTCGCTATCTTCTTCCTCGATTTTCGGCTGATGGCTGGATTGTATCCCAGAAACCTTCTTCTCCCCACGCGGGTTACGGCCTGACGCGGGCAAAACGTGAACCCCAGGAAGTCAAAGGATGTTCCTTTGTGCTTCCCCGTCTTCCAGCCGTCCTTGCAGTAGAAGATTTTGGTTTTCCTCGGATGTAGTTCCAGACCACACTGAGCCATTCTCTGTTGCAATTCTCCCAGAAGATTTTCAGCTTGGGCTTGATTTTCACAATGAAGAATCACGTCATCCACATATCTTTCAAACTCAATATCTGGATGATGTTCCTGTAACCATCGATCTAGGGCATAGTGCAGGAACAAATTGGCCGGGTCAACCCCCTATTTTCAACCCACCATGGCAAAATAGCCCTACCATCCGTCTTGTGCGACACAAAGCAAGCCGATGCCCCATTTTCTTCGTAATGATTCCCGAATTTATAAACCCTTTTTATGATATTGCTTCATAATAACCCCCGACTCTAGCTCCATTCGTTCTCATCAGGTCCGGTTTTCTGAAAGTAATCCAAAGTAGGAAATTGCCCCCGAAACCGTGGGCAAAATGTAATTTATAGTGCATCCCGAGCCAACTTTTCGATACACCCAAAACCGAAAAAAGCGATCCAAAGGGTAGGTGCTAGGTAAGCCCGGGGGGCCTTCACCTGGGATGCCCTAACGGACATCCCTCGGCCCCGCTGGGAAAAGCAGCCTATTTCGGAACGAAACAGACTTGTATTTATGGATTATCATTCGGGACCGTGCAATTTCTTGTGGGGAATGCCCTATCTATGAATCTAGTCTCACCTTTTCGTAAAGCAATTGAGTAACATAATAACATTTTGTTATGACACTGTTCCTGTTTTGATATCCACGGCGGATTTATCTTATATTTATAAGGTGTTTCCTTTAATCACTAATTTATTGTAAATTCAGAAAATAATGGGCTGGACAGACCGTTGCGAGATTTAGGGGTATAATGGATATTGAGATGGGCGGCGGATACCCAGTCTGATGCTGGAAGGATTGTACCACATAGGTTACCCCCAGAACTAGGCGGTGGGATTCTTGAGAAGGAATATGGTACCTCCGTTCCGTGGAAGAACTCGTCGGATGGAGGGAGTTTCCCGGGGAAAAACCGTCGTGGCGCCTTAGACGGATTTTCCCCGAAAGGTGCTAGCTAGAAATCAAGGGTATGGACATCGTCCATACAACCCTGCCCTTGTTCCGTGCATAAGAGGGGATGAAAGTCATAAGCCGTGGTGGGAAGAGGTTCTCCGTTCGAAATTTCGGACTCGTAGTCAGCAGGGATCGAAAGAAGATCCTCGACAGGCAATGGGTTGGGGTTTTCTTTTTGTTTCCCCACCCAATAGAAAGCGGTAAGCATCAATTCCTTCATCGCTACCTCAAGACCAACGAATCCACCTTTTTTGCTATTCGTTCTCTCACGAAACAAAGCATTCAGCGATTCCGTGTAGTTCGTGGACAGTATATAGGGCAGAAGTATGGGGTTTTGGGTTATGGATGCCGCTTGCAAACTCAAGGAGATTTTTTTAGGACTGAGCCTTTCCCATGCTTCGCATGTCGCCTTATTTCCAAACCGATACTTCCCTGCACACTCGGACCACCGTTCTAGTGCCTGTCCCATATCCCCAGACCGTAAGACGTAAGAAGCGTCCTTAGCCATTTCCTTCTTCATACTTTTAGGAGCTGCATTCATGATGTTACGAATCGCGTGAACGTAACATCGTTGGTGAACCGTATGGTGAGGAAAATGCTTGCGTACAACTAAGGGAAAAGCCCTATGCCCATCTGTGGTAACGATACGTATATCGTTGACATTCAGGCCCCGTTCCTTTAGTTTCCCTATATGCTGATCATAGGATTCAACATTCTCATCAGGCGAGGGGGTGATCCCTATTATATCCCGCCTCCCCTCCGCCGTGATACCCGTGCTGACTGCGATCGCCTTCGAAACATAACGACCCTCCTCCCGAATGGGAACAAAGAGGGTATCCATACCTATGGCTGTATATACTGTCGTGCTCAGATCCCTTTCGAAATATTGTATAGCATCGTTGTAATAAGGTTGCAACCACTGCGAAAGCGTTTCCGGGGGCGTCCGAAGGTTGAATCCTTCCTCCAATAGTTTACTAATTTTTCGCAAGGAGAGGCCCGGAAGATAAAGACGATAAACGAAATCTTTGAGGGTATTCTTTGCACTCTGATAACGTGGTAACGAGTACGGTGAAAATTCCCATCTTGTCCTAGGAACCTCTAGATCTAGTTCCCCAAACAGTGTGCTATATCCGCGATGATAGACCCCATTCCCCTCATCCTGGGGATATTTCAGACAATGGAGGGTTCGATCTACACGCATGCGTAAGTTACATAGGTCCTCGACAACGGGTTTCCAATTCTTTGGGTCGGTTAGAGGGTCTATCTCTGGGATCCATGCGTTTTTTAACAATCCAATCAGCGCCCGCACCAAAATACTACCACCGTCGTGATGGAACATGAGGCTAGTAATATCGTCCAGGGGAAGGGAATCCTTCGTCTTTTCCTTGTGGTTCGATGGACAACACAATAATAGCAGTTTCTCAATCAGATGCCTAGATTCCTCCCACTCCTTGGGACCCCATGAGGTAATTCCCTCCTTGAGATCATCGAAAAAACGTTGAGCACGTAAGAATCGATCCCGAGTTTTTGGATCGTGCAATTGATGATATCCATCCCCTTCGGATCGTGCATTCCCCGGACCTTTATCTTTTCCGTCACGCAAAGTTATGGATGGAGAATCCTCGATCAGTGGGTTGTGTTCCGTTTCTTGGGGGGCAGGGGACGGATTCATACTATGTAATTTCCCAATCTCACCGGCTACCGCAGACCATTTTGTGTCCTTATTCCCTGCTGCCATTGCCGTTGCCTTGTTGGCTAGGGCCAGCTTCTCGTTTGCCATTGCCATTGTCTCGTTGGCTAGGGCCAGCTTCTCGTTTGCCATTGCCATTGTCTCGTTGGCTAGGGCCAGCTTTTCGTTTGCTATTGCCATTATGGTCCTATCGGTTAGAATCAGTTTCTCATCTATTAAGACATTATGGCTATGACAGAAGGGACACGTACTTTTCAGTGTTTTTCCACAATACGGGGAGTCCATGGACCGGTCGCCTATCTTCATCGAATTTCTAGCTATCCATGACTCTTCTTTTTGGATATTGATTTTTCCTGATAATGTTGTATTATGGGTGTGGATGCTCATGTTTTCCCTCCTCTGAGTTTATTGTTTGTTGATGATCAATATTCTATCAGAGGTAGGGGGCATGAGTCATCCCCTTTTTACATAATAACGCTTCATTCTTTTTCACTGCAGATCGTGCGATCGTGCCCTATTTGTTGATCAGATCGCTTTGTCCATGGTAATGGAACCTTGTTCCATCTTATCCGTAATGTTGACAACATTACGGATTTTTTGTTGTTTTTGTACGTACCATAAACAGGATGGATCTTACTACAACACAATGTTCGTCTTCCGCGCAAGGACCTAGTAAAAATTTTATAAAAATTCATATGAAATAAGATAAATCCGCCGTGGATATCAAAACAGGAACAGTGTCATAACAAAATGTTATTATGTTACTCAATTGCTTTACGAAAAGGTGAGACTAGATTCATAGATAGGGCATTCCCCACAAGAAATTGCACGGTCCCTCATTCAACCACTAATTTTTGATCGAAACCAATGACCCCATTTATTATCTGTTGTAAAAAACAAATCGTAAATAATAAAACAAATCTCATTAACATTTATTACCTAAAATTAAGTAGGTAAATTATAAAAAATAGATGAAATTGGCCTGAAATCGGGATTTTTAAACGCAATTAAAGACACCGTATACTAACATTATAAAATATAATAAAAAGCGAAGGATTCCTGACTCCTTACAGAGTCGATTATACCCTCTTTTTTCCTAAGTTTGTATGCGGTTTTTCGATAACCACAAGCATCAAATTTATTTTCCGTTATTTGTGCTAACACAATATCCATGATTTTTTCATCACTTATCTTTCTCCCCTGCTTATCCAGGGCATATCCTGGAAATTTTCCCCTTTCTTTTATCTTCCTAGAATGCATTATGCTAACCACTTCCTTCCCATCTATTGATCAGTTCGAGGTACCTCAGATAGTTTTTTCCTATCTTCCGCAACTGAAAATTATTACTATGCGATGTAAGTTGAAAAATAAAAAATTATATATTAAAATAAGGTTGTAATACATTATTAAATTAATTATAAAAAATAAAGTGTCAGGGGGTATACAGGATGTTCTCGGTGGGTCGTAAGGGGATAAGAGCAAAAATTATAACGGTCGGCGTATATGCTATCCTATCGACAGGACTGATACAGGGCGTGTCCTTACGGGCCTTGACCCCGGACGAAGTGATACAATACGATTCCAAATATAATATAATAGCTGCGGAGGTGGAACGTGTTAAAAAATCCCTATCAATGATAATATTCATGAATCAGAGGGAAATCGGTACCGAAGATACCCAGCTGCAGCATGTGCAGAATAAATTGAAATTTCTTCGCAAGAAGTCCTCTTGGGTAGACACAGCGATACTGAAGCTAAGAGAGAATGGGGTCGATGAGACAGATTCATCCAATCCTAAGGACGTTTTAGAGAAGTACGAAAATCTTAAAAAATTATTGGATTTTATGATCCCGAAAATAGAAGATAAAATAGAAATAGAACAGGACCTAAATAAATCAACAGAGAAATCAATAGAAAACAAGGGATCCCAATACCTTCTCCCAAATCATACAAATAATAGCACAAATACAACAAAATATTTGGAGGGTAAGGGGGATGAAAATAAGGTATTAAATTCAGATTCATTGTACTATAATTCTGAATCCCATAGGTGGGAACCATTCAGTTGGGGATCACCGAGAAACCAAACTGATATGAAAGACAAACATTATGTAATAGAGCGTTATAAGTTATCGAATGGAGACTTAGCTGACATTCATCTCAGGGACGGTAAGCTAGACCTAATGAATTCTTGGTACTACGACTCCAAATTTAATAAGTGGGAACCATATCATCCCAGTTGGTACTACGACTCCAAATTTAATAAGTGGGAACCATATCATTCCAGACAGCATCACGTTGAGGGTGTGAATTCCTGAACGATGTTTTTATATGGAATTTCCTATCCTATCTCCGGGGTTTCCTTTACAAATTTATATATGGTGCTGGTGCACGAATTAAAAATCAGATGATTTGGTTTTTTATGATATTAATTGTATTTAAAAATAGTATGTATTGATTGCTAATAGTAAATTAATTGATTCTGTATAATATGTATAGATAATTTTTAATGTAAATAATAATAAGATTCAAGAGCGGGTAGTCTGTGGTCCCTAAAAATTCCCTTATCCTGCGGAGTGGCGGCTCCCTGATTCCTCCTCTGTCTCCAGTAAACAGACTTCGACACGCAAACAATGTCTAGGGTTTTATTCTGTGAATACCCTTTCTCCATCCAGCACTCTGCCACCTCAATCCGATTCTGGGGGCAGAGATTCTGCTTTTGGGGACGGTCAGATCTTTCTGTACGGAACCTCTATACGTCAAAAACCCTGCTCCCAGTAAGGAGCAGGGTTTTATTTGTTTAAAAATGTTAATTGGAAATCCAACCCGAATCCTGTATCTATCTATTCAGGACCTGTTTATAGTAATTTTATATCTATATTAAACGATGATATTGTTTGTTGTAAAAGTTCAGAATTTTTTTTGTATAAATAACATCGAATTACGAAAACCATAATATTCAACCCTTGTCAAGGTAGATCTTTGCAATTATCCGTGAGGCCAAATTCATATAGAAATACGTCTTGCAAAATATAATCTTACAGTGTATATTGTAGCAAATGCTCGCTATTATTACCGAAATGATGGTAAAGGGAATGGGAAAAAACATGGTTCGCAAGAAACCGCACACAAAAGAGTGCCCAAATACTTCACACCCTATTGTCTAAGATATTCAAACCCACCAAAGTCTAAACATACTTTCGAAAGGGGAGGAAGAAATGAGCACTCCACGTCATTGTACCACAATTTCCCGAAAAGACAACCCGTCAAGCCAGCCCCTTTTTCATGTTTCACCTCTGCAGTACAGCTATGGGGACTTCATAGCCAGCGGGGATCCAACGCAATTGAAATATATTGTTGAAGAGGCAAGAGAAATAGAGAATTCCCCGCTTACTCCTGTTGAACAAAGGGATAGGGTTAGGAAAGTAAGAGAATCCCTCTGCGCGTTGTCAGAGGAATTCGAACGTGAGGGAGCACCCCCCTCCCGGCCCAATGATCGTAAACAGGATTTTGAACAGCAACAGTCGAAAGAGGGGGAGGACCCTATTGCTGAAAAATGGTGTCCAAAGCCCAACAATGAGTCATTGAAAGAACAAAAGGAGGAAAACAACGCTAAGAAGGGGGGATCCAAAGCCCAGGGGGAGAGAGCAGCGGTAATCTGGAAGAGAGACCAAAAGCTCTTAAGGATATTATCTACAGATGCAATCTACGGATCAGACGACATAACAGTGTCTAAGGAGGAACGTGAGATAGCTTCCCACCTGGCAAAAGCCGCTAAAATTTGTTTAGGGGATAACGACATGGCTGTTCGAATGCACCAGTTTATTACTACATATCCCAAACAATCAACCGGTTCAACCCCCGGTTTTGGATCCACCACGGTCCAATAGTTCAACATCTTCCCTGTGGGGGTACGGAGCAGGATCAATCCCCATTTTTTATATAGTAACTCCTTATTTATCATTCATAACTTGTTCGTCCCCTTAGGCCCGTGATCATCCCTTTCCCACTGCCTCCCAATTCATCAACCGATGTCACAATCTCCCCCCGCGCCCGCGGGGTGTAGGCGGCTACAACAATACCCATGGGAAAACCCATTTAGGAATACCGGAGAACGGTTCAAGGGATTGTTTCGTCCCTGTGTCTTCTTTACCGTGCATCCCACCATCTCTACCATCCATTCTCAGACGCAGTCAACTGCCTCGCGTGGTTATCAACAAGTTGATACCACCCGAAGCCGTTAGTATGTGGGGAGATAATGAATAGAGGGGGGAAATAATGGCGAGAACGAGTTAAATAAATAATAATTTCATTATATAACGTCTTTATTATGTTAAAAATATAGATTAACGATAAACAAAATATGTCTTTTTATTTTTGGTGCTGGCGCGGTTAACAAGGTTCACAATTGTTTCTTGAGGTTCCAATAAAAATGGAGAATGATCCTTTGCGGATTCATAAAAATAATTATATATACTTTTAAGAAATCATATTATCCATAGCAGTTCGGTTTCTAAATTACGGCCGGGCCATCGATATTTATAATAATATTCTGAAATATATACACAAAACAAGATGTGACCCCTTTCTCCCATGTACATTCGAAACAACTTTTATGTTTCACCTGAAAATTACTGCCAAAGAAACTTGAGAACCATCTGTTATTTCTATACAATCCTCTTTATACTATAAAAAAGGAGGTTGATAACAGATGATTCCAGGGCGTTGTACCATGGAACAGTCGAATTTGAAAGAGGTAGAGGAATGGATGGAATGCTTTGCGAATCAGTGGCACTGGTGTTCCACCAAAGAAGAAATTAAACTTGCAATCCTTTGCGAGTATTACAGGCAACATGCTTCATGGTACAGGCAAACATATGCCGATTATCATAATACGATTGGTCAACCGTGTAAGGATATCCTTTTTACCCTAACCATGGAGTTCGTTAAAGAGACCTTCGGGTGGACCGACAGGGAATTGATCGAACGTCTCCCACGGGAGGGACTATTTTTTGAAGCTCTGGGGGGGAAAAAAGGAAAGCCCCTTATAGGTAGAAGGACATTATATGACGGTAGGAAACGGTTGTTGGCATACGAGGAGAAAGTAAGATGCAATGTTACACAGGGTTCCTTTCAGCACTTCACCACCTTCCAAAAGTCAATAGTAGGTATGATATCCACCTGCCGTAGAATGGATAGCACACTAATCAACAGTAACATAAGGAAATTAACCCGTAATGAAGTGATCGATCTGGTGGCAAAAAATGTGGTTTGTATCTCGGCTGAACTTCAAATTCCCCTCCCCGCGGGGTGGGGGGTCTTTTTGGAAAAGGGATGCAAACAAACAGACATCGATTGTCAGCAATCATTGGGCCATCAGCCTCCTCTCCTCCCCCAAAAAGGAGTAACAGCAAGGGATCATAGGACTGCGGAGCTAGTTGGAGTTTGCTTGGCTATAAGGAACTACACCTCCGAATATGACAACATCAGATCAACCAAGGAGTATGCATTGCTGGAAAGGGTGATCTGGGAACAAACTGAGGAGGATGAACAAGGAAATCTCAGGATGCTCTCCAAGGTGCGTTCTGGTAGTCTACAAAGCCCTTATGATCCTGATGCTCAGTACAGGAAGAAGAACAAACAGGGGGATATTCCGGACAAATCGTAGAGGATCGTGATGGAGAGAAGGGAGTAAGCCTAATTTCCTTCTTTGATATGAAAGGTTCCCTTCATCCAGATACGGCCTTTGCGAAGGAGTACATAGAAACATGGGTTCCCCATGATGGAATGCGGTTGTGTGCCGATGGGGGGTACTACAGCCATGAGATAAGCGAACTTGCCCAATCAAAGGGTATTTCGCTATGCTTCACCAATATGACGGGCCGAAGGGAGAACCCCGATAAATTGAGGGCAAGCACGTTTGTGCGAGACAAAAGAACAAAGGAAATTACACGGTGCGTGGCAAACAAGGAACCCGAGAACAGCCAGTACAAACCAGGGAGAAAACCAGGGAGCGGGACCAGTGTGGCTTATTTCAACGGGGAGGATTGCAAGAAGTGCCCCTTTGCGGATCAGTGCATTGGCAAACTCAACAAAACAGGGGGAAGAACCATAAGATTAACCGACCGAACGTACTCTGCGGCGGAGCAAAGAGATCAATTGGAGGAGACAAAATATAGGGAAGCAGGGAACAGTCGTGCGGCCATTGAGGGCGTTTGCTCCGCACTAAAAAATGCTTACGGAGCTCGCCGACTTAAGGTGCGTGGTGAACGAAGAGCTAGGTTGACAATGTTCGCAAAGTGTGTAGCGTATAACACATCTCAAGTCTCCGAATATATAGTAAAATTTATAAGAATAATAAGGAGAGAAGCCATATCGTGATGAGCATATCTAATAATTTAAAAAATTCATAAAATAATTGGAACTATAGGCCGGTCTATTTGGCGTGCCAAGATGTGCGGAATAAGGCATTCATTTCCGCGCTCATGGGTTCAAAAACCGAGTTTCCATGGTTATAGTAGAAATACAACCATAATCGTTACGTTTCACACATATCTAGACCAAAACATTCATACTATTCATTTTTTTATTTACATTACAAATTATCCATACATATTATACAGAAGTAATTCATTAACTAATAGCAATCAATATATATCATTTTGAAATATAATTAATATCGGAAAAAACCAAATCAACTGACTTTTAATTCCAGCACCAGCACCATAAATGAAATCTTTGAGGGTATTCTTTGCACTCTGATAACGTGGTAACAAGTACGGTGAAAATTCCCATCTTGTCCTAGGAACCTCTAGATCTAGTTCCCCAAACAGTGTGCTGTATCCGCGATGATAGACCCCATTTCCCCTCATCCTGGGGATATTTCAGACAATGGAGGGTTCGATCTACACGCATGCGTAAGTTACATAGGTCCTCGACAACGGGTTTCCAAGTCTTTGGGTCGGTTAGAGGGTCTATCTCTGGGATCCATGCGTTTTTCAACAATCCAATCAGCGCCCGCACCAAAATACTACCACCGTCGTGATGGAACATAAGGCTAGTAACGTCATTCAGGAGAAGGGAATCCTTCGTTTTTTCCTTGTGATTCGATGGGCAACACAATAATAGCAGTTTCTCAATCAGATGCCTAGATTCCTCCCACTCCTTGGGACCCCATGAGGTAATTCCCTCCTTGAGATCATCGAAAAAACGTTGAGCACGTAAGAATCGATCCCGAGTTTTTGGATCGTGCAATTGATGATATCCATCCCCTTCGGATCGTGCATTTCCCGGACCTTTATCTTTTCCGTCACGCAAAGTTATGGATGGAGAATCCTCGATCAGTGGATTGGGTTCCGTTTCTTGGGGGGCAGGGGACGGATTCGTACTATGTAATTTTCCAATCTCACCGGCTACCGCAGACCATTTTGTGTCCTTATTCCCTGCTGCCATTGCCGTTGCCTTGTTGGCTAGGGCCAGCTTTCTCGTTTGCCATTGCCATTGTCTCGTTGGCTAGGGCCAGCTTCTCGTTTGCCATTGCCATTATGGTCCTATCGGTTAGAATCAGTTTCTCATCTATTAAGACATTATGGCTATGACAGAAGGGACACGTACTTTTCAGTGTTTTTCCACAATACGGGGAGTCAATGGACCGGTCGCCTATCTTCATCGAATTTCTAGCTATCCATGACTCTTCTTTTTGGATATTGATTTTTCCTGATAATGTTGTATTATAGGTGTGGACGCTCATGTTTTCCCTCCTCTGAGTTTATTGTTTGTTGGTGATCAATATTCTATCAGAGGTAGGGGGCATGAGTCATCCCCTTTTTACATAATAACGCTTCATTCTTTTTCACTGCAGATCGTGCGATCGTGCCCTATTTGTTGATCAGATCGCTTTGTCCAAGGAAGGGGATCTAATCCTTGATGAAGAAATTTCTGATAAGGAAAAATGTTTTGAGTTTAGAATAGGGCGTGTCGAGAAAAACTGTCGGAGTCTTATGGAGATATGTATAAAGGGATGGAAAGGAGATTGCCAAGAATTGGGGAACATCCTTGCCTCGTTGGCAAAACAAACTATTGAATGTTGCAATGGGATATTATGGATACGGCATAATCAGCTTTTGTTATAGAAAATGGCTACAATGGTTTGATACGTCCTGGTGGTATCCGGCTTACCACCGTACCAGATTCCCCGGTGTCCTCTTAGCCCACATTCCTGATCCCCTCGGGGGAAGAATCTAGGGGATCCCGTAGGTGATGTACGGAATTCCTGAATGTAGGTTCGATTAGATTCCGGGGGCGTCACTGTGGGTACCCCTGTTGGTCCCCCGGTTTATCAAGGTCCCATGAGTATACAAGGATCTCCGAAAACAGGTGCCACTGCCTCCCTGGGTTTCGGATTCCCCGCGCAAGGGTCTGTACAATTTAGGCCCAGTCCTGATCCGGATACCGCAGCTGTTAGCGATTTCCCGCTGGTCTCTCCCTAGGTTCCACAAGGTCTGATACACCACCGGGGTATGATATGGGTGCCAGTGGAACTTCCCAATCCCCTGGGTCTAATGGAAGGGACGGAATTCCTAACACTGCAATGCAAGTGTGCAAGTGTTACCGGGCCTTTGGGAACCCCCCAACAAGGTTTTACAGGCCTCACAAGTACACATTATGGGGATCATCATCATCTGAATCTGACACGATAGGGGCAATCCTTGTATCATATTCATAATTATCAAATAAAAATAACAATATAAATGCATTTATGAATATATATTAAATCATACCCAATGAGGCCTGAAAGGTATAGAGAAAGATAGATACAAGGATTCGGGTTGGATTCCCGATTAACATTTTTAAACAAATAAAACCCTTCTCCTTACTGGAGCGGTTTTTTTGACGTATGGAGGTTCCGTACAGAAAGATCTGACCGTCCCCGAATTGATGCTTACCACTTTCTATTGGGTGGGGAAACAAAAAGAAAACCCCAACCCATTGCCTGTCGAGGATCTTCTTTCGATCCCCGCTGACTACGAGTCCGAAATTTTGAACGGGGAACCCCTCCCCACCATATGGCATGGCTTATGACTTTCATCCCCTCTTATGCACGGAATAAGAGCGGGGTTGTATGGACGATGTCCATACCCTTGATTTCTAGCTAGCACCTTTTGGGGAAAAACCGTCTAAGGCGCCACGACGGTTTTTCCCCGGGAAACTCCCTCCATCCGACGAGTTCTTCCACGGAACGGAGGTACCATATTCCTTCCTTCCAGCATCAGACTGGGTATCCGCCGCCCATCTCAATATCCATTATACCCCTAAATCTCGCAACGGCCTGTCCAGCCCATTATTTTCTGAATTTACAATAAATTATCGATTAAAGGAAACACCTTATAAATATAAGATAAATACCCCTGGGATACAAAAACAGGAACAGTGTCATAACAAAATGTTATTATGTTACTCAATTGCTTTACGAAAAGGTGAGGCTAGATTCATAGATAGGGCATTCCCCACAAGAAATTGCACGGTCCCTGTGGTGAGGACAGGTTCATATAATACTATTCATACAGGATTTAGATTGGGAACGATAGAGATGGCCCCTACCCGAGCGCAATTATATTTGAATGGTAAGACTTTGAAAATAAATCAAAAGAAAGATTGAACAAAGTCTTACATATAGCATTAATTTATTAATAAATAGAATGTTACGATGACACAGAAGCAAAAACGAAAAGTAAGGCATGGAGTGCCTAAATGGCCAATCAGTGCCATCCATACTTTTGACCCGACACCCTGTGAGAGGGTTAGCTGAGATGCCAACCCTACTCGACAGTAAAAATTTTATAAAAATATATTAAATAAGGCAAATCACCGGGGATACAAAAACAGGAACAGTTTCATGACAAAATGTTATTATGTTACTCAATTGCTTTACGAAAAGGTGAGACTAGATTCATAGATAAGGCATTCCCCACAAGAAATTGCACGGTCCCGTGATTCCATATCAGAGGAGGACCCCCCTGCAACGTTAGTTAGAACCTGCCCCTGAGAAGAGATAAATCTCAATGTTCCTGACTGAGAGGGTGCCCACAAGATTTCCCAACACAAAAAAAACGGGACCACAGCCCCAGGGGGGGGGGGAGTCCGGTTAGGGATACATCCCTCCCCTAGCCATCCCAGCACACCCTCTTTTATCCCCATACTACTAGGTAGAGGCCCCTTATCTCTTACACCCCCCAACAAAACAACATGGACCTGTCCATTGTGAACCATCACTCGTACACCTCGTACGTATTCCTAAATATGTATTATGGGTAACAAGAATTCAGAGTAACCGAAGAACCTTGCCCCCAAGGCAAACAAAGGTGAGTTCCCTGGGGGGACCAACACTCCGGAACCCTCCATCTACCTCAGAATATTACTGCCAGCAATCGTACGATCCCTCCCTATCTGTCCCATTTCTTTCGGAATAAAACCACCGCAAACCGTTATTGTACCCGGTTCGCAAACGTTCGCACGGATACATAAAAAAATACCCCGTCCCCATCATAACCACCATAGCAGTGTCCGTACACGAACGGGAAAAACTGTAAATATTGCGTTGAAATGGCAATAGGATCGCTTGTCCAAACCACTAAAAATCCCACTTCAAAATCACTATACGTGCATTCTACATGTGCTGGAGTTCTCCGCAATCCCCCCATTGGAGATTTTTTCTCCCCCAATTGCCCTCCAGCACAACATGGATACTATGGTATGCACCTTCGCCTGATCAACATCCAATGTAGGCAACCCCTTTTCTATCCGCGAAAACGGGAAAACGGTACTCCCCCTCTTTTTACGATGAATGCCCGGGGGAATCCCTGGGACACAAAAAGGCGATTCATGCCGCACCTAACAAAATACCCTTTTCGTTGTTAGGAACTGAAGCCCTTATGTAACCCACCCACTGCACCCCTAATAGCGAAACGACGGGTTGTCCGTCTGGACCCTTCTAGTCCTCCTCCGGTGCTGGGTCTTGATCGGACGCAGCCATTTCCGTGTTCGCCATAGCTGCCTGGTTTACCTCTTCCTTGAGCTGCTTCCCAGCACGGAACGAGGGTACAAGGGAAGCAGCTATCTGGATGGTTTCCCCGGTCTGGGGATTACGACCCTTACGGGCCGGTCGGCTACGCACCTCAAAGTTCCCAAAGCCAACCAACTGTACCTTTTCTTGGGCACGCAAAGCCTCCTTGATTGTGGCGAGGAGTACATCAACAACTTGCGTGACTTCTTTTTTTTTCAGGTCTGTGACTTTGGCTACCTGATCGATCAATTCTGTCTTATTCATAGTTCCTTTACCTGCTCGGCCCAAAACCTAAGCAAATTCCTGATACCAAAAATCCACCCAGGGTGGATTCCAGAGAAGTACCAGGCCAGCCAAATAAGGGTAGGTGTGGACAGCAGGTTTCACCTCCTGGGTTCAGTCTACCATGTTTCCTGAAAAGCACAAGATATTTTCTAGTGGACCTCCCGCGCTAGGACAAGCACCCCATATTCGTGCCCATCGATTTTGTGATTAGAACTTACGATGCCCCTCTACAGTAACCTATATGTGAGCAACTCATCCCCCCGTCGCCCCCATTTTCTCACAGGATAATTGCAATGAGTCCCCCGGAGCCCTCATTGATAATTCTCTCCAGGGTTTCCTGTAGCTTATAACGGGCGTTTTCCGGCATCATAGACAATTTGGCCTGAATACTCTCCCGTACAACTTGATTCAGGGAACGTCCAAAGATATCGGATTCCCAAATCTTGAGTGGGTCTGACTCAAAGTGACTCATAAGATAATTCACTAATTCTTGACTCTGCTTTTCCGACCCAATGATCGGTGCAAATTCCGATTCCACGTTAACGCGAATCATATGAATCGAGGGGGCCATTGCCCTCAATCGTACTCCGAAACGCGTTCCTTGTCGAATCAATTCGGGCGGTTCCAGAGCCATCTCCGCTTTAGAAGGTGCCGCTACGCCGTAACCCGTCGCATGAACCTCCTTAAGAGCCTCTGCCACCTTATCATATTCTGCCTTCGCCGTTGTAAATTCTTGCATGAGCTCCAAAAGGTGATCACGACCTTGGATCGTAACACCCACCACATCCGTTAGGATCTCGGAGTATAATTCATCAGGGGCATATAAATCAATACCAGCACTGCCACGCCCCATGTGCAAGCCTGACAGAGTAGCCCGTTCAATGCAACTGAATTGCGTAAAGTGGCCCACCACTCGGTCTACGTCACGCAACCTTCGTATGTCCTGTACTGTATCCCGGACTGCCTGCTCGAACTCTTTTCGCAACCAGTGCTCCTCATCTAAAACCATTACCCAACTGGGCAAATTGACATTCACCTCATGAACAGGAAATTCATATAGAACCTCACGCATAACCCGTAGGATATCGTCCTCACTCATAGAAACAACACTCAAAGCAATGACAGGTATATCATACTTTTCCGATAAATGATGCCTAAGCTGCTCTGTGGTCTCACTATGAGGATTGGCTGTATTTAGTAACAGAATGAAGGGTTTACCCACTTCCTTAAGCTCGCTAACCACCCGTTCCTCTACAGCTTCGTAGGACATACGGGGTATATCGGCGATTGAGCCATCTGTCGTCAATACAATCCCCAACGTAGAATGATCCTGAATTACCTTTCTTGTACCTACTTCAGCTGCTTCCTGAAAGGGGATGGGATCATCAAACCACGGAGTATTGATCATACGTGGTCCTTGGTCATCCTCATAACCCTTCGCACCCGGAATGGCATATCCCACACAATCCACAAGTCGAATATTGACATCCAAACCTTCCCCTACATGAATGGATATCGCCTGATTAGGGACAAACTTTGGTTCAATAGTTGTAATGGTTTTTCCAGCACCACTGTGGGGGAGTTCGTCGGTAGCGCGAGCGCGATCGGATTCCTCACAAATGTTAGGAATGACTACTTGCTCCATGAAGCGCTTGATGAAGGTTGATTTTCCCGTTCGTACTGCGCCCACTACACCCAGATAGATATCCCCACCTGTTTGTTCCGCAATGTCCTTAAGGACATCCACCTTCTCCATACCCAAACCAGCCTCCTCGTCGGCGTCTCCCCATCCCCATACACTCCCGGATGGTTTGCGGTTGCAAAGCATAAAAATTCCCCGCTTGGCTATCCTCACGACACTACCTACTCTATGCCTGCCCAGGAACCTCCATACCCCTCCGTACCATGGTTTTTGCTGATTGGAACACACCATAGAGGAACCGGGGGAGCAATGGGCCTGTGGCAGGGAAATGGGGAAAAAAAGGCAAACACCCGTCCAAGTCATTCCCCATCTTCATAGAATGAGGAGGATATGCCGTGGAAAGGAACGTCCCTGTGGAGTCACGCCATCTCTGAAATTGATTCATAAAAAAGAAGGTTGTCCAAATGAGAGGAAGAAACAGGAGAAACCGCCGCAGGAGGTCCCTCATCCAACGCCAACGCCTGTTTACGAATCCACCGCCCACCACCCCACCTGGCCCCCCATCCGGTTTTCCCATCGTGGCTAAACCTAATTCGATGGGGGGAAAAGGAAAGGGGGGTCTAGAAACTCTATCCCAGTTGATCACATCAGCCCAATGGCCTAAGATATGGAACGGATTCCTAACCATTCGAACCTCCGTCAAGACCCTCAATCAATCCTTACAGAGGATAGAAAAAATGATGGACTCAGCCCATCAACTTCTAGGTATGGCAGGAAATATATGGGGCAAAAAGGGGGCGGGGGGGAATTTATTCCCAAAATTACCCCTAAAACCCAAAGGAAATGACCCTCCTTTTTCCCATGAACCCAATTTTGAATCCCAACAAAACCCTGGCCATCCAGGGGGACTACTATCCCCCAACCTTGATTTGGACCCCCCTTCGGGTCCATCAGGTATGGGGAATCAAGGCATGGGGAACCACCAGGGTATGGGGAGAAATCCAGGAACCCAACAATCCGCCCGTAACGGCTATCCACCAGGCGACAATAGCGATAACAACGAAGGGGGTTCACTTCCCGATCCTAAAACAATCATGGGAATGCTTCAGTCCCCCATAGTGCAGAAATGGATTTCGCAATGGCTTTCCAAGGGAAAAAGGTAATGACCTAACAACGGTCATTACCTTTTCTCTTCCTCTTTATCCTAGTGTTGGGGGCATTTCTACCCATCCCTGGCGAACCTAATTTCCTCATCATTTTCCTCGAGTATTTTTTACTTCTGGCTAGTATGCCCCCAACCAGGCATGTCTCCATTCTACGAAAATATCCCCCAGAGGTGTCATCATAAACGCCTCTGTATCCCATGAATCAACGAGAATTTTTCATTGTACCTGGGGAATATTCCCGTCCATACTGCCTTTGCATCAACTGTTGTACTATTTGTCGAGGATCCCCCTGGGAAAACAGAACCTCATAAAGGGCAGCCGTAATAGGCATGGTGACCCCTAGTTGTTGTGCCATTCTATGTACGGAACGGGTGGTTTCTATACCCTCTACCACCATCCCCAATTCCCGGAGAACATGTTCCAGATCCATGCCTTGGCTGAAGAGCCTACCCGCACGTAAATTACGACTATGCTGACTATTGCAGGTGACCACCAAATCACCCACACCGGCCAAGCCAAGGAAGGTATCCATACGTGCACCCTGCAACTGTCCAAAACGACAGATCTCCGCCAAACCACGGGTCAATAGAGCAGCCTTGGCATTATCCCCCAATTGGAGACCGTCGGCCAAACCGGAGGCTAAGGCAACAATGTTTTTTAGAGCCCCTGCTATTTCCACACCAATGATATCTGTGTTGGTATAAACTCGGAAATGGGGACGGGAAAGCAATGCCTGTAGAATTTGCGCATGGGTTAGTGAGGGGGACGCCGCTACAGTGGCCACTGGCAAACTGCGGACCACTTCTTCCGCATGGCTGGGCCCCGCTAATGCCACGGGATCCAGGCGATGACAAACAGGCAATGTTTCCTTCAACACCTCTGACATCCGTTTGCGAGTCCCTGGTTCAAAACCCTTGGCCGCGTGAACCACACAAACATCCGGGCAAATCCACGGTAGAGCCATTTTTGCTACCATACGCATGGCAACCGCAGGCACAGCGAATAGAAGAACATCCGCATCTTGCACAGCCGCCTGTAGGTCACTGGTAGCCCACAACGAGTTTGGAAGCTGAACGCGACCAAGATACTGTGAGTTCATATGTTGTTTTGCAATCTCGTCCGCACAGGATTTGCGACGTGCCCATAGAACAACCCGCATAGGGGAAAGGAAGGGCGTATCCCTAACGGGTGGGCGAGAGAGTACAGACGCTAAGGCAGTTCCCCAACTGCCTGCACCCAGAACAGCTATCTTGCGAATTTCCCTTGTCCCCTTCACGACTTCCATAGAAAACGACGCTCCTTCCCATGGAGCAGATTGGCAATGTTGCGACGATGACGTAACCAACTGAGAAAAACAATGAAGGAAGCGAATATAATCACCCATGAATGATAATTACGTACCCATAACAAAAAGGGAAAGAAGAGCAACATAACAAGACAACCCAGGGATACATACCGGGTGATGATAATGATGCCCAGTCCTATTGCCGACATCCATAAACCGATAAGGGGATCCGTAACGAAAGCTACCCCTAAAATCGTCGCAATACCCTTGCCTCCGCGAAACGAAAGAAATATGGGAAACATATGCCCCAATACTGCACAACTACCTACAAGTACAGAAAGGAGGGGTTGGTGCCCATACCCCCACCAGGAGGGCAACAAGGCAGCAATCATGCCCTTACCCATATCAAGGAAGAGAACAACGAAACCCAAACTTTTTCCCAACATCCGCGATGCATTGGTAGCACCTGCGTTTCCACTCCCCATTTCGCGGATATCGTATCCCTTGCAAACACGTGTTAAACCATAGGCAGGATTAAAAGTACCAAGTAGGTAGGCAATAAAACAGCAGAATATAATAATTGACATTATTTTCTTTGTAATCCTTCGTTATTTTTAGCGGTACCTTGCTCCCGCTTACGCAAATGCATACGCAAGGGAATACCTTCTAGGGGAAGTGCTGTGCGCAAACAATTTTCGAGATGGCGAAGGTAGCTCCAGTGGGCCCGACCCGGTTCATTTACGAAGAGCAGGATACGGGGGGGGCAAGTTCCTGTCTGGGTAGCATAGTAAATCCGAAAAACTTTACCTCGTCGTGGAGGAGGGGGTGTCCGCTGTTGGGCTGCTTGCAATAGTGAGTTCAGCATGGGAGTAGGGAAATTTTGCCTCTGTAATTCATCCAAATGACGCATATAAGGCAACAGTTCCCCGATATGCCAACCTGTAAGAGCTGATACGAAACGCACGGGAACGTGGTCCCAGGCGGGGATGCGCTGGATGAGGGCTTTTTTCCAGGCACCCATGCTTCCACCAGAACGCACAATATCCCATTTATTGACCACACAAAGCAAGGGCTTGCCTGTTTGTTGCACCAAATCGGCAATGCGTAGGTCCTGCGCTGAGACTTCTTGGCTAGCATCCCAGACCATGCAAACCACATCGGCTCGTTCTAGGGCACGGATAGCATAGAGAACGCTGACGTACTCGGTACGTTCATCGATACGGCTACGCCGCCGCATTCCTGCGGTATCAATAAGAATATAGTCCTTTCCCTGATAGGATAGCGACGTATCAATAGCATCCCGGGTAGTGCCCGCCGTTTCATCTACAATGACGCGCTCCTCCCCCAGGAGAGCATTGTACAGGGAGGATTTCCCTACGTTGGGACGCCCTACGATTGCAATCCGCACAACCCTCCCCTTTCCCTCTTGATCGGGGGTTTCTGGTTTTTCTGCAGGGGATTCCTCCCCCCTAGGAAGTAGTTCAACCAATTGATCGAGCAAGTCACCAGTCCCTATGCCATGAAGGGCGGAAATCATATGTACATGGGTCAACCCCAACCGATAGGCATCATAGGCCATCATCCGCTGTTTTTGATTGTCCACCTTATTAACCACCAGAACCACAGGTTTTTTTACCCGTCGTAACTTTGCAGTTACTTCCTCATCGGGGGACGTGACACCCTGTTTGACATCCAACAGGAAAAGTATAACATCAGCGGCAGCAATAGCAGCCTCCGCTTGTTGTGTGACGGATGCTAGAAACGGATCGGTCCGGTCACCTAGAAGGCCACCGGTATCCACGAGCTGAAAGGTGTGTCCGTTCCAAGTACAAGGTGCCATCAAACGATCCCTCGTCACACCAGGCCGATCTTCGACAATGGCTAACACACGACCAAGCAATCGATTGAATAATGTTGACTTACCGACATTGGGTCGCCCAACAACGGCAACCATAGGTACTTCCATAGTGTACAACCTCCCCGTTCCCCCCATCAGTGTACCACACGATGAATACCCAGCACTGTTTTCATTCTATCGTAGAAATTGGGAACCAAGCAAAGGAACCAAGCAACCACCACGGAAATCCTGCCGATGAACGGGTCCGTTTGGGATCATCATCAAAACTTTTGTTGAATCATAGGTACTGCTGTTAGGACAAAAGGACCCATAGCCTCGATGGGGCGAGCACAGTGATGGTGAAGTCAGGTTGCTGGGACTTCTATTCCCTTAGCCAAGGAGCAATAAGAACATCCGGCTTGTTCCCAAAGGCCGAGGGTGTGCGCACTCGTCGAGTAGGGCCGGTATCTCAGCAGCCAACCCTCCCCCACGGAACTACACGCACTGTTCCCACATTATGCAACCCTTACGGTCCCGCTGGTGTTACGTTTTTCTTCCGTAAGAATCCCCCCGGGGGATAGCTACAAGCAGGGGAACATTCGTTAATGGAACTCCCTTCCTTCTACCAATGCATCACACGATAGATACCCAATACCGTTCTCCATTTTATCATAGAAACTGCATAAAAATTGGGAGTAAAGCAACGAAACAACCATTCCGATGGTTGTACTGATGAACAGGGCTGTTTGGGATCAACCGGATTGTTGTTGAACCATAAGGATCGTTGTTGAATAGAGGGCATAGGAACGCGCGCCTAGAAAGATCTCCAATTGGGCAGCACAATGATGGAGCATGGTTTCATCTTCAACTACAAAGACAACACTATTACCCCTGACGAGTTCCGGTTGCGTGGTCACCACGGCAACCAGGTTGGGACCCCTATTCCCCCCATTCATTGCGACGATGTTCACCTCCTCCCCAGCAGCCAACGAAGTCGAGCCAATCCAAGGGGAGAACGAACGGAATTTTCCAACACAAGGGTTCCCTGGATTACCTCCCTCCCCGTTCTTGGAGGAACGGCATATGGGTCTTCAAAGAGAGGTAGCAATAGAACCACTAGTCGTCCCCGAGTTAGATCTCTCTTAGCCATAGGAACGAGGGATGGCCTATTCCTATCGCGATACACACCCAGAATCGAGGATGCATCATGGAGAATAGCCTGTCGTTGTCCCAAATTACTCAATGCAACTTCATATTTAACATGCCTCGGTTGAATAACAAATCCTTTTCCCTTTTCACGAACGACTTTTCTATTCCGATCGATCCCCATGTTGGTGAGATAACTATGATCCACATAAACATTGGCACCGTAAAAGGTAATTTCTGCCTCGCTTACCTCAGCAATATCCCCCACCCGGCAATTTTTGAGCAAAAATCGGCTTCCTAAAACCAGGAGAAGACCCCCTAGGAGGCCCCAGTGTATATCCCCAGTAAACATAACAAGGGAAGAACTCAGGAGGGAGGCCGCAATTACTACATAATTCCTTCCCTCAAATACCATAGCCATACCCTCTATATAGTTGGTGCCACGTGGAACCAACTCTGTTATATCTAGGCGGGTTAGTGTTTCCCGCTCCATTCTACGAACCTCCCGGAATTGTTGCGCAGCCAGGGCTAGAAAAGTGACAGCGATATAGTTGCGTGCGAGTAGGGCCGGTACGGCAACAGCCCCCAATGCTGAGGCGATGAGACCTAGGGAGAGATGTACAATGCATCCATAGGGATAGCTAGGATATTGTCTAAAATCAATTTTTAAAATACATATTCTAACAAAAAAACCAGTAATGATCCCTATTACCACGGCCCATGTAGATACCGACCAATGGATGGATTCTAATATACCTCCACTGTCCATACCCTTCACTCCCATATAGAGGAGGACCTCCGCGAAGATCGCTGTGTCCAGAAAAACCATAGGCAACTCAGGATGAGAATCAAAACGGCTCCTAAACGAAACTGTCCATCCCCCAGGGTAACGGGTATCCAACGATCCTGCATCCAGAACCAACGCCAAAGATTCCAAATCAACCAGCTACCCAATAGTAGAAACATCTGTCCCCCGGGGTTTCTACTCATTAGAATCCCCCCCAACAACATACTGCCGGAAACCACGAAATGAACCCATTCGTCCCCTATACCTACCCGTTCCCCCAATAGGAACAACTCCCCTAGGGGGATTGTTCCTAGCAGGAGAACCCCGTTTGCCAGATAGAATCTCCGTCCTACTATAGATTTTCTTAGTAAAATAACAGTGAGTATGAAATAAACAATATAGGAAGGGTGAAGGAGCCAATGGGTCGTGATGGGTATAGCTGGATAAAGATAAGAGAAGGATAGCGCGCCCCAGAGGATTCCTAAATTACACGACCGGATCGGGAGAACGGAACCCAAATGGGTAAACCAGCCTGTCCACCATAAAATCAACGTCGACCACACCAACAACGCAGCTATGATACCCGGATCCATCCCACATCCCCCGTCCCCATTCTCATCCAGGCGAATTCCTAGCCTCAAGCAAACCCCCAAGAATTTGCGGGGCAGAATCCGAACGGGTGTATGCATCATTCATCACATACTACACTCGCATTATGCGGCTCTTAGGGTTCCATAGGATTTTGCCCATTCAGCACCAATCTGATGTCATGTTCTCCATACCTCTCTCTTCCATGTCCGGTTCCGATTTCGATCCGATGTGGTCCGGTCCCACTCACGATCATTTCTTCATTCCAGATTGTGCATGGCTCCATTCTAAGAAAGTTGTACGGAAGCCCCCATTATCTTTAGCTCTTATTACGCTCGGCAACGGTCATACGTCTGTGCACCATCGAGTAGAACCGGTATTTCAACCGATCCTCTCATAGGACCGAATCCAACACACTCCTGCATGATCCGTCCCTCCCCATCCTGCACAAATCAACCCGCCCCTGTGTACAGAGCCGCCTCCTCGATATCTATTGGCTTTTACGGCCTAGCGACGATCAGCCGCTGGGCATCCGCATGATAGGTTCCTGAGTTGCACGGTAAAATCTATGTTGAGTTCATCCCACCTGTACACCGCATGCCATTAAGACAGTGGATAGATTTTCTTCCCCAACTTGGTCCCGGGGTAGAGAATCTTTACCCCTTGGTTTCGACATGAATGGCTCGTTTCGATGCGTTATCGACCGATTCCCAAGGGCATATCTTCATCTCCCCTGCACCTAGCTTGGAGCGCGACCTCTCTCAGGTTCCTTATAAGTGCCTAGATTAGATTCTTCCTGTCTGTACACCCCATGTTGCCCGCGGATCCATCCCTTATTTTTGTCCCATCATGGCAAAATAGCCCTATTTTTCTTCCTCGATTGCATAAAATGGTACCATAATAGTGCAGACGGAATAAAAAAATTTCATGTTTTTTTAAAATTTTAGATTATTGTATTAGGAAGCCCCTCTAGAGAATACGCTGATAAAACCTCCTAGCCTAGGTCCATGCTTGTGTTCGTTCTATTATTATTCTGAATAACTCTATAAAGTCATATAATCATCATATATTAAATAATTACCATAAATTACTAAATAAATATGATATTGGTATATATCCATCTAGACCCGCTGTATGCTTAAGAAGGGAACCATCCTATGCATACGTATGCATAGGATAATAATACAAATTTTATATTTATTTTATATTGTATATATTTTATAATAATGAACATGGAGACCAATACAAATTCATATTTTATATATACATAAACAACCAATTTTAATAGAAAAAACATGTTGTACCAAAATATAATATAAAATTCATTCAAATGAACAGGACCTATACTCCTAGATCCATTTCTTCATCACTCCTTGATAATTTTTCCCACGAATACATCCCCTTAGGGATGTCCTTCTACGCATAACCGTTATGTAATTCACAAAGCTCCAGTTTTTGAAAAAATTTTCTGCAGCCTCCACACCCGCCTGATAGAGATCATGTTTACGCGATGGGGATAGACTAAAATCGGTCACCTTAATGTCCATACTAGGAACCTCAATAGTACGTAAGAGTTCCTGTTCATCTACACAACGATCATCGTGTGCATTGATCATGGTGTAGACCACAGAACGCAACAAAGCTAAGGGTCCACGCACCACCTGTACCGATCTCCGTTGTCCCGAAACAAAACGGAAACCAAATGTCGGCCAACGGGGTGGATTACGATCAAAAATCCAGACCGGAAAATTACTCAAAATACCGCCGTCTACTACATAGCTCGTTGTTGAAGTGGGATAATGAGTCAAACGCACCGGATCGAATAGGAACGGGATACTACAACTCATTCGAACCGCGCGAGCAACGCTCATTTTCTCGGGGAAACCACCATATTCTTTTACCCCCTCGGGCAACAACAACAATCTACCCCGTGTTATGTCGGAAGCAACAATAGATAGGGAAATATCGGGGGGTAGATCGGAAAAGGTATAAATTTTCTTCGCTGCCAATAAATCCTGTAACCATTTCTCGAATCGATTACCCGAATAAAACCCCTTCCGGCAACACATACGGATGAAGCGAAATGTATGGGAACCCACGTAGGGGATGCGATCATACCAGGAAGAGGCTAGAAAGGTGGAAAAATCTTTACCCATAACAATATCACGGAGCTCATCCGCTGTATAACCTGCCGCAAGTAAGGATGCTAAAAGCGCACCCGCAGAAGTACCTGCTAGGGAGTGAAAACGGTAACCGCGCTTCTCCGCTACCGAAAACGCCCCTACCAAACCAACAACTTTGATACCTCCACCCTCAAAGATTGCATCTGCTTTCACGAATAACCCCCCCTCTCCCCTATGATATTTACCGAACTCCGCAAAAATGGACTCTAAGCATGAATGAATCCTGACCCGCAGGAGAGCCTAACAATACCACTGCTACTCGTCCGACCGGAATTTAGATCCATCACCTTTTTCGTTACACAACAGTAGCCAATCCTCTTTCCCCGCCAGATACCCCATCAGAACCTCAATGCGTTGCAATGTTTCACAACTAAGATGGTGTTCTACTCCCTCCACCTCACGATGAACAATAGCCTTTGGAACACCAATCTGCAATAGGAAACGTTCCAGCAGAGCATGTCTCCACACCAAATGCTTGGCAATCTTTTCCCCCTGTGGTGTAAGAATGAGCCCCCGATACCTTTCGTAAACAAGATATTGATTTTGGGCCAGTTTCTGAACCATCTTCGTCACAGAGGAAGGATGCACATTGAGAACAGCCGCAATGTCGGAAACACGGGCGTATCCTTTTGTATCAATCAATTTACAGATATATTCTAGATAATCCTCCATACTGGGCGTTGTTGTGGTCACTACTGGGCCCCTCTTTCCTCTGTAATTCAATCCCTGCTAATCCCTTTCCCAACTTAAAGTATACCGCGTTCACAATGCAAATGCGATGCCACAACGAGAGCCCAGTAACAATGGGATTTTTTGAAAACATTCTCAAAATGTATATTTATTTATATGAATACACATGTCCATCACGTGTCAAGTTTATATGTACATTATAATACGGTAGCAACAGTATCCACTTTCCCTACATTGTTTTCCACAACCATCCGTTTCAAGATCAGATCCCCATCCATTTCCTGGAGACCCCGTATAAAAAGAGGAATTAGTACATTCAATTGAGTAATGAAGAATTAGTATATAAATAGAGAAAAAATATTATAAAACAAGCCTTATCTACGAGCGTCGGCCCCGGGAACCGTTCCTCAGGGGGTTATACGGATGCGGGGGGGATGGGAGGATGGTTCGACTTACAGCCCAGGACATCCACAATAAGGAATTCAAGGTTGGATTGCGTGGCTACAACATTAATGAAGTCAATGATTTTCTTGACGTTATAATAAAGGATTATATTGACTTTGAAAGAAATAAACAGCAAGAACCAGATCAACAGGAGGGTTCCCCCAATGAAAACATTATGCAATTTTTGGACAGAATTTTCCAAGATCTACAACGGCTCCGAGAGGAAAATTACCAACTCCGGCACCAAATCGATCAGGCCCACTCCTCTTTACAAAATACCGTGAGGCAAATACAACAATTTGCCCCTTCCCCCCCCTTTACACAGCAACAGTTGTCACCCCCCCCACAACCGCCGCCGCCACGTATGTCGGGACAAACACCGGTCCAACCGCCACCACCCGTTTCTCATCATCCCGCCCCACAGCAGCAACAGAGACCGTTGGGGGGCAACGTGCGTCAACGTGGTTCCCGACCGCTGCGTCATCACCAGGGTAGACACACACATCAGCAAGGGTATCCCCCACAGGGTGGAGGAGGATCAGTACCCTATCAACAACCGGCGAGATATCAGCGAGGCGGACCCCCTCATTATGGATAGTCTCCCCGTCGATATATCATCACCAATTATCCACGGGGAAAATATTCTGATCCAGATCTGTCGGAAAAATAATTAAATAAATATTCAAAAATATAAAAATATAGTTCCGATGAACAGGTAAAAAAAGGAAATCACACTGATTCCGCATTCAAACACGACAACTGTGCAGCCACACTTTGAGTCACCTGTCCAAATCCTTGAACTTTATGGTTACGGAATTAGAGAGGGTCCCGATTCCATTTTTATTCATATGGATTGTTTCTCCATATAATGTCGAGTAGACCCGGTATTTCAGCCGAGTCCCTCACATCGAGTAGGGCCTGGCATCTCAACCAGCCCTCTCGGACGAACCACACGTACCACTCTCGCATTATGTGACTCCCATGGTCCCATAGGATTTTGACCATTCAGAACCCCCAGTCTAGTGTCATGTTCTTCGTACCTTCCTCTGCTGTGTTTCTTATCCGGGTGAGGAAAGCATTATCCAATGAACTTACTATATTTATTGAATTTTATGTGAGAACAAAGAAAGAACACAATTCTGAGAACAGATGTTCTGAACGGAAACTGTCGGATCGTTCCTTAAAACACCATTTTATCTGGATATTTTTTCCATAAGAGTATTCCGATTGTAGATTATAATGTTCATCACAACAAGATATTGTGTTTTTTATATATAAATAACGATAAAAAAATTGAGAATCGTAATACCTAAAACCAAACGCAAATGGAGGGATACTCCCTCTGAAAATAGTTTTCATGAATATCCTCATAAAATAAAGGCGAATAGTATTAGTTTCATGTTCTTAAGAAGGATACATCATCTTTTATTAAAATAAAATATTTAATTTTTAAAATATGGAATGCATCTACAATGGGGACAAAGGTCAGATTATATGACACATACACACATAATTAAAAAAAATTACATGAAAAAATATTTAAATACTAGTTCCTTCCCATTCCTTGCTCCCCGAAAATCTAGTGACATTTCCTACTGTGGGGACAAGGGGATACGAATTAAGCCGATGATTAAACCCAGGATTTGCACCTTCTTCAGGTATATGGGTTCGAAATGATCGTTTTCGGGCTGAAGGCGGAACCTTTTCATTGAACCCTCATAAAAAAATCGTTTGATGGTGGCTTCATGGTCTGAAGTCATCGCTACAACAATATCACCGTCTCTAGCGGTTTTTTGCTCACGCACGATGACCTTGTCTCCGTGATGAATGCCCGCATTGATCATACTGTTGCCCTCAACAGTCAACATGAAGCACGGACCCGGGCCAACCCATTCCCCCGGCAGGGGATAAAAGTCCATGACGGAATCCCCAACAGCTGTAATAGGTGTCCCTGCCGTAACTTTCCCTACGAGGGGCACCTCCCTGATATCTCTCCCCCCATGAATGGGTGTGGGGGTCCATAGTACCTCAATCGCCCGTGGTTTGGAGGGATCACGGTGTATGCAGCCATGTTTTTCAAGGCGTAAAAGATAGGTATGCACAGTGGAACTGGAACTCAATCCAACAGCTTTTCCGATTTCACGGACAGAAGGGGGATAGCCCCTTGTTTGTACAGTCTTGTGTATGTAGCCTAGTACTGCTAGTTCCTTCGGAGACAACCCACGATCCATAATTCAGAACCAATCCCCTTCCTCTGGACACAGAATAAACGTAAGAATAGACATAGAATAGGGAATATAAAACCTAACCGTAAAATAGTTAAATATTTCATGAAAATTACCCAATAGTGGAAATCATGGGGGGTATTTCACCAAATCTTATCCAACTTCCTCAGGGCTTCTTCCTTTTCTGAATCCACCACATGAGTATAAATTTGCGTTGTCTTCACGCAGGAGTGACCCAGTATCTCCTGAACGATCCGCAAATTCTCCCCCTGGGAGAGTAGAAATGTAGCTAGTGTATGTCGCAGTTTATGGGGTGTGAGTTCGGAAGCCCTTACAGGCAAGTTTGCCTCCAGCGCATATTTCTTCACTATGCTCCCAATGCTACGGCGACTCATGGGCCCTTTATTTTTGTTGAGAAAAATTATGTCTGCCTGAGAAGGGGGAAGAAGGGGATTGGCGATAGGTCGAACGACAAGATAATGGTCTAGGGCCTCGCTTGCCCGCTTATGTAGGGTCAGCCAACGTTCCCCCTCACCTTTCCCAATAATGAGGAGTTTGTAAACCCCCTCCTCTTCCACCTTGTGTATATGCAAAAAACGTAATTGGACTAGTTCTGATACCCGTATTCCGGTTCCCAACAGCATCATCAAGATGGCCCGATTGCGCATCCTGTGCCAACCCTTCGTTTGTGGGGTTTGAAAGGAATCTACGGCAGCTACCAATCTAACAGCCTCTTCTCGGCTGAGAAAGGTGGGCAGCGTTTTTTTTCTCTTGGTCTGCAGAGCTGTTCGATCATAGGCCTCCATAGGATTGTTGGGTAGTCTCTTTGTACGCACCAGATAACAAAACAGAGAGCGCAACGAGGACTGTTTCCGTTGTTTGCCACTTCGCGCGTTTGCACGCTGGTACGTTTTTTGCACATCTTCGGTAACTTGGTTGATCAATTGGGCATTTCGTTTGGTTACAGGAACGTCTAGGATTCGTTGGTATCCCCCCCCCATTTCCTGAAAAAATTTGTGGAGAACATTTTCAGTAACCTCCTCCAGTACGAGCTGTTCACGTGCCAAGAAAGAAAAAAACAGGGAAAAATCGTACACATAACCATTGATCGTTTGGGGAGATCGGTCCGCGTCCTGCATGGCCCCAATGTAGGCTTGCACACCCTCGGGAAAAGAGGCGATGCGCTTATCTATAGTGGGAAAGACCCTCCTTTTTGTATCGTGGATTTTCATGATGGACGAGGGAGGGAAGTTCCCTGTTTTTGCGCGCACGTTGGGGTACAAAATCCCTGTTTTTCCTTCCAACAGGTGGGACAGACGATATGCTGAAGATGACAAAAGTCATAGGCGCAATCAATGTACGTCTCAGCAGGTGCTTTGCAATGCCAACAACGCCCCACAATGACATGGGGTTCCTTCCGGTTGACGGGGATAGCCTTTCGTTCATCAAAGGTATAACAGAGGCCCATAAAATTTTCTCCCTGTGTATCCTCATCTTGGCTGTAGGTAATGATGCCCCCCTGCAGTTGTGCTACGTTGGTGTATCCCTCTTCCCGTAACCAGGCGGTTAATTTTTCGCATCGTATGCCCCCCGTACAATAGGTGACAACACGCTGATGGGGGGGAAAGCGAAAGTGCTTCCGCAACCAACCGGGAAATTCACGTGTGGTTCTTATGTCAGCACGGATAGCACCCCTGAAATGGCCGAGATCATACTCATAGCCATTTCGTCCGTCAAGGATGATAGTGTCTCTTTCTTGCATGGCCTTTTTGAATTGTTGGGCAGTTACATAGTTCCCCGTCTTTTCGGACGGATTGAGATCTCGATCCAACCGCCAGCAAACGATTTCCTTCCTTACCCGCACCTTCAACTTCGGAAACACGTGCCCCGCGCAGTGATCGCTCTTTACGTGAATGCTTCCCATTCCCGGTTGCCGCTTCAAAAAAACCTCATACTCCATAATTGCTTCGGTCGTTCCCGATACGGTTCCATTGATTCCCTCCTCGGCGACCCAAATACGACCACGTAGGTTGTGGGCCATACAGAATTCGCGTTGGATTGCAGCAAAATCCTCTGGATTCCTTATTTTTGTGTAATGATAATATAGGATAACCTTATAATTTTTATCGTTTTCTAGTTTCAACATTTTCGTCTGCCCTTTCTGAATATTTTTCATGTCCACTTTGAGCTTAAGGCATAATCAAACATACCTTCCCCGCCTATTGTAACACATGTTGGGGTAATGGGATCAGGGCAAACCTTTTGTTTTTACCTTGCCATGGAAAAATAGCCCTATGATTCATCTTGTACAGGGACATAGGGTCCAAAGCCTCTAGCATGATTCCCAAATTATAATAAATCAATTTATTTTTAAATTGTACGCATTGTTCTCCTTCGGTGCTTCTTCAAAAAATATAAAAATTATTATAATATTTAGTAATAATGAAAAAATATATGTAAGCATTATCAATATAGGTAATTTGTAGTTAAAAATTACTTTTTTCTGGAATATTATACTCTAACCGGTGCATGGTTGGATATAGAATCGAATCTCAAACCCTTATCGGAATGAAAGGCCCCTTGGGTGTTCTATATGGGTGATCATACCCAACTCCTTCTTCTCCTCTTCACAAGAACCCTGACAGGACGACAGGATTACAAATATAACTCGACCGTTACTTTGGTATTTAGCGTGGAAAACACCGGGATAGGGAAGGAACATAATTTTATTTAAAATTTCGATAAGAGAGAACGAAAAATAGAAGGAATTTTCTGTCTATAAAGATAATAAAAAATTATAATTAAAAATACAGGGGGAATGCACCCACCCGTTTGGATGCTTTCCCTTGTATCCCCATAAGGGGAATCATGAAATATCAGACCGTGGTGAAAGCCAAAAAACCGGGGATTGAACCGATTTCACTTAGATTACTTACTTCAGTATAGCATGTTGTTGATCCGCAGGAGTACCTTCTTAGGGTGTGCTTGCTGCTGTATTGTTAGGGTGTGCTTGCTGCTGTATTGGTGGGAAGTTAGGGTGTAACTGCTGAGGTTGTAGCTGCTGAGTATGATTCCCACTCTCTGATTTCGAACCTGATTCAGAATTCGAACCTGATCCTAGTAGGAACCCCCAAAAATTATCTTCCCCATGATTCTTATCCTCTGGTTTCTGGTTTGATTCAGAAAGGGACTTTCGTAAGGACCCTAGTAGGTTATCTCCCCAAATGGAATCTAGTAGGGACTTTGAAGAGGTATCCCCTTCATGATCCTTACCCATTGTAACACCAGGAGATGTACTACTATCTTCCCGGATGTCGTGCAACGCCTGAACAGAAGCACCCACCCTGTTTCCACTACAAGGTTTCTTCGGTGAACCAACCATATCGTTGTCAGGATGGTTCCATTTGCCATCGTGGTAATAACACCCAGATGTATCACGAGGTGTATCCTTCTCGATATGGGTCATCGCATGGGCGGGGGGAAGCAGGGACATTACGGAAAACAATCCTCCTAACGGTAACAATAACGATCTATAATTGAATTTTACTCTTATTTTCATAGTAAAAATAGTACCCCCTACTTAATTAATAAACATGAATTCATTAAGAACCAAGCTACTCTCTCAATATAACATATTTTATCAGTTATGTAAACAGAGTCTCACACGTATTCTGGGCAACATCCTGTTGTGGATATGAATTCCTGAGCAAATTTTTCAGGTCCCATTCGCTGAGTTTCCTTTTATGTAAAACACTTTGGATCTTGGCCGTATATCATCGGACCTGGGGGTTCGATCCCAGCAGGAGTGAGGGTTGAACCATGGTTCGATAGATCGAATGCATCGTGGTAGGTTTCTGTGTTTATATCTGCTTAGATCTGGATTCCCTCCCACTGTATTCCAAGGTATTCTTGCGGGAACACAGTAGGACATATACGTTATTTTTATAAAATTTAAGTTTTATATGTTATAATCATAGGCAACCCACCCTCTATCAGGAAATAAGGGGTTATCGGGATGAAAACCGGATTTCCCAAGGCCCCTCTTTTCGAACGAGGTGAAAATCATGAAAATAGAGAAATTAGGACCCACAAGATCAGATAAAATGATAATTCGTTATATCCTGAAGTCCATTGCCAACCGTCCATCCCCGGGAATCAGGTATTCCTGTGAAGATTCGGGAAACTTGGGATAAAAATTGGTGAGAGCGGGATTCGATAAGAAACGAAAAATAAAACACGGCATCCTTGGCTTATGGGAAATTGAATCTGTTATGAACCCCCAACGATGGAAATGTACTACTGCGAAGACAAATTCAACCATGTGTATGTATTTGTTGGGAAAGGGAAAAAATATGCAGACTTTTGTAAGGAAATGCTTTCGTCAACGGCAAATACTATCTTCAGCAGCGAAAGCAGCAAGATTACATGGAATACCGGTGAGAACAGGTTATACCCTATTTTTTGATGAATTTCTTCCTAGAAAGAGAAAAGAACTTGAGGAAAAGGCCATTAGGCAGGCCAGGGAACAGGGACGTTGTTTGACCATCGGTATAGATGATACATCGACAAGGAAAGGTAAGAACCACGCAAGCTATACCTATGATACAAAACTTGGGTCCGTATTGGCTGTGACAAAGGGCCGAAAATATGAGGAACTTACGGACTACCAGAGGTAAAATCACCACCTATAGGAATTTGATCCAGCAGTTATTGTCATGGACCGAGCCCCTACCTATACTAAGTTTGCTCTATCGGGATTCCCCAACGCGCTTGTTTGTTTGTTTGCTTTCACATCATCAAGAATATAAGGGATCTTACCTTGTCGAGTAGACCCGGCATTTCAGCCAAGTCTCTCACGTCGAGTAGGGATGGCATCTCAGCCAACCCTCTCATAGGGTGTCGGGTCAAAAAAGCCCCTAGCGGGGCCCCCGAATCCGCAGGGGCCTATCCGGATTCCTAATCAGGGTGGGGGAATATTCCCCCGGAGGGCCAAAAATTCCTTCGGGGGGAATGTACATTACCCGTTCGAATGCTGCTGGAAAGATAGTATATGGACATTGTATACCCGTTCCAAGTATGACTATATCAGCCAGGATGGGTACTAATTATACTACCAGGATGGGTACTGATTATACTGCCAGGATGGGTACTGATTATACTGCCAGGATGGGTACTGATTATACTGCCAGGATGGGTACTGATTATACTGCCAGGATGGGTACTGATTATACCGCCAGGATGGGTACTGATTATACTGCCAGGATGGGTATGAATTCCACTTTGTACGGGGACCCTCCGGCCAGGCGTATCCCACCCAATTCCCACTACAATGTCTCCTCGATAAATCAACTATGTCGCCATCAGGATGAATCCATCTACCAGAATGGTAATAACACCCAGTAGGTGTCACGAAATACACTTTCCCCAATATAGTGCGACGCCTGAACGGGAGAAAGCAGGGACATTACAGAAAAAAGTCCCCCCAACGGTAACAATAACGACCTACAAATGTACTTTACTCTTATTTTCATAGTAAAATAGCACACACCTTAGAAGTTATAGTAAATATATATACATAAATTCATAAGAACCATACTTCTATGTAAGTATAGCACATTCTATCAATTATGTAAATACCTCCTCGTACGCATTCCGGATCCCGACGCGTTTACCTACCACCCCAGGGACTGGGTGGGGGCGTGTCCCCCCTTAGCAACAACATAGTCACTGTGGCTTCTTCTTGGACTACCCCAAAAATGCGAGAGAAATCAGTTCGCATAAGAAAATCAAACACCTGTGATTCCACCTTACCCGTCCCAACACCTTCATACAGCCGCTTCCATAGTTTTCTGAGCCCGAAAGCCTAACTTATAAGCACAGCCCCGCCTTGACATCATATCCCTACAGAATGGCTTCTGTTTCCCCTTATCAAAACCTTGAAATTTGGTAATCAATGTCCCCCTCGCCTCTCAAAAGAGCCGCAATTCTCTCATATTCCCTGGGCTGAAAAGATACGGATCCCCTGTTCACGACCCGGAATGATTTGGACGGTCATAGATTGTACACAATCCGCTCCCGCGGGCCACACCAAACCGATTAGAATCCAGGGTTTCCCCATAATCAACTCCCTTTAATGAAAAACTGCCCCCATCCATAACTAGGACAAACACACCTGCTCCTGCAATTTTTCAATATCTTGGAGAGCCCGTTCAGAAAAAACAGCTATCCGCTTTCCTCTTGTTGGATATCGGCCGAGGATGCGGCGGAAGGAGGCCAGAATTGGCATTCATGGATACTGGATATGTAATAAACCAAACTTCCCATAACGATTGTCAATGGAGGAACCAAGGGACCTTGTGTCATATGAGCAGCCTAAATACCTGACTAATAATTCTGAGGCAGTGAGGAAAATACCCTCTAAAAACCTTGTTCAGAGGTTCACACCCACAATAATATGCTGCCGTGTTATCGCGGGAGGGGCAAGAAAATAATTTTTTATCTATGGTGCTAGTGCTGTTAAAAATGTTCACAATTGTTTCCTGAGGTTCGAATAAAAATAGAAAGTGGGCCTTTGTGGATTCATAAAAAATAACTACATAAACTTTTATGAAATCATACTATCTATAGAAGCTCGGTTTCATAATTATGGTTGGACTACCGATATTATAATAATATTCAGAATATATAGACAAAATAGGACATGAACCTATCTTCCTCACGTATATTCGAAACAACTTTATATGTACTGCCTGAAAAATACCCCCCAAAGAAACTTGAAGACCATCTGTTATTCCTATACAATCCTCTTTATACCCACTATAAAGGGAGGTTGATAACAGATGGTCTCAGGGTATTGTACCATAGAACAGTCGAACTTGGAAGGGGTAGAGGAATGGATTGAATGCTTCGCGGATAAGTGGCGCTGGTGTTCCACCAAGGAAGAAATTAAACTTGCAACCCTTTGCGAGTATTATGAGAAACATGCTTCATGGTACAAGGAAACATATGCCGATTATCATAATACTATCGGTCAACCCTGCAAGGATATCCTTTTTACCATAATCCTGGAGTCCATTAAAGAAACCTTTGGGTGGACAGACAGGGAATTGATCGAACGTATTCCACGGGAAGGAGTGTTCTTTGAAGCTCTGGGGGGCAAAAAAGGAAAGCCCCTTATAGGTAGGAGAACATTATACGAAGGGCAGAAAACGGTTGTTGGCATACGAGGAGGAAAACAAAATGCAATGTTACACGGGACTCCTTTCAGCACTTTACCACCTTCCAAAAGTCAATAGTAGGTATGACATCCACCTGCCGTAGAATGGATAGCACCGCTAATCCAACAGCAACATAAGGGAAATTGGACCCGTATGACGTGATCTATCTGGTGGCGAAAATGTGGTTTGTATCTCGGCTGAACTCCTGATTCCCCTCCCCGCGGAGTGGGGGGTTTTTCTGGAGAAGGGTGTAAACTAACAGACATCGATAGTCGGCAATCATTGGGCTATCAAGCCTCCCCTTCCCCCCAAAAAAGGGGCAACAACAAGGGATCATAGGACTGCAGAGCTAATTGGGGTTTGCTGGCTGTAAGGGAACAGGTCTCCCACTATGACAACATCAGATCAACCAAGGAGTATGCATTGCTGGAAAGGGTGATCTGGGAACAAACTGAGGAGGATGAACAAGGAAATCTCAGGATGCTCTCCAAGGTGCGTTCTGGTAGTCTACAAAGCCCTTATGATCCTGATGCTCAGTACAGGAAGAAGAACAAACAGGGGGATATTCCGGACAAATCGTAGAGGATCGTGATGGAGAGAAGGGAGTAAGCCTAATTTCCTTCTTTGATATGAAAGGTTCCCTTCATCCAGATACGGCCTTTGCGAAGGAGTACATAGAAACATGGGTTCCCCATGATGGAATGCGGTTGTGTGCCGATGGGGGGGTACTACAGCCATGAGATAAGCGAACTTGCCCAATCAAAGGGTATTTCGCTATGCTTCACCAATATGACGGGCCGAAGGGAGAACCCCGATAAATTGAGGGCAAGCACGTTTGTGCGAGACAAAAGAACAAAGGAAATTACACGATGCGTGGCAAACAAGGAACCCGAGAACAGCCAGTACAAACCAGGGAGAAAACCAGGGAGCGGGACCAGTGTGACTTATTTCAACAGGGAGGATTGCAAGAAGTGCCCCTTTGCGGATCAGTGCATTGGCAAACTCAACAAAACAGGGGGAAGAACCATAAGATTAACCGACCGAACGTACTCGGCGGCGGAGCAAAGAGATCAATTGGAGGAGACAAAATATAGGGAAGCAGGGAACAGTCGTGCGGCCATTGAGGGCGTTTGCTCCGCACTAAAAAATGCTTACGGAGCTCGCCGACTTAAGGTGCGTGGTGAACGAAGAGCTAGGTTGACAATGTTCGCAAAGTGTGTAGCGTATAACACATCTCAAGTCTCCGAATATATAGTAAAATTTATAAGAATAATAAGGAGAGAAGCCATATCGTGATGAGCATATCTAATAATTTAAAAAATTCATAAAATAATTGGAACTATAGGCCGGTCTATTTGGCGTGCCAAGATGTGCGGAATAAGGCATTCATTTCCGCGCTCATGGGTTCAAAAACCGAGTTTCCATGGTTATAGTAGAAATCCAACCATAATCGTTACGTTTCACACATATCTAGACCAAAACATTCATACTATTCAATTTTTTATTTACATTACAAATTATCCATACATATTATACAGAAGTAATTCATTAACTGTTAGCAATCAATATATATCATTTTGAAATATAATTAATATCGGAAAAAACCAAATCAACTGACTTTTAATTCCAGCACCAGCACC